>NZ_JBQZFV010000011.1:0-166177 GCF_052691735.1 Serratia sp. NA_13
CATACTGAATATGGCCAAACTCCTGGGCAAAACGATCCACCTGCTGCCAGTCTGTGTACTCCACTTCTTTACTGGTATCTGTTTCGCCCCCCGTCATACGCATAATAAGTTGAATCATGACTCGATCGAACCAGCGATAACGTGGATAGCGAAGCGCGCCGGCAAACACGGCACACTGTTTTGGCTGCCAGGGAGAAGACAAGAGGAACTTGCGGGTATAGGCGTTGGTCTGTGGCGAACGCTTGTCTGCCGTACGGGCGGTCAGGTTAACGCTAAAAAACGCGCTCGGCATCTGGTTCAACTGCTCAACATGCCTCTTAACAAACTTCTCCAGTGTCGGATGAAAATGGCCATAGCGTATCGAGGCACCAATCAGCACCTGCTGATACTGGCTGAGGTCGACATTATCCGCCTGTAGCAAATCGATCACATCGCAGCGCAGCGTATCCTGCAATTTGCTTGCTATATAAGAAGCAATAGAACGTGTTTGCCCATCACGGCTAGAATAAAGAATCAGTGCCTTCACGGCGTTACTCCTTCTATCAGGATCATTCACGCCAGAATGTCGGCGTGAACAGAACCAGCAGTGTAAAGACTTCAAGGCGCCCGAACAGCATCGTCAGGACCAAGATCCACTTCGCCGGGGCAGGCATAGTAGTGAAGTTATCCGCCACCACTCCCAGCCCAGGCCCAAGGTTGTTCAGCGTCGCCGTGACCGCAGCAAAAGCAGAAAAATCATCAACGCCGGTGGCAATAATCGCCAACATGCTGACGATAAACACCAACGCATATGCAGAGAAGAAACCCCATACCGCCTCCAGGATGCGTTCCGGAAGCGCGCGGTTACCCAACTTGATAGTGTAAACCGCATTAGGGTGCACCAGCCTTTTTAGCTCACGCGAGCCCTGTAAATACAGCAGCAGAATGCGAATCACCTTCAGGCCGCCACCGGTCGAGCCGGCACAGCCACCAATAAATGCAGAGCACAGCAACAACATCGGCAGGAATAACGGCCATTTGGCAATACTATCAGTCGTAAAACCGGCAGTTGTCGCCATAGACACTACCTGGAAGAACGCCTGATTGACCGTTTCCATACCGGTTTTGTAGACACCATGCCCCCACAACACGGCAGTACACACCACTACCAGCGTCAACTGCACGGCAATGAACATGCGGAACTCAGGATCGCGCCAGTAAACTTTCAGGCTACGGCCGCTCAGCAAGGCGAAGTGCAAGCCGTAATTACAACCGGAGATCAGCAGGAAAATAGCAATGATAGTGTTGATGGTCGGACTGGCGTAATAACCGATGCTGGCGTCATGGGTAGAGAAACCGCCAATCGCGATGGTCGAGAAGCTGTGGCCAATGGCGTCAAACACTGACATGCCAGCGCCCCAAAGCGCCAGTGCACAGGCAATGGTCAACAGGACATAAATCAGCCACAGGGTTTTGGCCGTTTCGGCAATGCGCGGCCGCATTTTATTATCTTTCAACGGGCCTGGCATTTCTGCGCGATACAGCTGCATGCCACCAACACCGAGGATCGGCAGTATCGCCACTGCCAACACAATGATCCCCATCCCGCCCATCCATTGCAGCATCTGCCGATAGAACAAAATGGCTTTGGGTAGTGAGTCCAGCCCCACCAGCGTCGTCGCGCCGGTGGTGGTTAAACCGGAAAATGATTCGAAGAAGGCATCGGTCAGTGAAAGATTAGGCCGCTCCGAGAATAAAAACGGTAATGCCCCGACGCTGCCCAGCACCGTCCAGAACAACACCACAATCAGAAAACCCTCTCGCGGCTTCAGCTCATGCTTTTGTTTACGGTTGGGCCACCACAGCATCAGACCGATGGTTACCGCTACAAAGAAGGTTTGGCTGAACGCCCGCCCCGCCCCATCGCGGTATATCAATGCCACCAGCCCAGGAATAAACATCGTCCCGGAGAACAGGATGACCAGCAAACCAACGATACGGGTTATAGCGCGAAAATGCATTTCAGCACGATCCTTAGCAATTCAGTTGGGGGAATTATTGCGAAATGGGGGTTAATTGCAAATTACCGCGACTGAGATCACGTAATTTATTCCCGAACGCTTCGACACCGGTGACCGGCAAAGCCAGATGCAACATGACGGAAGCACCATATTCCCCCTGCACTATCCGTCCTTCAGTTTGCTGCAATAAATTCTCTACCAATGCCAACTGAGCATAGTCACATTGCAAAGTATATTCGGCCTGCGGGATTTTGTAGCTCACGGCCAATTGCTTTAATGCCTGCTGCACGCCACTGCCGTAGGCTCTCACCAAACCGCCGGTGCCCAACTTGATACCGCCGTAGTAACGCACGACCACGGCGGTGATTTCGCCGATTCCACTGCCCATCAGTTGTGCAAGAATGGGTTTACCGGCCGTGCCGGAAGGTTCGCCGTCGTCGGAGAAACCCAACTGTTGTGAGTCAGTCGGTGAGCCTGCGACAAATGCCCAGCAATGATGCCTGGCCGCAGGGTGTTCATCACGAACCTGCTGGATAAACGCCTTTGCCGCATCAACCCCGCTGGTCGGTGCCAGCAGGGTGATAAAACGACTCTTCTTTATTTCTTCACTGACGCTGACGGGGCCTGCCGGGATCGGGTAAGGCTGCATCAGGCCAGATTCAGATCGCGCGTCATGTTCTCGATACGCTTTTCGTGGATCACGATATTGTCTTCAATACGGATACCACCATAAGGTTTCAGCGCATCGATGCGATCCCAGGCAAAGTGTTGACTGAATTCGCCGCTGCGCCATGGCGCCAACAGGGAATCAATAAAATACATACCGGGTTCAATGGTTAACACCATGCCAGGTTGCAACACGCGGGTGCAGCGCAGGTACGGGTATTTGGATGGGGCGGCGAGATGGGTACCCTGTTCATCCTGCATAAAGCCGGCAGAGTCATGCACCTGCAATCCCAGGGGATGGCCCAGGCCGTGTGGCAGGAATGGCGTGGTCAGCCCCTGCTCAACCATCGCCTCTTCACTGATGCCGGTCACCAGTTTGTGGCTCTTGAGCAGTTTGGCGATACGTTGATGCATTTGCACATGGTAATCGGTGTAACGCACTCCGGCTTTAATGGTCTCCATCAGTGCCAGTTGCTCACCGTTAAGATCTTTTATCAGATGCGCGAAATCACTGCCGCTCTGGCCAGCGTAGGTACGAGTCAGATCGGCAGCGTAACCGTTATATTCGGCACCGGCATCAAGCAGGAAGCTCAGCATTTCTGACGGTGGTTGATGATCCAACGTGGTGTAATGCAGTACCGACGCATGCTCATTCAGCGCAACAATGTTGTCATAAGGCACATCGGTGTCACGATGCCCCGTGGCGGTGAGGTAAGCCTGGTTGATATCAAACTCACTCATGCCTGACAGGAAGGCCTCATGAGCAGCACGGTGCCCCATAACCGCGGTTTTCTGCGCTTCGCGCATGCAGGCCAGCTCGTAGCCAGTTTTGATTGAGCGATGGAAATCGAGGTAATTCAACACTGCTTTCGGGTTGACGTTTTCTGCCAGGATACCGAGATCGCGGGCACGTTGCTGCGCATAGCCGATATAACCCACACGCTCACGCTGGGCAGGAAGTTGCTGCGCGATATCATCAGCATTGGCCAAGGGCATCAGTTCAACGGATTTGGTCCAGAAACTCTCCGGCAGTGGCTCAACGCTGTGCCAGTAATCGACCGGCGAATAGAACCACAGCTTCGGTTTGTTAACGCCATCCACCCACAACCAGCAGTTGGGTACCGAGGTGACTGGCACCCAAGCCTTAAAGTGCGCGTTCACTTTGAACGGATAGCTGCGATCATCTTGGAATATCCTTTGCAGCTCTCCTGAGTGAATCAGCAGCGCATCCAGTTTGTTGCGCGTTAACACTTCACACGCCCGTTTTTGCAGTTCTGCCAGGTGGTCGTTATACAAAGAAGCCAGCGTTTCCATCACAATACCCTTATACATACCATTAGAACGGAATGAGTCATCTTAGCACACCGTTCAGGTGCACCAACCCCATCAGCTCTGGCATGCGGAGCGGTTCGCAAATCGCTGTAAACGTCGTTACATCCGTAGCTTAACAATTAACCAGGCGAGCAGACCAAGCCGCGCGATGGCGGCCGCCCAACGCGACGATAAAGGCTTATGAAGGCTTTCACTCGTCGACAAATCAGCATAAAGCATAAAATATAACTTCGTTTTAAATCAAAGCACTAACTCATAGTCATGTGATCAGACTAGCAAAAATGCAATCTCTCATTTGCATATTGTTAACATAAAAACCACACTCCTCATCATCTGGTCATACCAGATCAAACGCTGATTCAGGAGATAGACATGCTCTACCAAGGCGAAACATTACAACTGCACTGGCTCGACAACGGCATCGCCGAGCTGGTGTTCAATGCCCCAGGCTCGGTAAACAAGCTGGATACACGCACCGTTGCCAGCTTGGGCGAAGCGCTCGCGGTGCTGGAAAAGCAGACCGAGTTAAAAGGCCTGCTGCTGCGTTCTACCAAGGCCGCCTTTATTGTCGGCGCCGACATCACCGAATTCCTTTCGCTGTTTGCTGCCCCGGCTGAAAAGCTGCAGCAGTGGCTGAACTTCGCCAATGCGATCTTTAACCGGCTGGAAGATTTGCCGGTGCCAACCATTTCGGCCATTAACGGCTATGCGCTCGGCGGTGGCTGCGAATGTGTTCTGGCGACCGACTTCCGCGTTGCATCTCCGGATGCGCGTATCGGCCTGCCGGAAACCAAACTGGGTATTATGCCCGGCTTCGGCGGCTCGGTTCGCTTGCCACGCCTGTTGGGTAACGACAGCGCACTGGAAATTATCGCCGTCGGTAAGGACGTCAGTGCCAAAGATGCATTGAAGGTTGGCCTGGTGGATGCGGTAGTTGCACCGGAGAAGTTGGTGGATGCTGCGCTGAACATGCTGCAACAGGCGATTGAGGGCAAATTGGACTGGCGCGCCTATCGCCAGCCAAAGCTCGAGCCGTTGAAACTCAGCCCAATTGAAGCGGCCATGAGCTTCACCACCGCCAAAGGCATGGTGATGCAAACGGCCGGGAAACACTATCCGGCGCCAATGACCGCAGTCAAAACCATTGAGGCCGCAGCCAAGCTGGGCCGTGATGAAGCGCTGAAACTGGAAAGCGCCAGCTTTGTGCCGTTGGCCCGCTCCAAAGAGGCCCGCGCGCTGGTTGGCATCTTCCTTAATGACCAATTTGTGAAAGGTCAGGCGAAGAAGCTGGCAAAAGGTGTCGAAGCACCGAAGCAGGCTGCCGTGTTGGGTGCCGGTATCATGGGTGGCGGTATCGCCTACCAGTCGGCACTAAAAGGCGTGCCGGTTGTCATGAAAGACATCAGCGACAAGTCCCTGACGCTCGGTATGAACGAAGCCGCCAAGCTGCTGAACAAGCAGTTGGAACGCGGCAAGCTCGATGGCATGAAAATGGCCCAAGTGCTGTCGACCATTCAACCCCGGCTTGATTACGCCGGTATCGAGCGCGCTCAGGTGATCGTCGAAGCCGTGGTCGAAAATCCAAAGATTAAGGCGGCAGTACTGTCCGAAGTGGAAGGCTTGATCGGTGAAGATACCGTACTGGCGTCCAATACCTCGACCATTCCTATTAATCACCTGGCCAAATCGCTCAAACGCCCACAGAACTTCTGCGGCATGCACTTCTTTAACCCGGTACATCGCATGCCACTGGTGGAAATCATCCGTGGTGAGCAGACCAGCGACAGCACCATCGCCGCCGTGGTGGCCTATGCCAGCCGTATGGGTAAAACGCCGATTGTGGTTAACGACTGCCCAGGGTTCTTCGTCAACCGTGTGCTGTTCCCGTATTTTGCCGGTTTCAGCATGCTACTGCGCGACGGTGCGGACTTCCGCCAGATCGACAAAGTGATGGAAAAACAGTTTGGTTGGCCAATGGGCCCAGCTTATCTGCTCGACGTTGTGGGGATTGATACCGCGCACCACGCCCAGGCGGTGATGGCGACCGGCTTCCCTGAGCGCATGAGCAAAGATTACCGCGACGCTATCGACGTGATGTTCGATAACCAGCGTTTTGGTCAGAAAAATCAGTTGGGCTTCTATCGTTACAGCCAGGACAACAAAGGCAAGCCACGTAAAGATAACGATGAGCAGACCGATGTGCTGCTGGCCGAAGTCAGCCAACCGCGTCAGACCATCAGCGACGAAGAAATTATCACCCGCATGATGATCCCGATGATTAACGAAGTGGTGCGCTGCCTGGAAGAAAACATTATTGCCAGCCCGGCCGAAGCCGATATGGCGCTGGTTTACGGCATCGGTTTCCCTCCGTTCCACGGCGGGGCGTTCCGCTACCTGGATACGCTTGGCACCGCCAATTATGTTGAACTGGCCCAGCGTTATGCGCATCTTGGCGCCCTGTATCAGGTGCCTGCCGGCCTGCGTGCCAAAGCTGAACATAATGAAAGCTACTACCCGGTGGCAGCGCCGCTGTCCGATGTCTCCACTGGCCAACCGGCATGAGGTCATAAAGATGGAAAACGTAGTTATTGTTGATGCCGTACGCACGCCGATGGGCCGCTCCAAGGGCGGCGCCTTCCGCCAGGTACGTGCTGAAGATCTTTCCGCTCATCTGATGCGTGCCGTACTGAGCCGTAATCCGTCACTGGATGCCGCCGAAATTGACGACATTTACTGGGGTTGCGTGCAGCAAACGCTGGAGCAGGGCTTTAACATTGCCCGTAACGCTTCGCTGCTGGCTGAGATCCCACACAGTGTCCCGGCGGTCACCGTCAACCGACTGTGCGGCTCATCCATGCAGGCACTACACGACGCCGCACGCGCCATTATGGTCGGCGATGCACACGTCAGCCTGATTGGTGGCGTAGA
The DNA here is from genome assembly GCF_052691735.1 of Serratia sp. NA_13. Classification (NCBI taxonomy): domain Bacteria; kingdom Pseudomonadati; phylum Pseudomonadota; class Gammaproteobacteria; order Enterobacterales; family Yersiniaceae; genus Serratia; species Serratia sp. NA_13. The sequence continues at coordinate 6,927 of NZ_JBQZFV010000011.1, forward strand.
ACATATGGGCCACGTACCGATGAATCACGGTGTGGATTTCCACCCGGGTCTGAGTCGCAGCGTGGCAAAAGCCGCCGGTATGATGGGGCTGACCGCCGAGATGCTGGCCAAGATGCACAATATCAGCCGCCAGATGCAGGATGAGTTCGCAGCACGCTCGCACCAACGCGCGCATGCCGCCACCCTGGCCGGCTATTTCAAGAATGAAATCATCCCAACCACCGGCCACGATGCCGACGGCGTGCTGACTCGTTATGACTTTGACGAAGTGATCCGTCCGGAAACCACCGTCGCCAGTCTTGCAGCGCTGCGCCCGGCCTTCGATCCGGTCAACGGGACCGTGACCGCCGGCACTTCTTCAGCGTTGTCCGATGGTGCGTCTGCCATGCTGTTGATGAGTGAATCACGCGCCAAAGCGCTTGGCCTGAAAGCCCGCGCCCGCATTCGTTCAATGGCGGTAGTCGGTTGCGATCCTTCCATCATGGGCTACGGCCCGGTGCCTGCCAGCAAATTGGCGCTCAAACGTGCCGGACTGAGCGTGCAGGACATCGACCTGTTTGAACTGAATGAAGCCTTTGCCGCCCAGTCACTGCCGTGCATCAAGGATTTGGGACTGTTGGACAGCATCGACGACAAAATCAACCTGAACGGCGGTGCCATTGCTCTGGGCCACCCATTAGGCTGCTCGGGCTCGCGTATCTCGACTACCCTGCTGAACAATATGGAACGCCGCAACGTACAGTTTGGTCTGGCGACCATGTGTATCGGTCTGGGTCAGGGGATTGCCACCGTTTTTGAACGCGTTTAGCTGTGTCTATTAGGGATGACTGCGTCAACACTTCAAACCGCAGCATTCCACCAAGTTTAGTTGCCGTACTTCCCGCCTGTCAGGGGCGGGTTTTTTACGTCTGAATTCTTCTGACGCCCCCAATAAAAAGGGGCAGCCATTGGCCACCCCGTTTGCTACTGCTTCGCGCCTCAGATAAACGAGAAGGCGTCGCCAAACATATGCGCTTCCAGCGCGCCACGTTCGGCACAGAAACGTTCGCGAGCGATTTTTGCCATCTCGAAGCGACCGGCAATATAAATGTCGTGCTCTGCCAGCGTCCCGAAATCTTGCAGCACCGCGCTGAGCACCGTGCCACTACGGCCACGCCACTCCTCTTCCGGCTGTTCAACTACCGGTATGACTTTCAGATTTGGATGCCGCAACGACAGCGCTTCCAGCTCGCTCAAGTCATACAGGTGCTTCAGCTCGCGTCCGCCCCAATAGATGGAAATATCGCGTTCCGGCTGCTGCTCCAGTGCGGCCAACAGAATCGAGCGCGCGTAGGAGAAACCTGTGCCACCGGCGATCAACACCAGCGGACGGCTGCCTTCTTCACGCAACCAGGCGTCACCGTGCGGGATATCAACGGTAATCGCCCGCTCTTTCAGAATGCGACCCATCACCGCCATGGCGTACAGATTCAGCTCCGAAGCGCCAATATGTAGCTCAATGTAATCCTGGTCTGACGGAATGGAGGCCAGTGAGAACGGACGCTTGTCACGCTCATCCATCACGACCATCAGATACTGTCCTGCCTTGAAAGAAAACGGTGCCTCAGGCACCAAGCGTACCCGATAAACCGTATCGGTAATGGCCTCTACGGAGGTCACTTTACAGCTCAATATTGTCATGCGTTCCCTCTGTCGGGTCATCAATGCAAAACTGAGAACAGAACCTGTCATACCCTTCATACTTGAAGCTGCATTTTGTTGGCTTTCCTCGCTTATCCCAGTCACTTACTCAAGTAAGCTCTTGGGATTCGCTGCGTTGCCGCCTCAATGCAACTCCAATTATTTTGGGTATATTATAATGTCGGTTCTCTGTCACTGAAAATTGCGAGCTCATCCCAGATTTCATCGACGCGCGCACGCACCTTTTCATCCATCTGAATCGGACGGCCCCATTCGCGCTGGGTTTCACCCGGCCATTTATTGGTGGCATCCAGCCCCATCTTCGAACCCAAACCGGAAACCGGTGAGGCGAAGTCCAAATAATCGATCGGCGTATTCTCCACCAAAACAGTATCCCTTGCCGGATCCATTCGGGTGGTGATCGCCCAAATCACATCATTCCAGTCGCGTGCGTTGACGTCATCGTCGCAGACGATAACAAATTTGGTGTACATAAACTGACGCAGGAACGACCAGACCCCCATCATTACGCGTTTGGCATGACCAGCATACTGTTTCTTGATAGTCACCACCGCCAGGCGATAAGAGCACCCCTCAGGCGGCAGGTAGAAATCGACAATTTCCGGGAACTGCTTTTGCAAGATAGGAACGAAAACTTCATTCAGCGCCACGCCTAACACCGCAGGCTCATCCGGTGGACGGCCGGTATAGGTCGAGTGATAAATGGCATCACGACGCTGGGTGATATGGGTGATGGTGAATACCGGGAAGTGGTCAATTTCGTTGTAGTAACCGGTGTGATCGCCATACGGGCCTTCAGGCGCCATTTCACCCGGTTCGATATAGCCTTCCAACACGATTTCCGCGCTGGCGGGCACTTCCAGATCGCAGGAGATACACTTGACCACTTCGGTTTTGTTGCCGCGCAACAGCCCGGCAAAGGCATATTCAGACAGGGTATCCGGCACTGGCGTGACCGCACCGAGAATGGTGGCGGGATCCGCGCCCAGCGCAACCGCAACCGGGAAACGCTCACCGGGGTGCGCCTGGCACCATTCAAGATAATCCAGCGCGCCGCCGCGGTGCGACAGCCAACGCATGATGACTTTATTCTTACTCAGCACCTGTTGACGATAAATACCCAGGTTCTGCCGCTCTTTTTGCGGCCCACGGGTCACGGTCAGGCCCCAGGTGATCAGCGGTGCGGCATCTTCCGGCCAGCAGTGCATCACCGGAATACGGCTGAGATCGACGTCATCACCCTGCCATACCTGCTCCTGACAAGGCGCTGAACCCAATACCTTGGTCGGCATGTTCAGCACTTGCTTGAACTTCGGCAGTTTATCGAACAGATCGCGAAAGCCCTTTGGTGGCTCCGGCTCTTTCAGGAACGCCAGCAACTTGCCGACCTCGCGCAACGAGCTGACATCCTCCTGGCCCATCCCCATCGCTACACGACCAGGAGTACCGAACAGATTGCACAGCACTGGCATGTCGTACCCTTTCGGGTTTTCGAACAGCAATGCCGGGCCGCCCGCACGTAAAGTACGATCGGCAATTTCTGTCATTTCCAGATAGGGATCAATCGGCTGGCTAATGCGTTTTAGTTCGCCTCTCTTTTCCAGCAACGAGAGGAAATCGCGTAAGTCACGGTATTTCATGCTGATCATTATAACGGCCAGTGAGGAGGATATTATAAGCCCTCTTCACGGTTGTTGCTGCACTTTTGTTAAACACCGGTAAAGACCTCACCAGCACTCAGTGACACGTGAACGGCACCAGCGGGCGTAATGCCTGCGTATCCTGGTACTCATGGGTCTCTGCGCCTTGGCGGAACACCTTGAAGCCCTGGTCTCTGGCACTGAAATAACGTAATTCATTGCCCTCAACATGCAACATGCTGCCCTCGCGCAGCGCCACCACAGATTCGCTCGGATTAACCGCGCAGAACTCCGCCAGGCGCTCATCACGGGTTTCGCCCATGTGACCGCTGATATGGGCGTCAATGTAGTGCGGGTTAATCTGCACCGGGAACAGGCTCAACGCCGGCAACACCACGCTGTTGCGTACCGGCATGTCATTGGTGGTACGGATACTTGGCGTAGCCACGTTACAACCGGCGCTCCAGCCAATATAGGGGACGCTACGTTCACGAACAGCCCGCTGGATCGGGACAATCAGGCCTTTCTCATGCAGCATTTGGTTCAGCATCCAGGTATTGCCGCCGCTGACCAGGATACATTCCGCCTGTTCAATTGCCGCAGCCGGGGATTCGGCATGGTGAATGCTGGTGACCTTGATACCCAACGTTTGCGCCAGCTCCTGCGCACGCTGATCGTAATCACCGCGGATCATGGCATATGGGATAAAGACGGCGGACGTGATACTGCGGCGCGCGATCATCGCCAACAGGTGGCTCTTGGCATAGCCCAGCAGCTCACTCTCACCGGACAGTTTACCGTTGCTTAACAGAAATAACTCCATTTCTCCCCCTCAATCAAAAACGATGAATGCCGTCACATCAGGCGACAGCGCCCCGAGGCATACTGCGACGGTAGCAAATTTTTAGCCCTCTGTTATACCCAAGCCGTGCGGATAAGTGTGTGACCCCTCGCTAATTGCAAAAGATTCATGCAGATAGCGGCTGTTACATGCTGAAACCTGCATCACTATGTATCCGTAATGGCTTTTGATATGCTTACCGGCTGACAGAAAGGCATGTGAAATTATGGAATCCTGGTATCTATTGTATTGCAAACGCGGCCAGCTCTTACGGGCGCAGGAACATCTCGAGCGGCAGGAAGTGAACTGCCTGAGCCCGATCATTACGCTGGAAAAGATCGTTCGCGGCAAACGCATCGCGGTCAGCGAACCCCTGTTCCCCAACTATCTATTTGTGGAATTCGATCCGGAGCGTATCCATACCACCACCATCAGTGCAACACGTGGTGTCAGCCACTTCGTGCGCTTTGGTTCGACACCGGCCACTATCCCGCAGAAGGTCATCGAAGAGTTGCAGACTCATACCTGCGAAACCTATGTCGATCCGGAAACGCCGCAACCTGGCGATAGTGTGTTGATCGTCGATGGGGTGTTCGAAGGGCTGCAGGCGATTTACACCGAGCCGGACGGCGAAGCGCGCTCAATGCTGTTGCTCAACCTGATCAACAAACAGGTCAGCCAAAGCGTGGACAACCGACAGTTCCAAAAGCTGTAATGTAAAAAAGGCGCCCAAGGCGCCTTTCAGACTGATGACAAACCTCATTCCTGCCCAGAGCAAGTAGAGGCCGATAAACAAAAATCAGGAGAAACCACGCTTTTTCCTGCTTTGTCAGCAACCTAAAAGGCGCCCAAGGCGCCTTTTTTATTGGATACTCGCGCCTTAGCGCTGCATTGCGTCGTCATGCATCCACTGAGCTACCCGCTTGGCGAAGTAGGTCAGCACGCCATCCGCACCGGCACGCTTGAAGCACATCAACGACTCCATCACCGCCGGTTGTTCCTGCAACCAACCGTTTTGAATCGCCGCCATGTGCATCGCATATTCACCAGACACCTGATAGGCGAAGGTCGGCACACCGAAGGTGTCTTTCACCCGGCGTACCACGTCCAGATACGGCATGCCCGGCTTCACCATTACCATATCTGCACCTTCCTGCAGATCCTGCGCAATTTCCTGTAGCGCTTCGTCGCTGTTGGCAGGGTCCATCTGGTAGGTTTTCTTATTGCCACCTTTCAGATTACCGCTGGAACCGAGCGCATCCCGGAACGGGCCATAGTAGCAAGACGCATATTTGGCTGAGTAAGCCATGATCTGAGTGTTAATCAGGCCCTGATGTTCCAGTTGATCGCGGATCGCACCAATTCGGCCATCCATCATGTCACTTGGTGCCACGATTTCTGCACCGGCTTCAGCATGGGACAGTGCCTGGCGTACTAAAATCTCTTTGGTGATGTCGTTAATCACATAACCTTGCTCGTCAATGATGCCGTCCTGACCGTGGGTGGTGTAAGGGTCGAGCGCCACATCAGTCAAAATACCCAGCTCTGGCACCGCGTCTTTCAACGCACGTACTGTGCGCTGCACCAGGCCGTCCGGGTTATAAGCTTCTTCTGCGTGCAGTGACTTGAGGCCCGGCTCAATGACCGGGAACAGGGAGATCACCGGCACGCCCAGCTTGGCAATGGCTTCCGCTTCTTTAACCAGCAGGTCGATGCTCATACGCGATACGCCAGGCATCGATGCCACGGCTTCTTGGCGGTTACTGCCTTCCATGACAAATACTGGGTAGATCAGGTCGTTAACCGTCAGTTGGTTCTCCGCCACCAGGCGACGACTGAAATCATGACGGCGCACGCGGCGCATACGGCGACCTGGGAAGGTGCCCGGAAATGCATAGCTCATAGTTTTCTCCTAACTCATTCCAGCCGGAATAGCCGGCGGGCGTTCTCATCGATTTTTCGCCCCAGCCATTCGGGATCTTCTTGCCGCCAGGCAGCCACCTGCCGGACGATATGAGGCAAAAAACAGGGTTCGTTGCGGCGAGATGCGGGTTTCGGAAGTAAATCCCGGGGCAACAGATAGGGGGCGTCGGTTTCCAGCAACAGACGGTCCGCCGGGATCTGCGGCAGCAACGCACGCAATTCCAGGCCACGCCGCTCATCGCAGACCCAACCGGTAATACCCACCGACAGGCCTAACGACAGGCAGTTTTCCAATTCTTCGGCAGTGCCGGTAAAACAGTGGACCACGGCCGCGGGCAGTTTATCCAACCAAGGGGTCAGCAGCGCGGCAAATCGTGCGTGTGCATCACGGCAATGAAGAAAAACCGGCATCGACAGCTCTGCTGCCAGCGCCAACTGCGCGCTGAATGCCGCTTCCTGCTGCTTCGGGGTAGAAAAGTTACGGTTGAAATCCAGCCCGCATTCACCAATAGCCGCGACCTGCGTCAAAGAGGCTAACTCGCGGATTTGGTCTGCGGCCCGATGGTCCCAACCGCTAGCATGGTGAGGATGTACGCCGACAGTGGACCAGCAAAAACCCGCATGCTGTTGCGCCAGTTCACTGGCAGCCAGGCTTTCCGGCAGATCGGTACCAGTAATCAGCAGCCCTGTTACACCTGCAGCACGGGCGCGCTCCACCACCGCCGGACGGTCTTTGGCAAATTGTGAGCTGGTGAGATTGACGCCGATATCAAACATGATGTTCCCAAAGTAAAAGCCGCCCATCGGGCGGCTTCAGACTGATGACAAACCTCATTCCTGCCCAGAGCGAGTCGAGGCCGATAAATAAAAATCAGGAAAATCAATTTATTGATTTTCGGCTGCTCACCACAAAGCAGGAAAAACCACGCTTTTTCCTGCTTTGTCAGCAACCTAAAGCCGCCCATCGGGCGGCTTGCGACATACTAATTTTTAAGGTGCCGGGGGTTCATCGCCCTCATCTTCTTCTTCCGGCTGCGCGCGACGCTTACCCGTGTAGAAACGGGCAAAGAAAACGCCCACTTCAAACAACAGGTACATCGGGATCGCCAACAGAGTCTGAGAGAACACATCCGGCGGGGTCAACAGCATACCAACCACGAAAGCGCCAACCAGCACGTAAGGTCGTTTCTTTTTCAGGTCTTCCGGTGAAGTGACGCCACTCCAGCACAGCAGAATAATGGCAACCGGTACCTCAAAGGCCACGCCGAACGCCATAAACAGCGCCATGACGAAATCGAGGTAGTTATTGATGTCGGTGGCAATCATCACCCCGGCAGGCGCGGTCTTGGCAAAAAAACCGAACGCCAACGGGAACACGATAAAGTAGGCAAACGCCATGCCGAGATAAAACAGCAGGCTGCTGGAGACCAGTAAAGGCATCATCAGACGGCGTTCATGCTTGTATAACGCCGGTGCGATAAACGACCACACCTGATACAGGATCACCGGTGCAGACACAAACACCGAGACGATCATGGTCAGCTTGATCGGAGTAAAGAACGGTGAAGCCACGTCGGTGGCGATCATGCTCGCCCCGGCAGGCAACTGCTTGATCAGCGGTGCAGACACCAGTTGATAAATGTCATTGGCGAAAAAAACCAGCACCAGGAAGATCGCCAGTATGCTGATAATCGAGTTTAACAGCCGCTTACGCAGTTCTATCAGATGACTGATAAGGGGTTGGGTATCTTCAACAGCCATGTTTTAACGATCGCCACTAGGTTGGTGAGACGCTGGGGTTTTATCCACAACAGGTTCTGAGGTTGCCTGAACGGCCGACGCGACCGGTTGTTTAACCGGCTCGACCACGGGTTGTGCAGCCGGCGGCGTTACCGCAACCACCGGCTCCGGCACGGCAGCCGGGGACGATGCCACAGCCGCAGCCTCTGCCGGCGTCACACCGTCATGAATGGCTTCAGGATCGGTGACCAGAGGGTTATGGATGGTGTGCGCAGGTTCGGTTTTATCGTCACTGCCGCCCTGATAAGAACGTTTCAGCGATTCCGCCGCGTCTTTCAGCTCATCCATTGACGCCTTCAGCTCCGGCGACAAATTCTGCATGCCCGCCTTCTCTACCTTTTTCAGGCTATCCTGCAGTTCCTGCAGTTTTAGTTCCTGAGAAAGTTCGTTCTGCACCGAAGCCGCCAGCGCTCGCAGCGCGCGGATCCAGCCCGAAACTGTTCTTACCGCAACCGGCAACCGTTCCGGTCCGAGTACCACCAGGCCGATAACCAGAACCAGCAACAGTTCACTAAACCCAATGTCAAACACGGTTTATACCTGCTCTTTGTTCTTCGACTCTTCCGTTTTCACTTCCGGCTGCTTATCGGTAATAGGCTTGGCCGTGAAGTCAGCGTCATCCAGGCTGCTTTTCTCAGCCGTGTTGGTCGGCGGCGTATTTTCATCGCCGATCGCCTTTTTGAAACCTTTGATTGATGCACCGAGATCAGAGCCCAGCGTACGGAGCTTTTTGGTACCAAACAGCAGCACCACGATCACTGCGATGATCAACAATTGCGTAATACTAATACCGCCCATTGCAATTACCTCTATTTTTACAGGTTTTTTTCAAAATCCGTCGCATTATACGGCAGATTTTACCAGAGTTTCGAATCAATTCAGGTGGTTCGCTTCCAGCCAATCACCCAGGATACGATGCCGGCCGTTATCAGCCACGCAGGGAACACTTCAACATCCCCCAACAGCAAAATCGTACCGCTTACTAACAGTGTAGCGCCAACGCCGAACAAATAACGCGATTGTCCCTGACGAACGCGCTGGGCCTGCATCTGATTGGTCAGCTTATCAACGCTTTGTTGCAACAGTTTATGCTGCTGCAGGCTGTCGTAAAATAATTCGGGCAGTTCGGGCAGTTTCTCGGCCCAAAACGGCGCTTTTTCTTTCAGTGCGCGGAGCACTGCTGGTATACCGACCTGATCACGCATCCAACTTTCCAGGAACGGCTTCGCAGTGGTCCACAAATCCAGCTGTGGATAGAGCTGCCGGCCCAGACCTTCAACATACAGCAAGGTCTTCTGCAATAACACCAGTTGGGGCTGCACTTCCATATTGAAACGGCGTGCGGTATTGAACAGGTTCATCAGCACGTTGCCGAACGAAATTTCCGACAGTGGCTTTTCGAAAATCGGCTCACACACCGTGCGAATAGCGAATTCGAAATCTTCCACGTTGGTGTCGCGCGGCACCCAGCCAGAATCAACGTGCAGCTCTGCAACCTTGCGATAGTCGCGATTGAAGAAGGCAATAAAGTTTTCCGCCAGATAGCGTTTATCGTCTTTGTTCAACGAGCCGACAATACCGCAGTCAATGCCGATATAGCAGGGATCTTCAGGATGCTCATAGCTGACAAAAATATTACCGGGATGCATGTCTGCATGGAAGAAACTGTCGCGGAAGACCTGGGTGAAGAACACCTGAACCCCGCGTTCGGCCAACAGTTTCATGTTGGTGCCCTGCTTTTCCAGCGTTGGGATATCCGAAACCGGAATTCCGTAGATGCGCTCCATCACCAACACGCTTTCGCGGCAGTAATCGGAATAAACCTCCGGCACGTACAGCATCGGGCTACCGTCGAAATTACGGCGCAGCTGGATGGCGTTGGCCGCTTCACGCAGCAGGTTCAACTCATCCAGCAAGGTCTTTTCATATTCGCGCACTACTTCACGCGGACGCAGACGGCGACCATCCGGCAGCAGCTTTGGCACCCAGGCCGCCAAACGATACATCAGGCGGACGTCAGCCCTGATGATCGGCCGGATATCGGGCCGAATCACCTTCAGAACCACTTCCTGCCCGGTCGTTTTTAGCCGTGCGGTATGCACCTGAGCTATCGATGCCGAAGCCAGCGCCTGCTGGTCAAAATCATCAAACCAGGTTTCCAGCGGGCCGCCCATCGCCAACTCAATATGCTTGCGCGCCAGTGCACCATCGAAGGGGGCAACCCGGTCCTGCAGCAAAGTCAGTTGATCGGCAATCTGTGGTGGGAACAGGTCGCGGCGGGTAGACATCATCTGCCCAAACTTGATCCATACCGGACCCAGCTCCTGCAAGGCCAAACGCAGACGCTCACCCAGAGGTTTATCCGCATGGCGGTTTGGCATCCAGAACAGCAGACGGCGCCCCACGCGCAGCGGCAACGTCAAGCGCATCTGGGGGATCAATTCATCCAGGCCATAGCTGAGAAAAACGCGGACGATCAAATACAGGCGGCGTAGTTCGCCAGGGGTCATCGTTTACCCTCCAACTTGTCCATGCGAGCAATCAGCGCTTCGAGGTTGCGAACGGTGGCATCAACTTCCTCGTTGAACCACACAACTTCCAGTGGGCCTGGTGCCACGCGCCACTCTTCCGTCAGCGTTTCCGCTACATAATGCTGTTGACGCTGGAAGCCGGTCTTCAGCAGGTTCGCGCCCTTACCGAGCACCTGCGTAATACCCTGCGCGGCAATATCACCGATGTAGGGGGCCAACCATTCAGCCGGATCCCACTCTGCCAGATCGAGCAGCCCAACCAGTTGCTGAACCACCTGAATATCCCCTTCGACGATCAGCTCACCGCTACGCATCAATGGCGAAAGTTGCTGGCGATCCCGCAGCTTCAGCAACACCGAGATGCAGCTGCGCACCGTGCAGTCGGCGGTATCTTCAGACTGACCAAGCACATCAACACGCTGCTCACTGAACAGCAACACCAGCGGTGAGGAAAGCTCTTGCAATTCAATACGCAAGACCTTACCTGCCAGGCGCAAACGGGCGGCTTTCATGCTGCGATCGCGGAACAACAGGCTATTGAGCGATGTTTCCAGCACGCCGGTCAACAACGGGGTTAACAGCATCGGCATGTCCATATCAGAACTTGAAGCCGCGATGCAGGGCCACAATACCGCCGGTCAGGTTAAAATAGGTCACGTTGTCAAAGCCGGCAGCCCCCATCATGCCTTTCAGGGTTTCCTGATCGGGATGCATGCGGATCGACTCAGCCAAATAGCGGTAACTTTCCGGATCCTTCACCACCAGCTCACCGATTTTCGGCAGCACGTGGAACGAGTAAGCGTCATAGGCTTTACTTAACGGCGCCAGCAGCGGTTTGGAGAACTCCAGCACCAGCAAACGGCCGCCCGGCTTAAGCACGCGGAACATGGAACGCAGCGCTTTGTCCTTGTCGGTCACGTTACGCAGGCCGAAGGAAATGGTAATGCAGTCAAAATAGTTATCCGGGAACGGCAGCGCCTCGGCATTGGCCTGCACATAGTTGACGTTGCCAATAATGCCGCGGTCACGCAGCTTCTCGCGCCCCATCTTCAGCATGGAATCGTTAATGTCCGCCAGTACCACCTGCCCCTGCTCGCCGACCATGCGGGAGAACTTGGCGGCCAGGTCACCGGTACCACCGGCCAGATCCAACACCCGCTGCCCACGGCGAACGCCGCTGCAGTCAATGGTAAAACGCTTCCAGATTCGGTGGATACCAAACGACATCAGGTCGTTCATCACGTCATACTTTGCAGCTACCGAATGAAAAACGTCTGCCACCATGGCCTGCTTCTCGTCTCTAGCTACGGTGCGAAAACCGAAGTCGGTGGTTTCCTGCGGTTGATCTGCCATTGTCCTGCCTGCTATTCAGTCAATTTAGTGTGGATGAGTGTACCAGAACCCTACGCAATACCCCACCTCGCCGCAGCTGTCATGCCTGCGATGCGGAGCGGGGTTCCTCTGCGGAGTCGTCGTCTTCCGCCCCGGGCAACGCGTCAACTTCATCAAGGCCCGCCGTCTCGAATTCTTCATCATGCTGCGCACTGGCCTGCTGAGCCAGCAGCGGGTTAATCGGTCTTTTCACCTCAACCCCCAACGCGCGGAACCCCTCGGTCTGGCCAATAAGATTACCACGGCCTTCGCTCAGTTTATTCATCGCCTGGCGATAACTCCCCTGGGCCTTGTCCAGGCTCTGCCCCAGCGCCGACATGTCGTCAACAAACAGCCGCATTTTGTCATACAACCGCGCCGCTCTGTCGGCAATGCGTTGGGCATTCTGGCTTTGATGCTCATAGCGCCAAAGGTTGGTGATGGTACGCAACGCCACCAGCAAGGTGGTCGGACTGACCAGCATGATATTGTGTTTGAGCGCTTCGCTGATCAGCTCCGGTTCACGGTCAATGGCCAACAGGAAAGCCGGCTCGACCGGAATAAACATCAGTACGTAGTCCAGCGAACGCAAGCCGGGCAACTGCTGGTAATCCTTGCGGCCCAACAGGCGGATATGGCCACGCAGCGAGCCAATATGCTCACTCAGCGCCGCCTCGCGTTCCACTTCATCTTCACTGTTGAAGTAACGTTCATAGGCCACCAGCGACATTTTCGCATCGATGACCACGTCCTTCCCCTGCGGCAAACGAACAATGACGTCGGGCTGCATACGGCTCTGATGATCCAGCCGCACATTGACCTGGGTTTCGTATTCGTGCCCTTCACGCAGGCCGGAGGCCTCCAGTACCCGACTTAACACCACCTCACCCCAGTTACCCTGAGTTTTATTATCCCCTTTCAGGGCCTTGGTGAGGTTAATCGCCTCGCGCGCCATTTGTGCATTGAGCTGCTGCAGGTTACGTATTTCGTGAGTCAGCGTATGGCGTTCACGCGCTTCCTGGCCAAAACTGTCCTGCACCTGGCGGCGGAATCCATCAAGTTGCTCACGCAGCGGCAGTAACAGGCGGTCCAGACTTTGCTTATTCTGCTCGTCAACCTTGCGCCCGCTGTGTTCAAAAATGCGGTTGGCCAAATTTTCAAATTGGGTGGTGAGGCGCTGTTCACTGTTAATCAGCAGACGCTGTTTCTCTTCTGCCGCCATACGGGTTTCTTCCAGACGGATAGTCACCTCACGCAGCTCGGCCTCCTGAGCGCTGTTAACCTCACGCTGGGCGCGTAGTTCCTGATTCAGTAACTCGCATTCGTTGCGCCAGTGATTGAGCTGTTGAAGTTTTTCGTGCCCGGCAGCCAGCTGGCTGTGCAAATTACGCAGTTCCAGATCGGTTTGCCGCATTTGTTGTTCATTACGCTGCAGCGTTTCTTGCCGGGCTGCTGTTTCCTGCTGCGCCTGTTGCAGCGATTGTTCCAGCAGACGTAGCTCGGTTTCATGCTGTGCATGCGTCTGCTGCACGCGCAGACTGGCAATTAGCCAGCCCAGCAGCAGGCCAATTGCCACCCCGCCCATACCGTAAACCAAACTGGTATCCACCCTGCCTCCTGTTACACCTGATCGTTCCGGCGTTTTATGCGCCTGTTGCCCGTCACGTTAAGGGGATGCTGTATGGATGTCCAGTCTGTTTTTACCTCGACGGCGCAAAATTGCGAAACGCTACGCAAGTCAGACCAGAACTAGCCAAACCACTGGCTTAACCACTTGATGCCAAACGCCCCCGGCGCGAGCATGCCGAACGCCCAGATCATCGCCGAAGTAATATTCGCTACCTGGAAATAACGTTGGGGCATGCCGCAAATGCCACCGACCAACGGCACCACGGCACGCAACGGGCCGAAGAAGCGACCGATGAAAATGCCCAGTACGCCCCAGCGTTCAAAAAACGCATGGCCACGCGTGAGTAGCTGTGGATTGCGGGAAAGGGGCCACATATGTGCCACCCGGTCTTGGTAGTGATAGCCAATCCAGTAAGAGAGCCAGTCGCCGAAAAAGGCCCCGGCAGCAGCAGCGGCCCAGATAGGCCAGAATGCAATGCCGCTTTCGCCGATCAAGGCTCCCAGCGCCAGCAAAATCACCGTGGCCGGCAACAGCAGCGACAGGAACGCCAACGATTCGCCGAACGCCAGGAAGAAAATAATCGGGATGGCCCAGGCTTCATGCTGCCGCACGGTGTCGCTGACCCAGTGGATAATGTCATTGAGGCTCAATATGGGCTCCTGATGCGGGATTTATGGTCCCAAGGATACGCAATGCCGGCCGGGGCCGATTAAACCCCGGCTAAACACCCGTGCAGTTTACTCGAGGTAAAACGCCTGCAACACTTCACGCTGATTTTGGCCCAGGCCGTACTCGGCTTCCAGCCAGCGATCGGTTGAACCGTATTGGTCACGGATGCAGCTCAGGGCGGTCATCAGGAATTCTTCACGGGCGCTGAGCACGTAGGTAAATTGCCCCAGTGCCGGGGCGCTCAGGCGAATCGACAATTGATCCAGCATCTGCTCGCGGAAGGTCGCCAGCGTGGTTTCGGTCAGTAGGTAATCTTCCACTACCGTCGCCTCATCCGCTCCCAGAGCAAACAACACCAGCGCCGATCCTATCCCGGTGCGGTCTTTACCTACCGCGCAGTGCTGGACGATGGCTCCGTTATCGACATTGCTCAGCAATTGGACCAACTGTTTATACGCCGCATTACCGAAAGGCAACCGACGGTACAGTTCCAGCATAAAAGCCTGAGCGTCGAAGCCGGCCAACGTATCACTGGTCAACTTTTCCAGATTGGCATTCACTTCATTGCTCAACGGGTTGGCTGGGAAATGATGGTAATCGGCACCACTCCACAGGATGTCTGGCTTGGCCTGAACTTCATCGGCATCCCGGTAATCGAGTACCGAACGCACCGGCACACCGGCCAGGAAGGTGCAGTCGTCTTCGGTCAGACGCTCCAGTGAACCGGACCGGAACAACAAACCGCGCTTGATACGGCGGCCGTCGGCGACACTGTTTCCGCCAAGATCGCGAAAGTTAATGCCGCCATCAAGCGGCGCCAATGAAGGGTGAAGCAGGATCTGGGCAGTCATAGACGTCCTCGTGGTTATTGTCTGTAAAACGCAACCTGAGAGCAGCGGAAAAACCGGGCTCAGCGGATAAAGAGGCGGCCAGAAAGATGGCGCTGATGAGATTAACCGTAACAGATTACGGCTGAATGGAGAAACGGGCCGCGTCGGCGCCCCGTCGAACTACGAGATAATTACAGCAGGCGGCGCGCCGCATCAACTACGATCTGCACCGCTTTGCTTTCAGTGTTTTTCATAGTTTCTGCGTTCGGGATTTCCTGCTGGGTGCGGTTAACAATCACACCGGCAACCATACCGGCACGCAGGCCCTGGCTGGCACACATGGTCAGCAAGGTAGCGGACTCCATTTCATAGTTCATCACGCCCATCGACTGCCATTCTTCCATCGAGCCTTTGAAGCGGCTGACAACGCGGCCGGAGAAGGTATCGTAACGTTCCTGGCCAGGGTAGAAGGTATCGGAAGAGGCGGTCACGCCAATGTGCGTGGTGGCACCGGCAGCCTTGGCGGCTTCGACCAGTGCCGTGGTACAGGCAAAGTCGGCCACGGCCGGGAACTCCATCGGGGCGAAATGCAGGCTGGCACCGTCAAGGCGAACCGCCGCGGTGGTGACCAGGACATCGCCAACATTGATGTTCGACTGGATCGCACCGGTGGTGCCGATACGCAGGAAGGTACGGATCCCCAATTGCGCCAGTTCTTCAACGGCAATAGAGGTAGACGGGCCGCCGATGCCGGTAGAGCAGACGATCACCGCCTTGCCGTCCAGCTCTGCGCGCCAGGAAGTAAATTCACGATGGGAAGCCAGATGCACCGGATTTTCCATCAGCTTGGCAATTTTCTCTACGCGCTGTGGATCGCCAGGAACGATGGCAAGCTGGGCCCCTTGTAAATCGTTTTTAGTGAGGCCGAGATGAAAAACGTCAGATTGGGACATGCGAGACTCCTCATGGATCATGTTTATTGGGAGGAACAAAAAAGTACTCTACTGAAAATTGCCATTCAATTTCGTGACAACCATCACTATGAATAAAGAAACAGAATGCAATCTACATATCTTTTGTGATTGAAGTCACAAAAAAAACCAGAAGCTACAATGGTCATCTCAGATGCCCCAAGTCTAGTCGACAAAATGCACCGCCGTTGTTCAATGCCGTTGTTGAGCGCAAGGCTGATTTCCTGATGAAACTATTGACACCGCCACAGAAAATAACCTTATTTTATCGGTGACTTAGCCACAATAAAGGGAGCTAACGCACCTTATGGTATTAATGCAGGTCAACATGCGTAATAGCATGATAAAAAGGCAACAAAAATGCGCTACAACCAGATAATTATTCGTTTTTATATACCCTATAGCTTTCAAGTTGCAGCTAGGCGGCTAGCTCGCTCATCCCCAGGCGCTTACTCAAGTAAGTAACTGGGGTGACAAATCTGCCAGGAGCAGATTTGAACGCTGCTTGCAGCGGCCCCGATGGGGTGTGGCCCATGGACGGGCCACATATCTGAGTGCAGATAACAACGCTGCAACTTGAAAGATGACGGGTATAGACTTGGCCGAAAATGCTCCATCCGGAGCCAATAACGGGTAATCTTTCCTATAGTTAATCTCAGCGCTTTTCTCGATTGCACGGAGACCGCAATGAAAACCGATCAAGTGATGACATTAAAACAGGCTCAGGGGGGATTCACCCCGGCCGTTACACCCTTGGCTGCTTCAACCATTCTCACCGATGAACAAGGCATTCATGCCGGGGAAACCACTATTCCCTCGCAGGGTGACAATCTGCCGGCCTATATCGCCAAACCTGCAGATAGCAGCGGCCCCTTCCCGGTGGTGCTGGTGGTACAAGAGATTTTTGGCGTGCATGAGCACATTCAGGATGTCTGTCGTCGCCTGGCCAAACAGGGCTATCTGGCGATAGCACCGGAGCTGTATTTCCGTCAGGGAGATGCCCGGGATTACACCGACATCGGCGAGCTGTTCCAAAAGTTGGTGCTCAAGGTGCCGGACCGCCAGGTATTGGCAGATCTGGATCATGCCGCCCATTGGGCCACGCGCCACGGCGGTGATGCAGGCAAGCTGGCGATTACCGGTTTCTGCTGGGGTGGGCGTATTAGCTGGCTGTATGCGGCACATAATCCGCAGTTGAAAGCAGCCGTCGCCTGGTACGGTAAACTGGTGGGCGAAAAAACCCTGAACTCGCCAAAACAACCGATCGATGTCGCGACCCAACTCTCTGCGCCGGTGCTGGGGTTATATGGCGGAAAGGACACCAGCATCCCGCAGGATACGGTGGAAAGCATGCGTCAGGCACTGCGGGCGGCCAACGCCGATGCCGAGATCGTGGTCTATCCCGACGCCGGCCATGCCTTCAATGCCGACTACCGGCCAAGCTATGATGCCGAAGCGGCCGCCGACGGTTGGCAACGCATGCTGGCATGGTTCGCCCAACACGGCGTACCGGGCGCGAAATAAACCTCACCTCACGGCTGCCTGACCAGGCAGCCGTTTGCGATATGAAAAAGGGCGCCGAAGCGCCCACAATAATCACAAATCACAGCAAAGCATCCTTGCCCAAGGGTGACAATCAGGCCTGCTGCTCGCGCAGGCGCTGTGCTGCCAGCACCATGTTGGCCAGCGACTGACGGGTTTCCGGCCAGCCACGGGTTTTCAGGCCACAGTCCGGGTTAACCCACAGGCGTTCTGCCGGGATGTTCTGCGCGGCTTTACGCAGCAGCGCTTCAATCCATTCCACGCTTGGCACGTTTGGCGAGTGGATGTCATACACACCCGGCCCGATTTCGTTCGGATATTCGAACTCTTTGAAGGCTTCCAGCAAATCCATATCGGAACGCGAGGTTTCGATGGTGATCACGTCAGCATCCAGCGCCGCAATCGAATCCATGATGTCGTTGAACTCGCAGTAACACATGTGGGTGTGGATCTGAGTATCATCCTGCGCCACGGCGGCATTCAATTTGAACGCATCCACCGCCCAATTCAGGTAGGCGGCCCAATCGGATTGACGCAGCGGCAGGCCTTCACGCAGTGCCGGTTCGTCAATCTGGATGATGCCAATACCGGCTTTTTCCAGATCTTCCACTTCGTCACGCAGCGCCAGGGCGATTTGTTTGGCAATCACTTCACGAGTCACGTCTTCACGCGGGAACGACCAGCAAAGAATGGTCACCGGACCGGTCAACATGCCCTTCACCGGCTTGTCGGTCAGCGACTGGGCATACTTCGCCCACTCTACGGTGATGGCTTGCGGCCTGCTAATATCGCCGATGATCACCGGCGGTTTTACGCAGCGGGAACCGTAACTCTGTACCCAGCCATTTTGGGTGAAGACGAAGCCGTCGAGGTTCTCACCGAAGTATTCGACCATGTCGTTACGCTCGGCTTCGCCGTGCACCAATACGTCCAGGCCCAGACGTTCTTGCTCAACGATCGCCTGTTTGATGTGCTCGCTAATGCTGGTGCGGTAGTTGTTGCCATCCAAACGCCCCTGTTTGAAGTCCAGACGCAGGCCGCGAATTTCGGTGGTTTGTGGGAATGAACCAATAGTGGTGGTCGGCCAGGTCGGCAGGTTAAAGCGTTCACGCTGTGTTTGAGCGCGCTCGGCGTAAGGACGCTGACGTTCGCTGTCCTGCGTGGTAATAGCCGCCAGGCGTTGGCCGACCTGGGCGTTATGCACACGGCTGGACTGACGACGGGCACGGATGGGCGCGCTGTAGGCGTCCAGTTCAGCCTGTTTTGCTGCACCCGATGCGTTCAACGCCCCACTCAGCAACGCCAGTTCGCCACATTTTTGCAGGGCAAAGGCGAACCAGCTCTTCACTTCTTCGTCCAGTCGGGTTTCCACGCTCAGATCGATCGGGCTGTGCAGCAGGGAACAGGAAGTCGCGATCCACAGCGGGCGACTGCCCACCAATGGCTGCAAACGTTCGAACCAGCTGCTCAGATCGGCGCGCCAGACGTTGCGACCGTTGATGACCCCCAGTGACAGCAGCCACTCTTTCGGCAGCGCTTTATTCAATACCGCGATATCGTCGTGACCGCCAACCAGGTCAACGTGCAGCCCTTGCACAGACAACTCACGGATGGTGTCAAGATTGTGGCCAACGCTGTCAAAATAGGTGGTCAACAGCAGCTTTACCTGGCCTTGCAGTGCGTCATAAGCCGGTTTGAAGGCATTCAGCCACGCCTGTGGCAATTCCAGCACCAGCGCAGGCTCGTCGATCTGAACCCATTCAACGCCGCGTTTCGCCAATTCGGCCAGCACCTGCTGATAAACCGGCAGGATATCGCTCAGCAGCGACAGGCGATCAAATTGCTCACCCTTCACTTTGCCCAGCCACAGGTAAGTAACCGGCCCCAGCAGCACAGGCTTGATTTTGTGACCCAACGCCAGCGCTTCGTCAACCTCGTCCAGCAATTGGGTCCAGCCCAGTTTGAACTGCTGGCCCTTGTGGAATTCAGGCACCATATAGTGGTAGTTGGTGTTAAACCATTTGGTCATTTCCGCCGCTGCCGCCGGTTCACCGGTCGGTGCTCGGCCACGACCCAGTCGGAACAGTGTATCGAGATCGATTGTGCCGTCCGCATTTTGATGACGCGCCGGCACGTTGCCGAGCAGCAGACTGGTGGTCAAGACATGATCGTACCAAGCGAAATCGCCGACCGGCACCAAATCCACCCCGGCCTGTTGTTGCTGTTGCCAATGGCGAGCACGCAGCTCGCGGCCAACGGCCAACAGTTCTTCCTGCGTTGAGTTACCTGCCCAGTAGCTTTCCTGAGCTTTTTTCAGTTCACGTCGTAGCCCAACGCGAGGAAAACCCAGAGTGTGATTTAGAATTGCCATCGTCATATTCCCCATTTAGCCGTCCAGATGTTTACACATCCATAATCCGCAGGTACTGTATTAACCACAAGCGCAATTTATTCACTGTCACTGTGAAGGACTCTCATGATCGAACTGAAACACTTACGGACGCTGCAGGCTCTGCGCAATACCGGTTCGCTGGCGGCCGCGGCTGCTCAACTCCACCAGACGCAGTCTGCTCTTTCGCATCAGTTCAGCGATCTGGAGCAGCGCCTGGGTTTCAAATTGTTCGTTCGTAAAAGCCAACCGCTGCGCTTTACCGCGCAGGGAGAGATCCTGTTACAGCTGGCGGAGCAGGTTCTGCCGCAAATTCAGCAGGCGTTGCAAACGTGCCACGAACCGCATCAGGCCACGCTACGCATCGCCATTGAATGCCACAGCTGTATTCAGTGGCTGACACCGGCGCTGGATAACTTTCGTCAGAGTTGGCCACAGGTGGTGATGGACTTTAAGTCCGGCGTTACCTTTGATCCACAACCGGCCTTACAGCAAGGCGAGCTGGATCTGGTGCTGACCTCCGATATTCTGCCGCGCAGCGGTCTGCATTATTCACCGATGTTTGATTTTGAAGTGCGGCTGGTGTTGGCGCCGGATCATCCGTTGGCCAGCAAGCTGCACATTGAACCTGAAGATTTGATCGATGAGACGCTGATGATTTATCCGGTACAGCGTCAACGGCTGGATATCTGGCGTCATTTCCTGCAGCCAGCGGGCATCAGCCCGGCGCTGAAAAACGTCGATAACACTCTGCTGTTGATCCAGATGGTGTCGGCGCGGATGGGGATTGCGGCGTTACCGCATTGGGTGGTGGAGAGTTTTGAGCGCCAAGGTTTAGTGGTGACCAAAACCCTCGGCGATGGTCTGTGGAGCCGTCTGTATGCCGCTGTTCGCGATGGTGAGCAGCGCCAGGCGGTCACCGAAGCCTTTATCCGTTCGGCACGCCAGCACGCCTGCAATCATCTGCCGTTCGTCCGTGACGCTGCACGCCCAAGCGCCGGCGTTGCCAGCGTCAAACCGCTGGCCTCACAGCCCTGACGACCAGGGCTGTCTGCGCTTGGGCTGCCCGGTTTATTTACTGATTATTTTGGGTACCACCCAACGGCGATGCACCCACAGCGAAGCCACAATCACCGCCCCACCGATAATAAAACTTGGCCAGTGCGGCTGTTGCTGCCAGATGGCCAGATTCACCAGCAGCCCGGCAGGCACATGCATGTTATTCATGATGCCCAGCGTGCCGGCATCCACCTGCGTAGCGCCGTAGTTCCACATGAAATAGCCCAGCCCGGAAGCTACTACGCCCAGCCACACCAGAATGCCCCATTGCAGATTGGTGGTCGGCAACTGTTGCGGATTGCCCCACAGGCACCAGGCCACCACCGCCACCACCAACGCCCCCAGATAGAACCAGGAAAACGCGGTGTGCTGTGGCAACGGATGCACTTCCATCAGACGCTTGTAACCGACCATGCCAATGGCGAAGCTGATATTCGCCGCCTGCACCAGCAGCAGCCCCAACCAGAAATGCTCGCTAAGCTGGTGGTAACGGATGATCGCCGCCCCCAAAACGGCCAGCAACGCACTGAATACGTAACTCCAGCGCAAGCGCTGCCCACTGATCAGGTCATAAATCAGCGTGACATACAGCGGCGTCAGCACGGTAAACAGCAGGAATTCCGGCACCGTCAGGTACATGTAAGCACGGAAGCTGAACAGGTACATGATACCGAGCTGGCAAGCCCCCACCAGCATGTACATCAGGATCACTTTCAGTCTGATATTGCGCCAACGCAGAAAAGGTAGAAACACCAATGCCGCCAGGCCAATACGCATCAGCACCGAGAACCAGCTGTCGACCTGGCCCGCCAGATATTCGCCAATCAGGCTAAAAGAGAACGCCCACAAAATGGTAGTAATCACCAGAAGCAGCACGATGGGTCCACCCTAAAAATTCACAAAGGGCGATTGTAACGGAAGGCGGGAGAAGGGGTGACGAAAAGGCAGTTTACATCTGCTCAAAATACAAACTTTCGGCAAATTTTCACCGCTGGGTTAGTCTTAATAGAAAACAGGAGTCAACATCATGAAAACTTATCACCTGCTCTACGGCCTGTTGCTGCTGTCCGGATTGGCTAGTGCAGCCAACGGGGTTACCGAACTCAGCTCGCAACAGCAGTTTCTCAACCAACGCAATCAACAAACGCAGCAGCAGCGCATGCTAAATAACCAGCAGTTGGATCAGCGCCGCCTGCAACAACAGCAGCAGTTTGACAACAACCAGCAGCAACTGCAGCAAACTGCTCCGAACGGTGGAAAACTGCTGCCAAATGGCAACCAACCGCGCAATCCGTTCGATCGCACCACGCCTGCTGTACCTCAGGCGCCGCTGCCGACGCCGGTCAACCGAGGTTAACCATTGGGGAAATCGGGGCCAATCAAATCTATTCGGTCGGTGCAAATGCAGTCAACGCCCCAGTTCAACAACAAGCGCGCCCGCGCCGGCTGGTTGACGGTATAAACCAGAATGCGCAATCCCGCCGCTTTCAGCGCTGCCACCCGTTCGGCGGTCAGTTCTTTATGGTTGATATGCAACGACACGCAACCCAGGCGTTCGGTCAATGCCAGCCAGTTGTTATCCCACTGATCCAGAAGCAGGCCGCGTGGCAACTCCGGCACGGCGTGCTGCGCCGCCTCAAGCGCTTCCACAGAGAAAGAGGAGAGCAGCGGTTCGGTCTGGCCTTGCCACAACAGCCGTGCCGCCAGCGCCACCACGCGGCCGGTTTCATCGTCAGTGCCGGTGGTGGGCTTGATTTCGATATTCGCCATCATGCCGTGCTGCAGGCAGCGTTCCGCGACCTCCGCCAGCAAGGGTAAGCGTTCGCCCTTATAGGCCGAGTTGTACCAGTTGCCGGCATCCAGCTGTACCAGCTTATCCCACGGCAATTCGCCCGCCACACCCCAGCCGTTGCTGGTACGATCCAGAGTATCGTCGTGCAGCAGGAAGATTTGCCCGTCCTGTGCCAGCTTGGCGTCGAACTCAATCATTTTGTGGCCGTGTCGCGCGCCAACGTCGATTGCTGCCAGGGTATTTTCCGGTGCCAGGGAACCGCCGCCGCGGTGGGCAACAATATGAGGGTAAGGCCAGGCTGTGGTCATCATTCCATCCGTAATCCGCTATCGGTATCAAAAAAGTGCAGTGCCTGTGCAGGCAGTTGTAAATATAGCGTGCTGCCTGCCGTCGGCATAGTTTCATGCGATAGCCGCGCAATGATCCCGTGGCCACCCCACTGCCCGTGCGCCAGATTATCTGCGCCCAGCAGTTCCAGCGTTTGCAGCACCAGCGGCACACCACCCTGCCCATCGGGGAGCAGTTGAATATGCTCGGGGCGGATACCCAGCGTCAACCGGCGTCCGCCCCAGTGCGCCTTCGCCTGCGGTAAATTCAAGGTCATACCGTCCGCCAGTTGCAGTTGGCTGCCGTCGGCGCTCAGGGTGCCCGGCAACAGGTTCATCGCCGGTGAGCCAATAAAGCTGGCGACAAACAGCGACGCCGGGCGTTGATAGACCTCGCTCGGGGTGCCAATCTGCTCCGCCACGCCCTTGTTCATCACGATAACCCGCTGCGCCAGCGTCATCGCCTCCACCTGGTCGTGCGTGACATACAGGCTGGTGGTTTTCAACCGGCGATGCAGCTGTTGTAACTCCAGGCGCATTTGCACCCGCAGCTTGGCATCCAGGTTGGACAGCGGTTCATCAAACAGGAACACCGCCGGTTCACGCACGATAGCCCGCCCCATCGCCACCCGCTGACGCTGGCCGCCGGAAAGCTCACGCGGCTTACGCTGCAGCAATGGCTCCAGTTCTAAAATGCGCGCCGCTTCTTCTACCCGCTGTTGGATATGCTGTTTGCCAAAGCCGCGAATTTTCAAGCCATAGGCCATGTTGTCATACACGCTCATATGCGGGTACAACGCATAGTTCTGGAACACCATCGCAATGCCGCGATCTTTCGGCTCCATATCGGTCACACGCTGGCTGTCGATATAGATATCCCCGCTGGTGGTACGTTCCAGCCCGGCGACCATGCGCAGCAGCGTCGATTTACCGCAGCCGGACGGGCCGACCATCACGATAAACTCACCGTCCGCCACGTCGAGATCGATCTGCTTAATCACCGGCGTTTTACCGTCGTAGGATTTGGTGACTGCCTGTAGTTTTAAACCTGCCATTCAGGGGGTACCCCATAGTTGTTAGTCGATGGCGCTGGCTCTGTGCCGTTTCGGGGCAAGGCGCGCGCCGTGCACTTTGGTGGGTCCAAAGAAGCGGGAAGTAACGCAGTACCGGAGCGGCGCAGGGCCAGCCCTCCGGGTCGCGTCCAAAAGACGCCCCCTCTGTGTTGTCGGGCTTGTTCATAGACCCACTATGAGCTGTACCCTCCGCCGTGACGGACCGCCTTTTGCCCAGCGACGCCACGATTAACAACTATGGGATGCCCCCTACTACTTCTCGCTATCAACCAGACCGCGCACAAACCAGCGCTGCATCAGAAGAACCACCGCCAGCGGTGGGATTAAAGTCAGGATCATCGCCGCCATTACCTGATTCCACTGGGTCGGCGCGCCGGAGGTGGAGATCATGCTTTTGATGCCCGCCACCGCAGTACCCATGGAGGCGTCGCTGGTAATCAGGATCGGCCACAGGTACTGGTTCCAGCCGTAGATAAAGGTGATGACAAACAGCGCCGCCAGGTTAGTCTTCGACAACGGCAGCACGATGTCCCAGAAAAAGCGCATCGGGCCGGCGCCATCGATGCGCGCCGCTTCCAGCAGTTCATCCGGCAGCGTCATGAAGAACTGGCGCAGCAGGAAGGTGGCTGTCGCCGAGGCCATCAGCGGCAACGTCAGGCCGGTGTAGCTGTCCAGCAGGTTGAGGTTGGAAATCACCTCCACCGTGGGGAAAATACGCACTTCCACCGGCAACATCAGCGTCATGAAAATCAGCCAGAAAAACAGGCTGCGCAGCGGAAAACGGAAATAAACGATGGCATAGGCCGACAGCACCGATACCACGATTTTGCCGAAGGTAATCGCCAGCGCCATGATCACGCTGTTGAGCAGCAGCAGCGAAAACGGCACCTTGAGGTTGCCCACTCCGCCCTGCCAGATATTGCGGATGTTTTCCCACAGGTGGCCGCCCGGGATCAGGGTCATCGGCACCTGGAACACCTGTTTGTCGTCCAGCGTGGCGGCAACAAAGGCCACATACAGCGGGAATAGCACCACCAGCACGCCGATAATCAGCATTACGTGGCTGAAGATATCCAGCCCGCGTCGGTTCTCAATCATTGGTAACGCACCTTACGTTCGACAAAACGGAACTGGATCACCGTCAGGCCTATCACCAGCAGCATCAGGATCACTGACTGCGCCGCAGAGCTGGACAAGTCCAGACCGGCAAAGCCTTCGCGGTAGATCTTGTAGATCAGCGTGGTCGTGGACTGCACCGGCCCACCGCCGGTCGCGGCATCGATCACCGGGAAAGTGTCGAAGAAGGCGTACACCAGATTCACTACCAACAGAAAGAAGCTCACCGGCGTGATCAACGGCAGCACCAAATTGAAGAAACGCCGCACCGGGCCGGCGCCATCGATGGCTGCCGCTTCAACCAGAGAGCGGGGAATGGACTGTAATGCCGCCAGGAAAAACAGGAAGTTGTAGCTGATTTGCTGCCAGACCGAAGCCAGCACCACCAGGAACATCGCCTGCCCACTGCTCTGCGCGTGATTCCAGTTGTAGCCCAGCCCATTAAGGAAATGAGTAATCAGCCCCAGGCCGGGGTTGAACAGGAAGATCCACAGCACCGCTGCCACTGCCGGAGCTACCGCATAAGGCAGGATCATCAGAGTCTGGTAAATCCGGCTGCCGCGCAGCACGTAATCCACCAGCGCAGCGAAGAACAGCGACACCACCAGCCCGATACCCGCCACCAGGAAGCTGAAAATCAGCGTGGTGTAAAAAGAATCGAGGTAGTACGGATCCTGGAACAGTTGGCTAAAGTTATCCAACCCGACGAACTGGCTGGAC
Source organism: Serratia sp. NA_13 (assembly GCF_052691735.1). NCBI lineage: Bacteria > Pseudomonadati > Pseudomonadota > Gammaproteobacteria > Enterobacterales > Yersiniaceae > Serratia > Serratia sp. NA_13. The sequence continues at coordinate 32,851 of NZ_JBQZFV010000011.1, forward strand.
AGGCCAAAGGGGTCGAGGCTTTGCACCGAATACCACAGCGCTTCACCGGCGGGCCACAGAAAGAATATTGCGGTAATCAGCAACTGTGGCAGCACCAGAACATAGGGTAGCCAACTGCAGCCGAAACCGGGACGATGTGAGCTCATCATTAGGGACTCATGAAGACAAAAAACGGGTGACTCGAAGCAAGGCGTCGCGAGCAAAGCCAGTCTGGGTGCGGACAGCGCACAGCTCCCGGAGTGGACATAAAGCCCATGAGGAGAGCGAGCACTGCCCAATCCCAGAATGGCAAAGCGCAGTAGCTGCTATTACTTAGTCTGAGACTCGAAGCGACGCAGCAACACATCACCGCGCTGCACGGCGGCATCCAATGCCTGCTGTGGCGTTTTCTTGCCGGTCCACACGCCTTCCAGCTCTTCATCCACCACGGTACGGATCTGCGGCATATTGCCCAGACGCAGGCCCTTGGTGAACGGCAACGGTGGCTTATTCAGCATTTGGCGCGTCGCAACGTCGGCGCCCGGGTTCTTGTCATAGAAGCCCTGTTGCTTGGTCAAGTCGTAGGCGGCGGTGGTGATCGGCAGATAACCGGTCTTCTGGTGCCATTCGGCGGCAATTTCCGGTTGCGCCAGATACTGCAGGAACTCGGCTACACCCTTGTAGGTGGCGGCATCTTTGCCGTTCATCACCCACAGGCTGGCGCCGCCGATGATGGCGTTCTGAGGCGCATTCTTGGCGTCGGCATCGTAAGGCATCATGCCCACGCCATAGTTGAATTTGGCATAGTGTTTGATATCCGCCAGCGAACCGGAAGAGGCGGTAGTGATGGCGCAGTCGCCGCTGTAGAACTTCTCGGTCGATTCATCTTTACGGCCGAAGTAGGTGAAATCACCCTTCTTGTTCATGTCCGCCAACAGCTGGATATGTTTGACCTGCAAGGGTTTGTTGAACTCCAGCTTGGCGCTGGCACCACCGAAGCCGTTGTTTTCGGTAGCGAACGGCACACCGTGCCAGGCGCTGAAGTTCTCCAGTTGGATCCAGCCCTGCCAGCCGCTGGCGTAGCCGCATTTCATGCCTGCTGCGCGCAGTTTGGCGGTGTCCGCCGCCAGCTCTTGCCAGGTTTTTGGCGGCTGGTCCGGGTTCAGGCCGGCTTTTTTGAAGGCATCTTTGTTGTAATACAGCACCGGGGTGGAGCTGTTGAACGGCTGGGACAGCAGATGGCCGCTCTTGTTGTCGGTGTAGTAACCAGCCACCGTCGGCACGAACACCGATTCGTCAAAGTTGATGCCCGCATCTTTGAACACCTGATACACCGGTTTGATCGCTTTGCTCGCCATCATGGTGGCGGTGCCCACTTCATAAACTTGCAAAATCGCCGGCGCTTTACCGGAGCGATAGGCCGCGATGCCCGCCGCCAGGCTCTGTTCGTAGTTGCCTTTGTAAACCGGAACAATTTTGACGTCGCTGTGCGACTGGTTGAAGCGGTCCGCCAGGGAATCCACTTCTTTACCCAGTTCACCCTCCATCGAGTGCCAGAACGGGATCTCGGTTGCCGCCAGTGCCTGGGTGCTGACCGCCAGGGTCAACGCGACGCACAGCGTAGTTTTGCGAATAGCGTAGGTGAGCATGCCTAACTCCTGAAAAAAGCTGGTGTATCCCCGGTATCTTTCAAGCCGCAGCCGCGTTGGCTTCCCTTCATCACCCCAGTCGCTTACCGATGTAAGCTCACGGGGATGCTGGCGGTCGCCGCCTGGCTGCAACGTGAAATCTATTGGGGCAATAAGCGCGTGAGCGAAAAGAATCAGTTTTTTGTTCGGAAGCTAACATGCCATGCTCGGATGACAGAAAAATAACTAAAAAATGACAGCAAGGTGACAGCGAAGTGAAGTGCAGATTGCGGTTTGATGTCGGCGGCGGGGAAAAGTGCCCCGCCGCCGTGGGGATTACAGAGAACGACGCAGGCGGGCAACGGCTTCCTGCATCTGTTGCTCGGTGGCAGTAGCAAACGACAGGCGGAAGGTCGAACGGTCCGGGTTGTCAGAGAAGAAGTATTCCCCCGGCACAAATACCACGCCCTGCTGCAGGGTGGTTTTCAGCCATTCGGTGGCGTTAAACGGCTGACGGAAGCGCGCCCACAGGAACATACCGCCCTTCGGCATATCAAAGCTGATATGGTCACCCAACTCTTGTTCCACCAATCCGGCCAGGATCTCGCCCTTTTGCTTGTAGGCGGCGCGGATCTTGTCGATCTGCCCCGGCAGACGATCCAGACCCAGGTAGCATTCGACGATGCTCTGCGACAGCGCGCTGGCGTGCAGATCCGCCGCCTGTTTGATGATCGCCACTTTATGCAGCAGAAACTCAGGCAAAATAGCCCAGCCCAGACGCAAGCCCGGCGCCAGGATCTTGGAGAAGGTCGAAGTGTAGATAATGTTATCGGCATGGCCCAGCACCTGCTGCGAAATCTGGTGCAGCGTGGCGTTACGCTCTTCGGTAAAACGCAGTTCGCCGTACGGGTCATCTTCGATGATCAGGAAATTGTGCTCGGCCGCCAGTTTTACCAACAGTTCGCGGCGCGCTGCACTCAGGGTGATGCCACTTGGGTTACCGAAATTCGGCACCACATACACACCCTTGATCCGCTGGGTTTTCAGCAACTCGGCCAGTTCTTCGACCACCATGCCATCGCTGTCGGACGACACCGACATGATGTTGGCTTCCGCCAGCTCCAGCGTCTGCAGCGCCGCTAGATAGGTCGGACGCTCCACCACAAACACGTCGCCAGGGTTGACGATCGCGCGCATCACCAAATCCAGTGCCTGCTGGGATCCTGCCGTGACCATCACTTCTTCGGCCGTGGCCGAAACACCACGCTGGGCGCACAGCTCGCAGATGCGTTCACGCAGCACCGGGCTGCCTTCGGTCAAACCATACTGGAAAGCGCTTTTCGGCTGCTCGGTGATCGCCTGATGAGTGGCGATACTCAGGCCTTCGAAATCAAACAGGGCATCAGAGGGGATGCCGCCCGCCAGCGAAATGACGTTTTCCATCTTACTGTGCTTGAGCAATTCACGAATTGCCGAGCTTTTTACTTTTACGATGCGCTGCGCGAGTAACCCTTCTGTGTTCATTTCTTCTTCTCATTCCTGATTATTATTAGTTCTTGGGACAAATCATCCACCGAGATAAGCGGAGCGCACAGCTTCGTTTGCTAACAATGCGGCTCCCGTATCTTCCAACACCACGCGGCCGTTTTCCAGTACATAACCACGATCGGCCAGTTTCAGTGCCTGATTGGCGTTTTGCTCCACCAGGAAGATGGTCATTCCCTCTTCGCGCAGTTGCTCAATGATGTCAAAAATCTGCTGGATAATGATCGGTGCCAGCCCCAGCGAGGGTTCGTCGAGCAACAGCAACTTTGGTTGGCTCATCAGCGCACGGCCGATCGCCAACATCTGTTGCTCACCGCCGGACATGGTGCCTGAACGTTGGGTGCGGCGCTCCAGCAGGCGCGGGAACAGGCTGAAGACCCGTTCGATACGCTGCTGATACTGCTGGCGGTCGGCAAAAAAACCGCCCATCGCCAGGTTTTCTTCCACCGTCATGCGCGAGAATACCCGCCGCCCTTCCGGCACAATCGCCACCGCCTCACGCATGATGCGCGAGGTCTGCCACTGGGTAATATCCTGATCGAGGAAAGTGATGCTGCCCTCGCTGGCACGAGGTTCACCGCACAGCGTGCCGAGCAGCGTAGTTTTACCTGCGCCGTTAGCACCGATCAGCGTGACTATTTCACCCTGCTTAATGTTCAGGCTGACCTGATGCAGCGCCTGAATTTTGCCGTAATGGGCGGAGACCTGATTAAATGACAACATTAAGCTTCCCCCAAATACGCCCGGATCACGTCCGGGTTGTTACGAATTTCTGCCGGAGTACCCTGCGCCAGCGGCGTGCCCTGGTTCACCACGTAGATACGGTCAGAAATGCCCATCACCAACTTCATATCGTGTTCGATCAACAGCACCGACACCTTATGCTGATTACGCAGCTCGACGATCAGGTGATCCAGCTCATCGGTTTCCTTCGGGTTCAGCCCCGCAGCCGGCTCGTCCAGCATCAGCAGCTCCGGCCGGGTCACCATGCAACGCGCAATCTCCAACCGCCGCTGCTGGCCGTAAGCCAAGTTGCCTGCCGAGCGATTAGCCATCTCCAGCAGGCCAACCCGCTGCAGCCACACCGCAGCACGTTCCAGCGCGTCGGCTTCGGCACGACGGAAGGCCGGCGTTTTCAACAGCCCGGCGAAAACGCCGCTTTTCAGATGCTGGTGCTGCGCAACCAGCAGGTTTTCAATCACCGTCATTTCACGGAACAGCCGCACATGTTGGAAAGTCCGCACTACGCCCATGCGAGCGATGTTTTGGCCGGATAACCCTTCCAGGTGGCGTTCGCGCAGTTTAATGGTACCGCCGGTTGGGTGGTAGAAACCGGTCAGGCAGTTAAATACCGTGGTTTTTCCGGCACCGTTCGGGCCGATCAGCGAAACGATTTCGCCTTCATTGAGTTCCAGCGCCACGTTATTGACCGCCAGCAGGCCGCCGAAACGCATCGACAACCCTTCGACCTTCAGCAAAGGTTGCGTACTCATGCCTGTTCCCCCTTGCTCGCGTGGATATCCGCCGCTTTCAGTTTCAGCTGTGGCCGCTTCATCGGCAGCAACCCCTGTGGTCGCCAAATCATCATCAAGACCATCAGGGCTCCCAGCAGCAACATGCTGTATTCGTTCAGATCGCGCATCATTTCACGCGACACCACCAGCAGAATAGCCGCCAGGATCACGGCAAACTGCGACCCCATGCCACCCAAAACCACGATCGCCAACACAAAGGCCGACTCGACAAAGGTAAAGGACTCCGGACTGACAAAGCCCTGACGCGCGGCAAACAGCGTACCGGCAAAACCGGCAAAGGCGGCGCTGATGGTAAAAGCGGTCAGCTTGATTTTGGTCGGGTTAAGGCCCAGTGAACGGCAGGCGATTTCATCTTCGCGCAGTGCTTCCCAGGCACGGCCCAGCGGCATGCGCAGCAGGCGGTTGATCACAAACAGCGTCAGTACCACCAGCAGCAGAGCCACCAAATACAGAAACACAATGCGATCGCTCGGATCGTATTTCAGGCCAAAGAAGTTGTGGAAGGTATCCCAGCCACCGTCGCGCACGCTGCGGTTGAACTCCAGCCCAAAGAAGGTCGGTTTCGGGATCTGGCTGATACCGTTCGGCCCGCCGGTGATCTCGGTATTGTTCAGCAGCAGGATGCGCACGATCTCCCCGAAGCCCAGGGTCACAATCGCCAGGTAATCGCCGCGCAGTCGCAGCACCGGGAAACCGAGCAGGAAACCGAAGATGGCGGTGACGATGCCCGCCAGCGGCAGGCTTTCCCAGAAGCCGAGACCGTAATAATGGTTCAGCAGCGCATAAGTGTAGGCGCCGATGGCGTAAAAACCGCCGTAACCCAGCACCAGCAGGCCGGACAACCCGACCACCACGTTCAGGCCCAGACCCAGCATCACGTAGATCAAGGTCAGGGTGGCGATGTCCACCGTGCCGCGCGAGACCAGGAACGGCCAGGCGACGGCGGCAACAATGATCGCCGCGGCCAGCAGCTTCTGGCGTGCAGTGGTACCATCAAAACTCGGCAAGACGAATGACGGGCCAGAGATTTTCTTCAGCCCTTGCTGCATCAGTGGACGCAACAATTGGAAGAAAAACACGATGACGCAGCCAATGCCGATCCACATCCAGCGCACTTCCGCCGCGCCATGCACCACCAGTTTGGTGCCGTCGAGACTCAGTTGCATCCCCATCAAGAATGAAGCCATCACAAACAGCACCAGCGTGGCGATAAACGCATTGAGCAGATTGAGTTTCATACCTTCTCAACCTCCGGACGCCCAAGGATGCCGGTTGGCATGATCAGCAACACCACGATCAGCAGCGCGAACGACACCACATCTTTATATTCAGTGCTCAGGTAGGCCGAGGTCAGCGCTTCCGCCACACCCAGTACCAGGCCACCAATCATTGCGCCGGGAATGCTGCCGATACCGCCCAGCACCGCCGCGGTGAAGGCTTTCATGCCGGCCATAAAGCCGATGTAGGGGTTGATCACTCCGTAGAACTGGCCCAGCAGCACGCCGGCCACTGCCGCCATTATCGCACCAATTACGAAGGTCAGTGAGATAACCCGGTCGGTATTGATGCCCAACAGGCTGGCCATCTTCAAATCTTCCGCGCAGGCACGGCAGGCGCGGCCCATGCGTGAATAACGAATAAATATCGTCAGCGCCAACATCGCCAGGAAGGTGACGCCCCAGATAATCACCTGCATGGTAGTGATGGTGGCGGCAAAACCGTTACTTTCACCCAGCACCCACTGGCCGGTGACCAGGCTAGGCAGCGCCAGATCGCGCGAACCCTGTGTCAGGCTGACGTAGTTTTGCAGGAATATCGACATCCCGATGGCGGAGATCAGCGCGATCAAACGTTTGGAGTTGCGCACCGGCTTGTAGGCCACCCGCTCAATGCTCCAGCCGTAGGCGCTGGCAATGACGATCGACACCAGGAACCCGGCGCCAATCAGCAACCAGCTCACGTCGATGCCCACCATCATCAGGGCGGCAATAACAATAAAGGAGACATAGCTGCCGATCATATACACCTCGCCGTGGGCGAAGTTGATCATGCCGATGATGCCGTAGACCATGGTGTAACCGATGGCGATCAATGCATAGGTGCTGCCCAACGTGACGCCGTTGAACATCTGCTGCAGAAAATAGAGAACCTGCTCTGACATACTCTAACCCTTGGCTGCGAAACCTGAACGCGAAGAGCATTCAGGTAAAGGGATACGGAGCCGGCAAGCCGGCCCGCGGGCGCAGCAGAACTGCGCCCTACCCTGATGATTATGGCTTATTTAATTGGAGTTGATGTGCCGTCTGCATGCCACTCGAACACGCCGAACTCGAAGCCTTTCAGATCGCCCTTGTCATCCCAGCTCAGTGGCCCCATCACGGTGTCCACCGGCTTGCCGGTTTTCAAATCCTTGACGATATCGGCCGGCTCCTGGCTGCCGCTGCGCTCCATCCCGGTGGTCAGAGATTGCAGTGCGGCGTAGGTAGTCCAGACAAACGGCCCGGTCGGGTCCAGTTTCTTGGCTTTCAGCGCATCCACAATCGGTTTGTTGGCCGGAACCTGATCGTAACGTTTTGGCAAGGTCACCAGCATGCCTTCGGAAGCGGCACCGGCGATGTTGGACAGTGAGGAGTTGCCCACCCCCTCTGGCCCCATAAAGCGGGTGGTCAGGCCGGCTTGTTTAGCCTGGCGCAGGATCTGGCCCATTTCCGGGTAGTAGCCGCCGAAGTAAACAAAATCGACGTTCTCTTTCTTCAGGCGTGCCACCAGGGTGGAGAAATCTTTATCCCCGGCGGTGATACCTTCAAACATCACCACGTCGGTACCTTGCTTTTTCAGGCTGTCGCGTACCGAGCGTGCCAGGCCTTCGCCATACTGCTGCTTGTCGTGGATAACGGCAATGCGCTTGGGTTTGATTTCACTGAGGATGTACTTGGCCGCGGTCGGGCCCTGATCGGAGTCCAGACCGGTGGTACGCATGATCATCTTGTAACCACGGGTGGTCAGATCGGCGTTGGTGGCCGCCGGGGTGATCATGATCACGCCTTCATCTTCATAAATATCGGAAGCCGGCTGCGTCGAGGAAGAACACAGGTGGCCGATCACATAACGAATACCGTCGTTGATCACCTTGTTGGCCACCGCTACCGCCTGTTTCGGGTCACAGGCATCGTCGTATTCCACACCAACCAGCTTATCGCCCTTGATGCCGCCCTTGGCATTGATATCGGCAATCGCCTGACGGGCACCGGTAAACTCCATATCGCCATACTGTGCGACCGGGCCGGACATCGCCCCGACGATCGCCACCTTAATGTCTTTTGCCATTGCCGCATGCCCGATTGCCATCGCGATACAGCCAGCCAACAATGCCTTACCTTTTGTTAATTTCATCCGCAAATCCCCATCTGTCGTTGTGAACGTACCTGTTGTGTTTGCCTGCACCTGACCCTTATTTACTGCTTTTATTCATAAGTAATAATGATTTAGGTGTTTTCATGGCAATATTTTCTAATAAGACTTTATTTTTCATGCCATTAAACAGGAATTTTCTGCTGCAAATCAACTTGCACAATCAGGAACAAGCGGTGTAAACAGCATAAAATCCGGATTAAATCTGCGCCATTTAGCGTCAGGCGCAGCGCGTTATGCTGGTTCTCGATCGCTTTACTACATATTTACTCGGAAAATGCGTCTTGCAAAAAACATTTCGCGCAGTAATCGTACAGAAAAACTTACACAACGCTCTGTGCAAGATCTATTACACTGTCGGCATCGATTAGCCGTTCGGAAATCCTGCATGAAACTGACTATTGAGCGATTAACCACGCTGTCCCCGCAAGACCTTATCGACCTTGGCAAGATCTGGCCGCATCAGCAGCCGGAGCAGTGGGAAAGCTGGCTGGGTGGCAATAAAGCCCTGTTTGCCGCTCGCTTCAACGAACGGTTGCTCGGTGCGGTGAAAATCGAGCTGGACGGCGACCATGCCCAACTGCAGGATTTACTGGTGCGTGAGGTGACACGCCGTCGCGGCGTCGGGCTGTATCTGGTACAGGACGCCCAGCGCCAATTGCCGCAGATAACGCACTGGCAGCTTTTGACCGCCGGTCTGACCGCGCGCGAACGTGGTGAAGTGGATAACTTTATGCGCGCCTGCGGTTTTACTCAACAAGGCGAACTCTGGCAGCAATGAAACGCGGGCTAATGGCGTTATTAATGCTGGCACTGGCATTGATCGCCTGGTTTGGCGGCCACCAGCAGGCACTGCAACTACAGCAAGCCTGGGATAACCAGGTCTACGTTTGGCAACGAGTCTGGACGCCGCAACATGCTGCGGCATTGGCACAAAGCCGCGATCTTTTCTCTACGTTACGGGTGCTGGGTTTGCAGGTACATCCGCGCGAAGGCTGGCGTGAAATCCCGGCTAATCTCCCATTATTGAAACAAGATGGCCGCCCGCTGTGGCTGGTCGTGCGCCTGAACGGGCAGTTGGCGCAGTTGGACGAATCTGCTATTCGCCAGCGCCTGCTAAAACAGCTGCATCAGTGGCAAGCCGCCGGGCTGCAGGTCATCGGCGTTGAAATCGATCACGACGCCGCCACCGCTCGCCTGCCCGACTATCAGCATTTCCTTCAGCAACTGCGCCAGCAGCTACCTCGCTCATTGCAACTGGGTATCACCGCCTTACCGACCTGGATCGGCTCAGTGACGCTGCCCGGTATATTACAGCAGGTGGACACTTCGGTACTGCAGGTACATGCGGTGCTGTCTCCGCAGCAAGGGTTATTTTCCGGCCCGCTGGCACTGCGCTGGGTAAAGCAGTACGCGAAAATAACGCCGAAGCCCTTCCGGGTGGCCCTGCCCGCCTATGGCATGGGTCTGGTGGGGTTTGATGCACAGGGCGCGCAGGTTGAAAGCGAAGCCTCGCTGCGTGTGGCCGGGACCACGCGAGAGCTGACGGTCGCACCGCAACAGGTTGCCGACTTTTTGCATCAATTGAACGCGCAGACCACGCCACACCTGCGTGGCATTATCTGGTTCCGGCTGCCGCTGGCGGGCGATCGCCGCGCCTGGTCACTGACGACGCTGCGGGCCGTGATTGAAAACCAACCGCTTAACGCCAGCTGGCAGGTAAAATTTAGCCCTCAGCCACAGCAAAATGGGCTGTATGATCTGATAATTCATAATAACGGGCCGGTTGATGCCCCGCTGCCCCATGAAATTGTCATCACCGCCAGCGACTGTCTGGCGGCAGATACCGCGGGCAACTACCGGCTGGAAAGTGAGCCTCAACGGCAACGCTTTGTCCTGATTAACGACGACCAGTTACGCGCCGGGCAATCCCGCCCACTGGGCTGGCTTCGCTGCCAACAACTGACGCCAGGAGGCACCCTTGTCACACCTTAATGCTCGCACTCTTCCACTGGCGACCCTGATCGCCTCTGCGTTGGCGATGCCGATTAACGGCTACGCCTGCGGGCCGGATTTCCCTAACCGGTTGCTGGTCGATCGCAATGGCACGCTGCTGTATATGCCGGAAGGTAACTTTGCCTTTGAGGCTGGGCGCCTGGTCACCGTGGATAAACAGCTGCCGTTATGGAAAGCGCCACCCCCCCCCATGCCGCCGAAACCGATGCCGCAGTCGCCGGAAACCATCATCATCGGCAAAATGCGCGCTGCCAAAACGGTTGAAGAAGCCGATGCGGTCAATACTCAAGGGTTGTCTAACGCCACTCGCCTGTACCAACTGGGCGCAGTGGCCTTTGCCGGCCAGGATCCGCGTGCAGGCGAATACTTCCAGCAGGTATTGGCGCTACCCATTGCAGAGCAGGGCGATTGGGGGCTGCGAGCGCAATACTCACTCGGCCGACTGCTGATGGGCGATCGCGGCACGCCAGAGAACGAAAGTGGCGAACCGGCTGCGACGGTCAAACACCCGGCAAAACCACAGTTGGAGCAAGCGCTGACAGCTTTCCAGCAGGTGATTGAGCGAGTGAAAAGCGGCACGGCCGATCCGGATCAACTGGCGCTAAGCAGTCTCGGCCAGCAGGCGCGTATCCACCTGTGGCTCAATGACGTGACTCAAGCGGCGCGGCTGTATGCCCAACAGGCGGCGCAGGGGGATCAAGACGGCGGACGGTCGTTGCAGTACGTCTCCAGTTATCTGGTCAATCCTGATCACTTCGATACGCTAAAACAGGCAATTACCGATCCGCTGATCCAGCAGCTGGTGACCATTGAACTGTTCGCTCGCAGCAGTAATCTGCAAATGGCCGACACGGACGGCACCGGTAGCCGCTCAACGCAGATTATCAGCCAAATTCTGACGCTGTTGGACGCCTCGGTGAAAAGCGGCTTCAGCGGCAGCGACCGGTTGGCAGCATTGGCCTACCGCGCCGGGCAATATCCCATGGCGGCCAGCCTGCTGAAACACGCCGGTGACAGCGGCCTGGCCTGGTGGCTACGCGCCAAGATGGCGCTGCGTGACGGTGATGTTAAAACCGCGACCGCTAACTACGCCAAAGCGGCGGCCGCTTTCCCATCCAGTGAAAGCTGGGGCGAGCAGCGCAATGTCGACTTTGTACAAGAAACCATCGTGCCCGAATGTCGGGTTGCGGGTGAACAGGCGATCCTGGCGTTGGATCGCGGCGACTATCTGCAGGCAATGGATTTCCTGTATCGCGGTAAAGATATTTATTGGGCCGACGTCGCCGACGTGGCCGAACGGGTGCTGACCGCCGACGAGCTGAAAGGCTTTGTCGATAAGCATGCGCCAGCGCCCACTACGCCGCTCAAACCGGTCAATCCGGACGAGTACAGCGGTCAGCCACTGACGCCGGAGATACAGCTGCGCGAGCTGCTGGCGCGGCGACTGATGCGCGCCGGACGTCCTCAAGAGGCCATGGGCTATTTTGATATCCCTAACTATCGCCAAGTGGCGCAGCAGTACGCCGATACTCTGAAGACGGCACAGGATAAAACCGCCGACAAATTGGAGCGCGCCAAAGCCTATTATCAGGCGGCCACGCTACTGCGCACACAAGGGCTAACTTTCACCGGTTATGAGATGACGCCGGATTACGCGATTTATGACGCAGGTTATTCCTATCTGGGAGATGCGTTTGATACCCGCGAACTCAAACATAAGAGTTGGATCAGCGGCGCGGAGGCGGCACGGGCCAAAGCAGCGCTACCGCCACAGGACAATCGCTTCCTGCACTACCGTTGGCAAGCCGTCACCCTGGCCCAGCAGGCCGCCGATTTGCTGCCGCCAAAAAGCCAGGCCTATGCCGCCGTGCTGTGTAATGCCGCCGGTTGGGTGATCAAACGTGATGCAAAAACCGGTCAGGCACTGTATCAGCGCTATATCAACACCGGGTCTCGCTATCCCTGGGCCAACAAGTTTGGCTATAGCTGCCCAGCGCCAGACTTCGCAGCTGTTACGCTATAGCGCCGAATTTCAGGCACAAAAAAGCCCGGCTAGCCGGGCTTTTTAACGCTTACTCGAGATTAGGCTTCGATCGCCATTTTCAGTTTCTTCATGGCATTCTTTTCCAACTGACGAACACGCTCAGCGGAAACGCCATACTGATCGGCCAGCTCTTGCAGCGTGGACTTGTTATCGTCGTCCAGCCAACGGGCACGAATAATATGCTGGCTACGCTCGTCTAGCCCTTCCATCGCGTAGGCCAGTTTGTCTGCGGCGTTGCTTTCCCAGTTATCTTCTTCGATACCTTCGGCAAAGTCAGAGCTTTTATCCTGCAGGTACAGCACCGGCGCCATCGACTGGCCTTCACGGGCGTCGTCATCCGGCGTTGGATCGAAAGTCATATCCTGTGCCGCCATGCGGGATTCCATCTCGCGTACGTCCTTGCTGGTCACGCCCAGTTCACGGGCCACCAACTCCACCTCGTCCTGATTGAACCAGCCCAGACGCTGCTTGGTTTTACGCAGGTTAAAGAACAGCTTGCGCTGTGCCTTGGTAGTAGCAACTTTGACGATACGCCAGTTGCGCAGTACGTACTCGTGAATTTCTGCCTTGATCCAGTGCACCGCAAAGGAAACCAGGCGCACCCCAACCTCTGGGTTGAAGCGGCGAACAGCTTTCATCAAGCCGATATTACCTTCCTGGATCAGATCCGCCTGCGGCAGGCCATAACCAGAGTAATTCCGGGCAATATGAGCGACAAAGCGCAGGTGAGACAGGATCAGCTGCTTTGCGGCTTCCAGATCGCCCTGATAATGCAGCCGTTCAGCCAGCTCCCGCTCTTCCTCTGCCGTCAGCATCGGATAGGTGTTGGCGGCCCGGATATAGGCTTCCAAACTGCCCTGGGGCACTAAAGCTAAAGTTTGCATTTCTTTGGTCATTCAAACCCTCTCTTGAAAAAACAGGTCATGCAGGTGATTTATCACGGCGGGAAAATAATTGATTTTACGGCAGTTGCTATTGCAAAAGCGGTCCACACGCCGGGCACCATAACATTTTGCTGCAGATTTTGACCGTGTTCCGCCCTATTGGTTCACAGTTTTTCGATCATATTGTGCATGACAATACGTGACGAAGACTCAGGCCGATAGGGAATTTGTGCGCAAAGAAGAGACTGGATGGGGCTTGGATTGGTGCCGGTAGCTCTTCTCCCACAACACGCTCGGAGCAGCAGGAGAAGAGTATACCAAAAAAACTTTATTGTGGTGTAAATCGACGTAAATGTTGCACCGTCGCCAGCCAGGCGGCGATCCAGCCGATCATCGCGGAGACAATCAACAGCAACAAAGCCTCATCCCAACCCAGACCGTGCAGGGTAAAGGTAGTGCCAAACACCTTGGCCACGCCGGTGACCACCGACTCCAGACGCCACACCATCCCGCCGGATAACAGCAACGACAGCAATGCGCCAAAGAAGCCCAGCATGGCCCCGCCATTCAGGAACGGCCGCAGGATAAAGCCGTCGGTCGCACCGATCAGCTTCATCACGTTGATGGTGTCACGGCGGCTGAAGATGCTCAGCCGTACGCTGTTGCCGATCACCAGGAAGACCGCCACAATCATCAGCACGCCGATCATCGCAGCTACCTGGCCCACCAGCCCGGTCAGCGCCGCCAGGCGGGCAAACCAGCTGTCGTCCATTCTTACTTCATCCACACCCTGTACCGCGGCTACGCGATCGCGCAGAGTATTGAGGGTGTCGGAACTTTGGAAACTCATTTTAGGCGTGATGATAGCTACCGCCGGCAATGGGTTCTCTTCCAGCATATCCAGTGCGCCGCCAAAGCCGGACCAGTTGCGGAATTCGCCCCGGGCCTCTTCACGCGACAGATAATTCACTTTCTCGACGCCGGCTTCCGCCTTGATGGCGTCGAGCACTTTCACCGCCGCGTCGTCATCAAGGGATTTATCCAGATAAACCGTCAGCTGTGGGGTCGGGTACCATTGGGTAGCCGCAGTACTGACGTTTTTCCAGACGATGTAACACAGACTCGGCAGCGTCAGAGAAATAGCGATCACCATCACCGTCAACAACGTTGCCAACGGCTGGCGCAGCATATCCTTGATGGCATTCATCCAGGCATAACGCCATTGTTCACGCCAGCCACCGCGCAGCGCTTTGCTCTTGGCGGTTTTTGCGTTATTCGCCATGATGCGCTCCTCCAGCCATACGACCCTGGCTCAGACGCAGAGTGCGGTAATTGCGACGGGCAATCAGCCCGGTGTCATGGGTGGCCATCAGCACGGTCACACCAACACGGTTAAATTCTTCAAACAGACGCAGGATGCCTTCCGACAGCGCATCGTCCAGGTTACCGGTTGGCTCATCCGCCAGCAGCACCGCCGGTTTGTTCACCACCGCACGGGCAATACCCACGCGCTGCTGCTCACCACCGGAAAGCTGGATTGGGAAGTTTTTCGCCTTATCCAGCAGCCCGACCTTGTCCAGCGCGGCGGAAACGCGGCGACGGATGTCCTCGGTACTGGCACCGGCGATAATCAGCGGCATCGCCACGTTGTCATACACCGTACGATCCAGCAGCAGATGGTGATCCTGGAAAATCATGCCGATCTGACGACGCAGGAACGGCACCTCACTGTTTCTCAGGCGACTGATGTCGTGACCACCAAACCAGATATGGCCGGCGCTCGGCCGTTCTATGCCACAAATCAGTTTCAGCAGGGTACTTTTACCCGCGCCGGAATGGCCGGTCAGAAACGCCATCTCTGCCGGGCGCAGATGGAAATCAACCCCCTGCAGGGCCTGCCGTCCGCCCAGATAAGCTTTACTGACCTGTTCAAAGCGAATCATCCGTATTAATCCTCTCGGGCAAAAAGTGCCTCAATAAAATCGTCAGCCTTAAACGGCCGCAAATCTTCGATGCCTTCCCCAACACCGATATAGCGAATCGGGATAGCGAACTGATCGGCAATGGCGAAGATCACCCCGCCCTTGGCGGTACCGTCCAGTTTAGTCAGTGTGATACCGGTTAAGCCTACGGCTTCATTAAATAATTTCGCCTGGCTGACAGCATTCTGCCCGGTGCTGGCATCAAGAATCAGCATAACCTCATGGGGGGCCTGGTCGTCCAGTTTTTTCATGACGCGGACGATTTTCTTCAGCTCTTCCATCAGGTGCGCTTTATTCTGCAGACGCCCGGCGGTATCGGCCAGCAGTACGTCGATGCCACGAGCCTTGGCGGCCTGTACCGCGTCAAAAATCACCGAAGCGGAGTCTGCCCCGGTATGCTGCGCGATCACCGGGATCCGGTTACGTTCACCCCATACCTGCAGTTGTTCCACCGCCGCCGCACGGAAGGTATCCCCCGCCGCCAGCATCACCGATTTGCCTTCCGCCTGGAACTGGCGCGCCAGCTTGCCGATGGTGGTGGTTTTACCCACGCCGTTCACGCCAACCATCAAAATGACATACGGGTTTTTACCGCCAACATCCAGCGGCTGATCAACTTTAGCCAGAATTTCGGACATTTCCTCCTTCAGCTTGCCGTACAGCGCCTCGGCGTCTTTCAACTGCTTGCGGCTGGCATGCTGAGTCAGAGAGGTAATGATTTTACGCGTGGTTTCCACGCCGACATCGGCAATCAGCAGCTGCTCTTCCAGCTCTTCAAAAAGATCGTCGTCGATTTTCTTGCCGCGGAACAGGCCGATAAAACCGGAACCCAGATTCTGTTTGGTTTTCACCAGGCTGCGTTTCAGGCGGGCGAAGAAACCTTCTTTAGTTGGGCGTTCCTGCTCCTGAGTCACCGCAGGGGCCGGCAGTTCAGATTGTTGTTCTTCAATCTCTTCAATAATGGCCGGAGCGACGATAATCGGCTCCAGCGCCACACTGGCCGGCAGAGGCTCTGGTTCTGACTCTGGCGTAATGACCTCAGGTTCAGGCTCGATCGCTTCCGCTTCTGGCACAATAACCGGTTCTGGCGCAGGCTCGATAACAGGCTGCTGCGCAATCACTTCCGGTTCAGGTTCGATAACCGCTGCTGGCTCGGGTACGACAACCACTTCCGGCTCAATCAGGGCCACCGTTTCAGGTTCGATAACGGCAACCGACTCGGCAATCTCTTCCTCTGTCACCGACTGCTGTTCTGCCGCCACCTGTTCGGTGATAGTAACAATCTCTTCCGCCAGCGCTTCAGCCGCTGCTGGGTGCTCGGCAACCACCGGCACGCTTTCTGCGATATGCTCGCCGGTCAGGCTGCCGTCCCATTCTCCCGGGGTTTCTACGGAGGCGGCAGGTTCAGATTCCTGGGCGGGGAGCTGGTCATCGAGCTTGGGTGCAACCGGTTCAGCCGGGGCCTCCACGGCCTGATGTTCCGCCGGTTCTACCGCCGTCTCAGGCTGCTGTTGCTCTTCTTCCTTCTGGCCGAAGCCCAACCAGGAGAAAAACCCGCGTTTCTTATCTTTTGCCATGTTATGACTCTACTCCGTACCGAAGGCTTGCTTTCCCTTCATACTTGAAAACGCCTCTGCGTTGGCTGCCAGCATTCCCCCCAGTCACTTACCTGAGTAAGCTCTTGGGGACTCACGCTGTTGCCGTCTTGATGCATCTTCAATTATTTTGGGTATATGCTGACAATAATTCGCCGAGTCTATCACTTTCCCTCGCCCAGCAACACGCATCCGGTATGCTTTCCACGGTGAAATCAGGCAACAAAGTTTTAACGTTTCCCCCGGCGCGTCTCACCGGTAGAATAGAGGCAACTTTTCGTTAACTTGTGCGGCCTTCACCGCCCCAAACAGAAATAAACCAATCCTATGACAAGAATATCGCCACGGGCGTCGGCAAAAAAACCGCCTCAGGCTGCGGCTGGGCAGATCCGTATTATCGGCGGCCAATGGCGCGGAAGGAAACTGCCAGTGCCCAATAGCCCTGGGCTACGTCCCACTACCGATCGCGTCCGTGAAACCCTGTTTAACTGGCTGGCACCGGTGATCCAGGGCGCACGTTGCCTGGACTGTTTCGCCGGTAGCGGTGCACTCGGCCTGGAAGCGCTGTCCCGCTATGCCGGTAGCGTTACGCTGTTGGAGTTTGAACGCCCGGTGGCGCAGCAGTTGGAAAAGAATCTGGCGCTGCTGCAAGGCAAAGGCCATGTGGTCAATACCAACGCACTGAGCTGGCTGGCGAAAAATGCCCAACCGTTTGACGTGGTGTTCCTCGATCCGCCTTTTCGCAAAGGGCTGCTGGCGGAAACCGTCACGCTGCTGGAACAACAGGGCTGGCTGGCCGATGAAGCCTGGATCTACATAGAGGCCGAAGCCGAAAACGCCGCCACCGACGTCCCGGCCAACTGGCAGCTACACCGTGAAAAAGTCGCCGGTCAGGTGGCTTACCGTCTTTATATCCGTTCTCAAGAGAAAACCGACAATGCTGATTAATCTGGGTCGCCTGCTGATGCTGTGCGTATGGGGCTTTCTGCTCTCCAATCTGTTTCACCCTTTTCCCAAGCCGCTGAAGTACTTCATCGACGTGGCGCTGTTCTTTATGGTGGTGATGCACGGGTTACAACTGGTGCTGCTGAAATCCACGCAACCGAAAGATCAGCCGATAAGCTACTGGCAGGAAGCCAAGATCTTCATCTTTGGCGTCTTCGAACTGCTGGCCTGGCAGAAAAAGCAGCCGCCAATCAAAAGAAAATAGCTTAGTGCGGCGCCGGCTGAGCGGTGAATGACACAAAACGCGTGCCCTGCACCATCAACATGCCCTGCGCACCTTTCTCTATCGGGTTGTATTGCTGCTGTTTCAGCCGCAGGGTGATGTCCTCTCCCCCACGCTGCGGGTGGAACACCACTTCATAGCGCATTACCTCATTGACGATATGCTCGCGCTGGCGTGAACGGTTATTTGAGGCAGGGAATTCACGCTTCTCGCTCACCGTAACCTGCAGGCTGCGAACCGGCGCGCGGTCATTTTCCGCCTCAGATCGGCGCTGGTTGAAATAGCGCTGCGTGGCCAGTACGGCGATCAGTGCTATCACGGCGATAAAAAACAGCGGCGGTTTGCTCATCTCTATTTCCATTCCCTTCGCGGTTAAATCAGCGTAAACATAGCATTCTCAAGAAAGCGTTGTCGATTACAGGCCTACTGCCTACACTGCAAGCAGGAAGTGACACTGGTGACAATTTGGAGCCGGAGGCTGTGGCTCCCATAATGAATAAGGAAGACATATGAGTTGGCCGTTCCTTGCCGTATTCTTTTCCGGTTGGCTGTTCGTCGACGCCTCCTACCGTGGGCCGCGCTGGCAACGTTGGGTATTTAAACCTGTTACCCTGCTGTTGCTGTTATTGCTGGCCTGGCAAGCGCCGGTATTGGGTGCGGCAGGCTATCTGATCGTTCTCGGCCTGTTGGCGACGCTGATCGGCGACGCTCTGTTGCTGCTGCCGCGTGAACGCGTGCTGTACGCCATCGGCGCATTTTTCCTCTCGAGCCTGCTGTATACCCTGAGCTTCGCCAGCCAGATGACCTTCAGTCTGTTTTGGCCACTGCCACTGGCGCTGCTGGTGATTGGCGTGCTGTTGCTGGCGACCATCTGGACCCGGCTGGAAGAAATGCGCTGGCCGATTGCCACCCTGGTCGCGATGACGCTGCTAATGGTGTGGCTGGCAGGGGAGCAGTACTTTATGCGCAGCACCGATTTCGGTTTCTCGCTGCTGGCGGGGACCTCACTGCTGTTGCTGGCCAATGTTATTTGGCTGCTTAATCGCTATCGCTTTAGCTTCCGCGCGGCCGATGCGCTGGTGGCCTTCTGCTATTTCTCCGGCCACTTCCTGATTGTCCGTTCGCTGTACCTGTAGTGACTCAGGGCGGGTTCGGCTGCCGAACCCGCTGCTACTAAGCCAGAGCCTTGAGAGTCAAACCGTCATCGGCACCACGCTGGTTACGATAAACGTCCCCATCCCGCGAAAAGAACGCCAGCGTGCTGCCGTCTGCCTGCAATAAAGCAATGCCATCCGGTGCCGGGCGCCAGCCGACCACCTCAGCCGTTAAAACTTTTTTCAGGCAATTTTGCCGATCAATCAATTGATAGCCGTTGGTTGCCCTCTGTTCGCTGGCCAAAAATTCAATCTGGCATTGCTGCTGCGCATCGGCAACTTGCCATTGACCCGCCAGAGACTGCGCGGAAGGAAGAACCAAACTGCTGGCCATAGCTGCCCCCGTTACCATCATATTTCCCGCCATTATGGCGGCGCATGCCAAGCTGCCCTTCATATCGGCTCCCGCATAAAGCCCGGCCAGAATGCGCCGGGCGTTACCTTCACTGTTACACGATGAAATCAGTGGTGACGTCTACCTGACCCACGATCTTCACCAGGAAGTCCGGTGCCTGATGGCCACCGATATTCAGCGCCAAATCGCTGACATTATTCGAAGCATCATAAGTCAGTAACGCTTCACCCACAGAGCCGCTGAAATGATCGACGAAGTGAATTTGGTCACCGCTCTGCTTGCCCTGATTAAAGAACGACAGATCGATTTTATCAGTGCCTTTCTGGAAATCCTTGATCACGTCGGAAGCGCCCGGCGTAGAATCGCTGACCGCTGAAAAGACAAAGATATCCTTGCCTGCACCGCCCCACAGCTCATCCACCCCGCCGCCACCGAACAGTACGTCGTTGCCCACGCCGCCCTTCAGCACGTTGTTGGCTGCGTTGCCAACAAGCACGTCATTACCCGAACCGCCGATGGCGTTCTCAATGGTCACACCCGCCGCGATAGACACGTTGCCTTTCAGCCCGCCGACATCGGAGAAGGACTTCTCGTTCAGGTTGATACGCTGGTTGGCGGTGTAACCAGAGAAATCGAAGGTGTCGTTACCGCCCGCATCCCATGCTGCAAAGATCACTTTCTGCGAGTTGCTGGTGGTGCTGAGGAAGTCACGACCGGTATTGGAGTTGAAGCCATACACTGTGTCACCGGTGCGGGTAGACAGGTTGGCGCCATACAGATGCTGAATGGCAGCAATGTCATCCAGCAATGGTGCTGCCGCGTAGTGCCCACCGTTGTCACCACCGGTGTTGGTTTCACTCCAGTAGCTCATCAGGCTGAACTCGCGGGTATCTTCGGCATAGGTAACGTCATTGTAGGTTGGGTTGCCTTCCCCGGCGTTGTATTCACCTGGGTGGCTCAGGCCGAGCGCATGGCCAATCTCGTGGGTAAACGTCTGGCGGCCATAGTCTTCACTGGCCGGATGTTTGATGTTGGACTGGTTGACGTTGTACCAGGTCTGGCCACCCAGATCCTGGCCCTGATAGATAGTATTCGGCAGAAAAGCGTAGGCCTGCGTACCATAGTCATAATGGCCAGGACGATCCTGACTATAGTTGCCGAAGGTGATATTGGCCTTTTGGCCGGCGGCAACTTCAGTGAAGGTAAGATTGGCCACGTCAGACCAGGATTGCAGCGACAGTTTGGCCTGCTGTTGCTGTTCCGCGCTGAACTTGCTCAGCCCGGTATCGCCGGCGACGTTGGTGGAAGAGAACTTATAGTCCGGGAATGAGAAAGTTAATTTAGCCGGCTGGCCAAAAACTTTATAACCATTCCAGGTTTGGTTCTCACGGGTAATAAACAGCCCAGCTTGTTCGTTAGAAAATGAGTCCTTGCCATTAACCTGAATCCCGTTGCCACGCTCGTGATAATGCAGCAGATCGTCTACAGCATTGTAGCCGGAGCCAGTAGTTGCGAGACTTGATTCAGTAACTTCAATTGCCTTTTTAGTAGATTGCATTGGTTCGATTCCACTCATTAGCTGATCGTTATCAATCAGTCAGATAGACATAACCTGCCTGCCAGCCACGGAGAACGATCCGCCAGCTAACGGGCAGGGACTTATGCGCCGTTACCGGCAGTGTGTTAGATAGAATTAATGCATATATATCAGCAAATAAGATTACCTCTATAAACGGTAATCGATTCCAATTATAGGCAGGTGCGCAAAACTGCACATAAAATAATCATCTATATATTTTCATAACGAAGGAGAGTTATGCTGGTTTTTGGCGATAATTACAATCTAAATGAAACCTGAAAGTCACAAGTTAGCAACAAACTTCAACAAAAATGCGGCCTACAGATACAAGCGGATCGTGCTGGCATTTAGCCCCCTAAAAGTTAAATTTAGCTAAAGAGTTATATATTAATAACTCTTTATTATTAGCCGACGGGACTTTTAAGTTTCTAAGGGAATAGCCATTTATTTTCTCGTCTAACGGCCTTGCGCCACCCGCGATAGCGCCTGCCTCACAGTTAGTAATTATTCTCATCCACTGCTTGACTCTGGAGTTGGCTCCAGGGTGTAGAGTCTGCCCAATGAACTTCATTAACGGCCCGGAGGGGGACGCTATGACCAACCATGAAAACCATAATCATCAGGAACATCACCACGCGGAAGGCAGCTGCGGTTGCAACCACAGCCACAGCAAAACCCAGCACGGTTGCAGCAGTGCAAAACAAAACGCCGACAGCCATGCCGATCATGCCCATACGCACGATCATGGTGCCGGCGGGTGCAGCGCTGACGATCACGAGGATCCGGATGAGGAAAGCGACAGGCTAGCCGCCGCCCCTCTCTCCGGCAGCCAGCGCTACAGTTGGAAAGTCACCGGCATGGATTGCCCAAGCTGTGCCAAAAAAATTGAGAATGCGGTAACCGCGCTCCCGGGCGTCGACAACGCTCGCGTGTTGTTCGCCACGGAAAAACTGGTGGTCGATGCGCAATCCGATATCAGCCTGCGTATTCAGGACGCGGTGAAACAAGCCGGTTTTACCCTGCTCGGCACCCAGTCCACCCAAGCCGAGCAGCCAAAAACATCGCGCCTCGGCGAGTTTGGGCCACTGCTGCTGCTCACCACGCTGATGATCGTCAGTTGGGCGCTCAGCATGGTCGACCCTGAACTGAGCCGTATTTCCTTTATCGCCACTACGCTGGTGGGTCTGGCTCCGGTTGCCACCAAAGCAGTACGCCTGATCCGCTCCGGCACGCCGTTTGCCATCGAAACCCTGATGAGCGTGGCAGCCATTGGCGCGCTGTTTATCGGTGCCACCGCCGAGGCGGCGATGGTGCTGCTGCTGTTTATGGTCGGCGAGGTGCTGGAGTCCTACGCGGCCAACCGTGCACGCCGTGGCGTGAAGGCGCTGATGGAGCTGGTGCCGGAAGATGCCCTGCTGCTGCAGGGAACGGAGCGCAAGCGCGTACCGGTCGCCAGCCTGCGCCCCGGTGATGTGATTGAAATCGCCCCCGGTGGCCGCCTGCCGGCCGATGCCGAACTGCTCAATCCGTTTGCCAGCTTCGACGAAAGCGCCCTGACCGGCGAGTCGGTGCCGGTCGAGCGTCAGCAGGGCCAGAAAGTTGCCGCAGGCAGTTTGTCGGTCGATCAAGCCGCGCAGATGAAGGTGGTTTCCGAGCCGGGCAAAAACGCCATCGACCGTATCTTGCAACTGATTGAAGAAGCCGAAGAGCGCCGTGCGCCGATCGAACGCTTCCTTGACCGTTTCAGCCGTTACTACACCCCAGCCATCATGTTGTTGGCCATCGCGGTGATCCTGGTGCCGCCGTTGCTGTATTCACAACCTTGGGATACCTGGATTTATCGCGGTCTGACCCTGCTGTTGATCGGTTGTCCTTGTGCCCTGGTGATCTCTACCCCGGCAGCGATCACTTCCGGGCTTGCAGCCGCCACCCGTCGCGGTGCGTTGATCAAAGGTGGTGCGGCGCTGGAACAATTGGGTCAAGTGCAAACTATCGCCTTTGATAAAACCGGTACGCTGACGGAAGGTAAACCGACGGTGACCGATGTACTGCCGCTCAACGGCATCAGCGAACAACAATTGCTGACCCTCGCCGCCGCCGTAGAGGCCGGTTCCCATCACCCACTGGCGCAAGCGATTATCAACCGGGCCGAGCAGTATGGCGTCCCTCTGCCACTGGCACAGGGCCGCCGCGCCCTGGCGGGCGTTGGGGTAGAGGGTGTTATCGACGGAAAAACCTTCCTGATCAGTGCGCCGGCCAAGTTAGCTGCAGGCCTGCTCAGTCAGCAAGGTGCCAATCAGGTAGAACGTCTGGAAAACGCCGGTAAAACGGCGGTGGTGGTGCTGGAAGACGGTGCCCCGATTGGCCTGTTGGCGCTGCGCGACACGCTGCGTAGCGATGCCAAACTGGCGATTGCCGAACTGAAAGCGCTGGGGATCAACGGGGTCATGCTAACCGGTGATAACCCGCGTGCAGCGGCGGCGATTGCCACTGAGCTGGGGTTGGATTACCGCGCCGGGCTGCTGCCGGAAGATAAAGTGAAGGCGGTAACCGAACTGAGTGAACTGCGCCCAACGGCAATGATCGGCGACGGTATCAATGATGCACCGGCGATGAAAGCCTCCAGCATTGGTATCGCGATGGGCAGCGGCACCGACGTAGCGCTGGAAACCGCCGACGCAGCACTGACCCACAACCGGCTGGTTGGCGTGGCGGAAATGATCCGCATATCACGCGCGACACACACCAATATTCGGCAGAACATCACCATTGCGTTGGGGCTGAAAGGAGTATTTCTGATCACCACCCTGCTGGGCCTGACCGGGCTGTGGCTGGCGGTGCTGGCTGACTCCGGTGCTACCGCACTGGTCACCGCCAACGCCCTGCGGCTGCTGAAAAAGCGCGCTTAGGTTATCAAATGCCCCAGGGAGCCGAATCGGTACCCTGGGGTGAGATAACGCCAGTACCGCGTTTAGACGCCCTTGCGGAGTAAGTAACGGTAAGGCGCGGTGTCGGTTTCCTGCGCCACCAACGTATGTTCCATAAAGCGGCAGAACCCCGGAATGTCGCGGGTAGTCGCCGGATCGTCGGCGATGATCAGCAGAGTTTCACCGTTATCCATATGGCGCACGGTTTTGCGCACCATCATTACCGGTTCAGGACAACGCAGCCCCATCGCATCAAGCGTCTGGTCGGCTTGGGCAAATAAGTCAGTCATGCAATTTTTCTCGGTCGAAAACGATCGGCGAACGCTCGCCACATCTCATTGGCGCATAGTTTACGCCAGTAGTTTTTCTGCGCAAGATGCGTTAACGTTTGCGTTAAAAGAGGCTGCGTCTCCCTATGAAATGTGGTGCCGTCACTGCCCCCAACTGCCGTTATCACGGCAGAGGGTGCAGCCCATAGTGGGGCCTATGGGCAAACCTGACAACACAGAGAACGGTTGTTGGGGGCGTGACCTTTCAGGCTGGGGCCAAATCACAGTGCTGCTGCGTTATTCGCCGCTTATTTGGCCCACCAAACCTCGCGACTCACGCCTTGCTGCACTGTGATTTGACCTCCAGCGGCCCTCACGTTTCATAGGGAGACACAGCCTAACCATTGCATTGGTTGCGCAAACGCGTATCATGCGGCCGCGACGCTTATTTCGCGGCGTAGACAAGACATTTTGGGTTCCCTCACCCCATTATTAAAAAGGCTACAACATGTATTCGTTTACTGCTCGGCAGCGCCTGACCGCGTTGGTCTGGCTATCGCTGTTCCATATTGTCATCATTACCTCCAGTAACTACCTGGTGCAGTTGCCGATGTCCATTTTCGGCTTTCATACCACCTGGGGAGCTTTCACCTTTCCGTTTATCTTCCTGGCGACCGATCTGACGGTGCGTATTTTTGGCGCTCCGCTGGCACGACGCATTATTCTTTTGGTGATGGTACCGGCGTTGTTCATTTCGTACGTGATCTCCACCGTGACCTATCAGGGCGAATGGCAGGGCTTTGCCGCACTGGGCAGCTTTAATCTGTTTGTCGCCCGTATCGCCGTCGCCAGCTTTATGGCTTATGTGCTCGGTCAGATCCTCGACGTCCACGTTTTCAATCGTCTGCGTCAGCGCAGCGCCTGGTGGGTGGCTCCTGCAGCCGCCATGTTCCTCGGCAATATCAGCGATACCCTGTCGTTCTTCTTTATTGCGTTCTACAAGAGTAGCGACGCCTTTATGGCTAACAACTGGGTTGAAATCGCGCTGGTGGATTACAGCTTCAAGGTGCTGATCTGCCTGTTGTTCTTCCTGCCGATGTACGGCGTACTGCTGAATATGCTGCTTAAGCGCATTGCCGCACGCCAGGACGACGGCAGCCTGCAACCAGGCTGACCCGTGTTATTATTGGCGGCCTGCACCCATCCGGAGGCCGCCATGACCATCAACATCCGCCACGGCACCCTCGAAGAAATTCACCGCCTGTACCAACAAACCCTCAAATTCGACAACCTGCAGTGCTGCTGATGATGCTCATCAGCCATCACTCTCGGATTGTTCAACTGGAAAAGAAAGGCGAAGTGGCTGATTATCGGCTATTACTTGAAAAAACCTTGTGACAACATCTGCCTTGCATTTCAACCTTGAATAGGTTGCGATACGTGAGAGACCCCCTACCTGAAAGGAAGAAGGAAGCCCAATGCGTAAAGTAGCAAAATTGATGGGTATCAGCCTGTTAGTGCTTGGCCTGACGGCCTGTGACGGCGACACCAAAGACACCAAGGCATCGGCAGGAGATGCCGCAGCCAGCGCCCCAGCCGGGCAACAGGTAAGCTTGCTGGATGGCAAGCTGGCGTTCACCCTGCCAGCGGGCATGGCGGACCAAAGCGGCAAGCTGGGTAATCAGGCGAACAACATGCACGTTTACGCCGACAGTACCGGCCAGCGCGCGCTGATCGTGATCCTCGGCGACAAGACTGCCGACAGCCTGGAAACCCTGAGCAAGCGTCTGGAAGATACCCAGCGCTCACGCGACGCCAACCTGCAGGTGATCACCAACAAAGCCATAGACGTTAACGGTGTTCCGCTACGTCAGTTGGACAGCATCATCACCAGCGGCGGTGAGAAAGCCTACTCCTCTATCCTGATCGGCACGCTGGACAACAACATGCTGACTATTCAGGTGACGCTGCCGGCGGATAACCAGCAGCAGGCGCAGAGCGAGGCCGAAGGCATCATCAACACGCTGAAACTGAAAAAGTAAACTTTTACTGACTCAGCCTATAGGGCGCAGTTCACACTGCTGCGCCCTCAAGCCAATGCCTGCGCCAGCAGGGTGATCGGATGTTCGCAGCGCTTGCTGGTCGACATCTCGATTTGCCATTTGCAGGTTTCGCAGTCCGTCACCACCAAATCGACCCCGCTCTCCTCTATCTGGCGGAACAGCGACGCCCCAATCCCCTGCGAAGTCTCATAGTTCTCCGATTTAAAACCATAGGTGCCGGCAATACCGCAGCACTGCGAATCCAGCACCACCAGTTCCAACCCCGGTATCTGCCGTAACAGCTCCAGCGTATAGGCGGTCCAGCCCATTTTTTCCATATGGCATGGCGTATGATAAGCCACCCGCAACGGCGTGTGCTTCAGCGGCAACTGACGCCCTTGATTGATCAGGCGGTAAAGGTAGCGCGTCGCCAGCTCCACGCGTTCACGCACCGCCGAGGTGTCCACGTCCAGCAGGTGTGGGTACTCGTCACGCAGGGTAAAAGTACAGCTCGAGGAGGTCGCCACTACCGGGCTCCCCCGCTCCAGTACCGTCTCGTGCAGCGATTCGGCGTTAACCTTAGCCTGTTTTTTTGCCTGGGCAATAAAGCCGTTGGCGATCAGCGGTACACCGCAGCATTTCTCCCGCTTGAGCAACTGCACGCCGATGTCCATCGCATTGAACACCTTGATCAGATCCTTGCCCAGTTGCGGATGGTTGTAATTGACGAAGCAGCCGTGGAAGAACGCCACCTGATCGGCATAACGCTGCTGGGCCTGCGCCTGCTGACGGTACCAGCGGCGGAAGGTACCAAACGAGTACTTTGGCAATTCACGCCGATGGTCAATTTTCAGCGCCTTGTCGAGCAGGGCACGCACCGGTTTAAGCCCGGTAGCGGCATTAACAATCGGCGCAAACGGCGTCGACAACGAGCCCATGAGATCGGTATGGCTGAGGATAGCGTCACGCAGCGTGGGCTTGGTCTGGGCAAAGTCGGCACGGGCACGCTGAATGATGTCGCCGATTTTGACGTCGGACGGGCAGGCCACCTCACAGCGTTTGCAGTTGGTGCAATACTTCAGCGCCTCATCATACAGCGCCGGATCCTTCAGTCGCAGGCGCTCGCCGTCCGGCCCCGCCTGTTTTGGCCCTGGATAGAGCGGATTCACCTTGGCCACCGGACAATAGGTAGTGCAGACGGTACATTTGATACAGTTTTCAAAACTATTATCTTTGTGCAGGCTCATGGACGCTCCTCCTGTGCCGCAATCTGTTGCGCGACGTACAGCGCCCCAAGCAGCGAAACACCCGCACCACAGCCCTGCTGCAGGGGATCATAGCCGCCGGTCACTGCGCCGATGGCATACAGGTTGCTCAATGGCTCCCCCTGCCTTAAGGCACGCAGCCGGTTATCGGTACGTACGCCAAATTGCAAATAGGGCTGCGGAGCAAATAGATTGCGATGGCTCCAGTCTGCGCGATCCGCACGACTGTCGACATCCAGCCCAAATACCGGTTCACGTATACCGTCAAGATCCGCCACCAGCCCGTTATTGAAGAAACTACCGCTGGCCAGCACCACCTGCTGCGCCAGCAGCGGGATATCGGTATGGTTGCGGGTATAGAGGCCAGTGACTTGCCCGGCGTCAATATCTGCCCGCAGCACGCTGTCACCCGGCATAAAAACGCCGCCCAGCTGCTGCAGACGCGAACGCAGCGCCTGATGCAGGCGCATACCCAGAACCGAAGGCGGCAACGTCGGTAACAGCAGAATCGGTTTACCCAGCGCCGCCTGCAACGCGGCCAGTGCGCTATCATCTTCCAGCCCCAGACAGGCGGGCAGAAAAATCGCCTCGGCATCAGCGGCCAGCCGACGCATTTCTTCCGCCACCGGCGTCAGGTTTTCCGGCAGGTCCAGCACTCTGGCGATATTCACCGCCCGGAACTCACTGGGGTTGTTGCGCAGCCGATCCAGCGCCGGCAAGTGCATATAAGCGACTTCAGCCTTGATGCCCAAGGTTTGCGTCAGGGAACTGGCGGCCAACTGCGGCTGAAAATCCAAAAATCCTTCAATGCCGATCACTGCAATATTTTTCCACGGCAGTTCGCCGTCCAACGGCGTGACCGGAATAGCCTGTGGACTAAGCCAGGTAGCCCGGCGCGTACCCAGCGGAGTCACTCGCAGATGATTACGTTCACTGCTGCCCTGCAGGCTCAAACCACAACGTTGCAACAGCAGGGCCGCGTCATCCGACAGTCCGGCTACCCTTTCAGCGCCCATCAGCGAATAAGGATGCTGTGGTGCCTGTAGCGCAAGTGCCGGTAGCGCCATCAACGGTGATTCCACCGGGGTGCCATCGGGCAACTGCGCCAGCAGATCAAGCGATCCGGATGAAAAATAGAGTGCGCTTTGGCCAGAACTGACCACGGCGCAGCGCTTGCCCTGTTCCGCCAGCCTGATAGCGCAGGTCATGCCTGCCAGTCCGCCGCCAATCACCACTACGTCAAATCGCATCATCGGCCTCCTGATCCCCTCGGGCATCGAGCCCGCACAATCCTTGGTAAACCCAGCTGGTAAACTCACTTTCACGTAGCGCATCGCCCCAGGCGATCGGTCTCACCCCTTTCCAACGCTCGTTAAGGAAATGCGATAGCTGATCGATAGACTGCTGCGGGGTAGTGACGTTAAAACGCGTCAACAGCCCGGCGGCACGGCAGGCGCAGAGCTCCCCCTGGCAGGTGCCCATGCCGACACGGGTACGGCGGCGTAGATCGAGCAGGTTATTGACGGTGAGGGAGTTCACCGCATAACGCACTTCACCGGCGGTGACCGCTTCACATTCGCACACCAGGCTGTTATCCAGCCGATCGCCGGCCGGTACCTGACTGGCCCTGTCGCCGTGGCGATAAACCGCCGAGCCGCGAATGCTGGCAGGCAGGGAAACCACGCTGCGCACCGTTTCTTCCGCCGACTGACGGGAGCCGGGCAAGGCTTCCTGCGCGGTGGTACAGGGGCTATCCAACCTGAGCTTTTCACACACTTTATCGGTCGCCCACTGCGCCATCAGCCGGTAGGTCATCAACTTGCCGCCGGTAATGGTGATAAAGCCTTCCAGGCCGTCGCGGCTGGCATGATCGAGCAGCACGATGCCACGGCTGACGTTGCGGCCGCTGGGGTCGTCGTCACTGGCTACCAGTGGCCGCACACCGGCATAGGCTCGCAGAATACGCGTCTGCGCCAGCTCCGGCGCCAGCAGCGCCCCCTCGCGGATCAGAATGTCCACTTCCTGCGGCGTCACCAGCATGTTGTCGATCTGGTCATAATCAATATGGGTGGAGGTGGTGCCAATCACCGAGATGGTGTCGCCCGGCACCAAAATATCGGCGTCCGCCGGTTTGCGGCAGCGATTGATCACCATGTTGTTGATGCGATGGCCGAGGATCAACAGCGCGCCCTTGGCCGGGAACATACGAATGCGCAGATCGGCATATTCCGCAATCTGCTGGCCCCAGATGCCCGCGGCATTGACGACCACTTCGGCATGAATATCGTAGCGCTGCGCAGATTGATGGTCGAAAACACGCACTCCGGTTACACGATCGCCAGCGCGAAGTAAACCGACCACCTGATGATAGGTGAGGATCTGCGCACCGTGCTCTCGGGCATCGAGCATATTGGCGGTTGTGAGACGGAAGGGATCGACAGTGCCGTCCGGCACGCGAACCGCGCCGATCAGCGCCGGATTGGCCGCTGGCTCCAGACGCAGCGCCAACTGTGGGTCAATCGCTTCGGCGTTGATACCGGCACTGTGGCAGGAGGCAATAAACTGTTGTTGGTAGGCCAGAGAATCCTGCGGCAGCGTAATAAACAGCCCATCGCTACGCTCGATGCAATGGTACGCAATGCGCTTGAGGATTTGGTTTTCTTCTATGCATTCACGCGCCGACTCGCCGTCGGTCACCGCATAGCGTGCTCCACTGTGCAGCAGCCCGTGGTTGCGCCCAGTGGCACCGGTAGCGATATCGTGACGCTCCAGCAGTATACAACGCAGGCCTCGGCGCGCGCAGTCACGAGCAATGCCCGCACCGGTCGCACCACCGCCAATGATGATCACATCCGTTTCGTTATCCGATGAATGGCTGCTCATGAGACTCTCTCAGAATCTGTAGTTATTCACCTATTGAGCCACATTCATTGGGGGCTTTGTTTGATAAGGAACAATAACGAACTCAAAACGAAAACCAAATGTCCACAAAAAACCATGAATGTGATCATAATCACGATTTTTAGGCGTTTTTCTATTTCATAACGTTAACGAATCGCTCAAAATCCGCCGGTGTTTCATAAAAGTGTAACAAATGCGCCATTCATCACAGCGACACCAGGCTGATTTGACTAGGATGACGCTCGTTATGGAACAAAAAAACACCACATTCGATATCCGCTCAATCATCAAATGAACGTAAAAGATCATATTGATGTGATAACTAGATAAAGCCATCGGAGGCGCTCATGTTGAGTATTTTTAAGCCGGCAGCACACATTTCCCGTGTGCCGGTCGACAAAGTCGACCCGCTGTACCGTAAATTGCGCTGGCAAATTTTTATGGGGATTTTCTTCGGTTATGCCGCCTACTACCTGGTGCGCAAGAACTTCACCCTGGCCATGCCTTACCTGATCGACCAGGGCTTCAGCCGCGGCGACCTCGGTTTCGCCCTGTCCGGTATTTCCATCGCCTACGGTTTTTCCAAATTCATCATGGGGTCGGTTTCTGACCGCTCCAACCCACGCGTGTTCCTGCCCGCCGGCCTGATCCTGGCTGCTGCGGTGATGCTGTTCATGGGCTTCGTGCCATGGGCGACTTCGAGCATCGCGGTCATGTTCGTTCTGCTGTTCCTGTGCGGTTGGTTCCAGGGGATGGGCTGGCCGCCATGTGGTCGTACCATGGTGCACTGGTGGTCGCAGAAAGAGCGCGGCAGCATCGTTTCGGTCTGGAACTGCGCCCATAACGTGGGTGGCGGTTTGCCGCCACTGCTGTTCCTGCTGGGCATGGCCTGGTTCAACGACTGGCATGCAGCGCTGTATATGCCGGCCTTCGGCGCCATCCTGGTTGCTCTGATCGCCTTCGCCCTGATGCGTGATACCCCGCAATCCTGTGGCCTGCCGCCGATCGAAGAATACAAAAACGATTACCCGGACGACTACAGCGAGAAAGCGGAAGAAGAGCTGACGGCCAAGCAGATCTTCATGCAGTACATCCTGCCGAACAAACTGCTGTGGTACATCGCCGTAGCCAACGTGTTCGTTTATCTGCTGCGTTACGGCATTCTGGACTGGTCACCGACCTACCTGAAAGAAGTGAAACACTTCGCGCTGGACAAGTCTTCATGGGCTTACTTCCTGTACGAGTATGCCGGTATTCCGGGCACCCTACTGTGCGGCTGGATGTCGGACAAGGTGTTCAAGGGTAACCGTGGTGCCACCGGTGTGTTCTTCATGACGCTGGTGACCATTGCCACCGTCGTTTACTGGCTGAACCCGGTCGGTAATCCTGGCATCGATATGGCCTGTATGATCACCATCGGTTTCCTGATTTACGGCCCGGTGATGCTGATCGGTCTGCACGCACTGGAACTGGCGCCGAAGAAAGCCGCCGGCACCGCCGCAGGCTTCACCGGTCTGTTCGGTTACCTGGGCGGCTCTGTTGCAGCCAGCGCCATCGTCGGCTACACCGTTGACTACTTCGGTTGGGACGGCGGTTTTATGGTGATGATTGGCGGTAGCATCGGTGCGGTTGTGCTGTTGTTGCTGACCATGCTGAGCGAGAAAAAACACCACGCGGAAATCGCTGCCAACAAACGCGGTTAAGCGTCATACAACTTTCGCATTATTTAAAGGCCGCGCTGCGGCCTTTTTATTACCTGGCACCTACAACATGGAGAACAACAATATGCGGACTCAAGTCAAAGCCCTGCTGACAGGGATTATCCTGGCCACCTCAATGGTCAGCGCTGCACAGGCTGCCGACAAGGTGGTGATCGCCCACCGTGGCGCCAGCGGCTATCTGCCGGAACACACGCTGCCGGCGAAGGCTATGGCCTACGCGCAGGGTGCAGACTTCCTCGAGCAGGATCTGGTGATGACCAAGGACAACGAGCTGGTGGTGTTGCATGACCACTATCTCGATCGCGTCACCGACGTAGCCGAACGTTTCCCGGACCGCGCACGCAAAGACGGCCGCTATTACGCCATCGACTTTACCTTGCCGGAAATCAAATCGCTGAAGTTCACCGAAGGCTTCGAGATTGAAAACGGTAAAAAAGTGCAGGGTTACCCTGGCCGCTTCCCGATGGGTAAATCCGATTTCCGCGTCCATACCTTCCAGGAAGAGATCGAGTTTGTGCAGGGTCTGAACCATTCAACCGGCAAGAACATCGGTATTTACCCGGAAATCAAAGCGCCATGGTTCCACAAGCAGGAAGGCAAGGATATTTCCAGCAAGGTGCTGGCGGTGCTGAAGCAGTACGGTTATACCGGCAAGGGTGACAACGTTTATCTGCAATGCTTCGACGCCAACGAGTTGAAGCGGATTAAAACCGAGCTAGAGCCGAAGATGGGCATGGATCTGAAGCTGGTCCAACTGATTGCCTATAACAAATGGCAGGAAACCTATGAGCAGAAGGCCGATGGCAAATGGGTGGAATATGACTATGACTGGATGTTCAAGCCGGGTGCGATGAAACAAATCGCCCAGTATGCCGATGGCATTGGGCCGGACTACCACATGCTGGTGGTGGCTGAGAAATCCAAACCGGGCAAGGTGGTACTGACCGATATGGTGAAAGAAGCCCATGCCAACAAGCTGGCGGTGCATCCCTTCACCATCCGTGCAGACGCACTGCCGGACTACGTTACCGACGTAAATCAGCTGTATGACGTGATTTACAATCAGGCAGGCGTTGACGGCGTGTTCACCGATTTCCCTGACAAGGGCGTGCAATTCCTGCAAAAGCAGAACCAGCACAAGTAATACCGTTCGGGGCGCCGCAAGGCGCCCTGTTCATATCAACCCAGGAACATCTTGCGCAGATAATGCGGCACCGCGTCATCGACATTGGAGCCAATCACTTCCAGCTCCGGCAGCTTGTCTTTCAGGCGCTGATGCGCGTCGCGCATGATGCAACCCTTGCCAGCCATCGACAGCATTTCCAGGTCATTCATGCCGTCGCCGAAGGCAATGCTCTCTTTCAGCGTATAGCCGATGATCTTGGCTACTTCTTCCAGCGCATGGCCTTTTGACACACCACCGGCCATCACTTCCAGACAAGTTGGGAACGAGAAACTGACGTTAACCCGATCTCCCCAACGCGCATTGATGGCATCTTCCAGCGGCAACAGCTTTTCATGATCGTCACAGGTGAAGTACACCTTGCACACGCCGTCGGTTTCCAACAGGCCCGGTTCGAACAACTGGTACTGGAAAATCGATTCCTGGAAAAACTCTTTCTGTTCAGGGCTTTCGCGGTTGATGTACCAGTCGTCGTTGCGGTAGACGTTGGTGGTGATGTCCGGATCGTTATGCAGCATACCGTAGAGATCGCGGGCAATGTCTTCGGCCAGGTTGTGGCTGAAAATCAACTCACCGTCAGTGTTATGCACGCGAGCGCCGTTGGAGGTGATCATAAAGGCGCTGATCTCGAGGTTATCGCGGATCTGCGCAACGTCGATGTGATGACGGCCGGTAGCAAAGACAAAATGTACGCCACGCTGGGTCAACAGCTTCAGTGTCTCTTTGGCGTAAGGTGACAGGGTGTGGTCGGGTGACAGCAGCGTGCCATCTAAATCGGAAGCGACGACGTGATACATAGCGGTAATTTCTAACCTCTAATGGTGTAGTCGGCGGTAGGGGTACCGCCTAAGTGTTGAGCAAAGAAACGCAGGATTGCGCTCAGTGCTTCGGCGCGCATCGCGTCCCGCTCAAACAGGATCTCATGCCGTGCGCCTTCGATAACCTGCGGTTTTCCCCCTTCACAGGGATGTCCCGCTTCTGACAATGCCTGACAAAAAGCCTGATGAGAACGGTTGTCGACCACCCGATCCTCACCGGCCTGCAATAATAATAGCGGCGTGGTGATTTTAGCCGCTTGGGCGATGATCTCTCGTCCGGCCTGCAGGCTTTCCCGTACCCAGTGGTAGGTTGGCCCTCCCACCTGCAACTCGGGATAATCGGCGTAATAACGCAAACAGCGACGGTAGCGCTCACGGCTGTGGGTCAACACGTTGACCACGTAAGGTAGCGGTCGCCACTGACCGGTCCCTATCGCATAGTAATCGCGCACCCTCGGGTGCTTCTCCGTCCAGTTCAGAATGCGGTTGGCCATCCAGCCTGGCATCGGCAAATAAATGCCGAACATCGGTGCACAGAACGCAGCAGCGTCAAATGCTTGTGGCTGGCAGGCCAGAAACTGCGCCAGGATCGCACCGCCCATCGAGTGAGCCAACGCAAAGTGTTGCCGGTAACCCAGTGGCACCACTTCCTGCTGATAAAACTGGGCAAAGTCGTCGACGTAATCGGCAAAGTTTATCACATGACCGCGGTGCTTATCAGCCAGCAAACGGCCGGAACGGCCTTGCCCGCGATGATCCAAAATCATCACGTCATAGCCGCAATGGAACAGATCGTAGGCAATCTCGGGGTATTTAATATAACTTTCGATACGACCGGGACTTACCACCACCACCCGCTGATGGCGAGGGGAACTGAAACGCACAAAACGGATGGGGACGCCGCCGACCCCGCTGAACTCACCCTCCTCACGCTGCCGCCAAAAGTCCAGCAGCGGTCCCGTGGCGAAAGCAGCAAACTGCTTTTCACGCGTTAACCAATCATCAGTGCTGAGAGTAAACGACGTCATCAAGTGCTTTTCCCTGAGCTACCAGTGGCAAAAATGTGACCTCTGGCACAAGAAATAATACTAGCGTATTGTGATTCAATTCTTACAAAAACCGCATCATTTTGGCACAAATTGGCGCTTTCAGGGAGTACTGCAATGACCTTGGACTGGTGGTTAACCTATCTGCTGACAACTCTTATCCTCAGCCTGTCACCCGGTTCAGGAGCAATCAACACCATGAGCACCGGTATCAGCCACGGTTATCGTGGCGCAGCGGCGTCCATTGCCGGCCTGCAGGTTGGGCTGAGCCTGCATATCGTACTGGTGGGTATTGGTCTGGGTGCGCTGGTATCGCAGTCACTGCTGGCGTTTGAAATGCTGAAGTGGTTCGGCGCCGCCTATCTGGTCTGGCTTGGCATTCAACAGTGGCGCGCTGCAGGTTCGCTGGACTTGCATACGCTGGCAGGTACTATGCCGCGTCGCCGTCTGTTCCGCCGTGCTGTGCTGGTGAATCTGACCAACCCGAAAAGCATCGTGTTTCTGGCCGCACTGTTCCCACAGTTTATTTTGCCCAACCAACCGCAAGCCGAGCAGTATCTGGTGCTCGGTGTCACCACCGTGGTAGTGGATATTTTTGTCATGATTGGCTACGCCACGCTGGCCACCCGCATTGCCGGTTGGCTGAAGACGCCTCGTCAGATGCAGTTGTTGAACCGTATTTTCGGTTCACTGTTTATTCTGGTGGCCGGGCTGCTGGCTACGGCCAGAAAAGCCTGAAAATTCGAGTTTAGGCGTTATTGTCGCAGATAGGTTGGACGCGGCCAGCGCTCAGGACCCGGAGCATACATAAAGTACGTGAGGAGTCTGCGCACTGCCCGGGTACAACCTGGCAAGTAAAATAGCCTAACGGGTAAAGATCAGATGCAAGCCGAAACCGGTGAATAGCACACCCGCCAGCCCGTCAATCCACTTGGCCAGCCGTTGATAACCGCGGCGCATGGTCGGCAATGCAAACACCACCGCCACCAGGCTGAACCAGACAAAAGTCTCAGCGACGATCAGCAAGAACAAGCCCCAGCGGGCACCGGCACCGACGTCATCCCCTACAAACAGTGAAAATACGCTGCCGAAATAGATAACCGCTTTCGGGTTGGACAAGTTGGTCAGAAAACCACGGATAAAACTGCGCCCAGGCTTCGGCAAGGCCACTTTCACCTCCGCCGCAGGCACCGACTGGGCATTTTGAGAACGGGCGGAGCGCAACAGTTGCCAACCCATCCAGCATAGGTAAATCCCACCGCCAACCATGATAATTTGATGCAGCCAGGCCATTTTTTGCAGGATCAGGTGCAGGCCCATCAAGGCTACGCCCGCCCACACCACGATGCCCAATGAAATGCCCAGTACGCCCATCATCGCCTCACGCCGCGAGCGACTGGCGGCGGTTTGTGAAACAAAAAAGAAGTCCGGCCCTGGGCTCATCAGTGCAATCAGGTGCACCAGTGCCACGGTCAGAAACAGCATCAGCATGATTTATCGCCCTTAATCTTCGTCATTATCGAGATGATCGCGGATCATCGCCATAAACGGCGCGCCAAAACGCTCCAGTTTGCGCTGCCCGACACCGTTAACACTTAACAGGTCGCCAGCCTTGATAGGCATCTGCTCCGCCATTTCCAACAGGGTGGCATCGTTAAACACCACATAAGGCGGGATATTTTCTTCGTCGGCAATCGATTTTCGCAACTTGCGCAATTTGGCGAACAGTTTGCGATCGTAATTGCCGCCGTAGGACTTTTGGTTACTGCTGCTGCGGGCCTTCAGGCTCTGGATGCGCGGTACCGCCAGTTGCAGTTCCAGCTCACCCCGCAACACCGGGCGCGCGGCCTCGGTCAGTTGCAGCGCCGAGTGCATGGCAATGTTCTGGGTGATAAAGCCCAGGTGGATCAACTGACGCAGCACGCTGGTCCAGTGTTCGGTGGTCTGCTCGCGACCAATGCCGTACACCGGCAGTTTCTCGTGTCCGTATTCGCGGATACGCTGATTATTGGAACCGCGCAGTACCTCGACAATGTATCCCAACCCGAAACGCTGGCCGACGCGATACACACAGGACAAAGCCTTGCGCGCATCTTCCAGCCCATCGTAACGCTTGGGGGGATCCAGGCAGATATCGCAGTTGCCGCAGTTCTGGTGTTTACCTTCTCCAAAATAGTTGAGCAACACCAACCGGCGGCAAGTTTGCGCTTCGGCGAAAGCCCCCATGGCATTCAACTTGTGACGCTCAATATCCAGTTGCTGCCCGACAGGTTTTTCCTCCAGACAGCGACGCAGCCAGGCCATATCGGCCGGGTCATACAGCAGGATCGCCTCGGCCGGTAAACCATCGCGGCCGGCGCGGCCGGTTTCCTGATAATAAGATTCGATATTGCGTGGAATATCAAAGTGCACCACAAAGCGCACGTTGGGTTTGTTAATGCCCATGCCGAAGGCGACGGTGGCGACTACCACCTGTAAATCGTCGCGCTGGAACGCTTCCTGCACCTGCGCACGGCGATCGTTGTCCAACCCGGCATGATAGGCACCCACACTCAGCCCACGGCTTTGCAGACGTGCAGTGGTATCTTCTACCTTGGCGCGGCTGTTGCAGTAAATGATGCCGCTTTTGCCACGCTGGTCCTGCACAAATCGCCACAATTGGTCGAGCGGCTTGAATTTCTCCACCAGCGTATAGCGGATGTTTGGCCGGTCAAAGCTGCTGACCTGCACCAGCGGCTCCTGCAGTGCCAGCAGACGGACTATGTCACCCCGGGTCGATTCATCTGCGGTTGCGGTCAGCGCGATCACCGGCATATCAGGGAAACGTTGTTTTAACAGCCCCAATGCGCGGTATTCAGGACGGAAATCGTGACCCCATTGAGAAATACAGTGCGCTTCGTCTACCGCCAACAAGGCAGGTGGGTTACCGTCGAGCTGGTCGAGGAAACTGTCCATCATCAGCCGCTCGGGGGCGATATAAAGCATTTTGATCTGGCCGCTGCGGCAACCCGCCATGACCTCAAGCTGTTGTTCGCGCGTCTGGGTCGAGTTATAGCAGGCAGCGGAGACGCCATAGGCCAGCAACTGATCGACCTGATCTTTCATCAATGAGATCAACGGGGAAACCACTAGCGTCAGGCCATCCATCACCAGCGCCGGGATTTGGTAGCACAACGATTTACCGCCGCCGGTCGGCATTACCACCAGGCAATCCTGCCCGCCGATCGCCGTGTTGATAATCGTTTGTTGACCCGGTCGGAATTGCTGGTAGCCGAAGGTATCGCGTAATACCTGCTCTGCCAGCAACTCTTTGTTTATCACTGCTGCGGTTGACACACACTTCCCCACTTTGAACTATATACCCAAAGTAATTGGAGCTGCGGCAAGGCGGCAAGTACGTGAACCCCCGGGAGCTTGGCCAACCAAGTAACCGGGGTGAGTGTACGCAGCCAACACAGCAGCAGCTTCAAGTACGCAGGGTATGATTACATAATATCGTTAAGCATGACACCAACGCCAACCCGTGTCTGCCGGAAGTTGTAATCAATCAAGGATTCGCCGTAACCGCTGAACACCTGGGTATAGAAACGCACGTGTTTGCTGATCGGGTAGCTCCAGCCTAATTCCGCACCGCCGTAGCCGCTGTTCCAGTTGTAGTGACTGTCGACACTGAACACACTTTCACCCCAAGCGTAACCGACTTTCAGACGGTAATAGCCCATGTATTTGGTGATATCCGGGTTATCGTCGCTGCTGTCGCTCTCTGCGAAGCGGAACCAGGGTTTGAGATCCACCTGCCAGTTGCCGTTTTGCGCCATAAAGCGGGCATAACCGCGGTTCCAACTGCGGGAAGTGGGATCCGAGCGCCCGTTGGACTGGTGATTCAAGCCCACTTCAACGTCACGCAGTGTCCAGCCGGCGAAGCTGTAATCAGTCGCCCACCCCAGGAACACCTGCGGTTCGTAGTTGGTCTCACGAAACGGTGATGACTCACTGTGGTTGGAAAGCTGCCACCAGGAGCGCTGAGTATAAGACGCACCCAGCACCGAGTTGTCGCCCAGAATGCCACGCCATAGCGGGAACGCCAGGCTGAGCTGGTATTTCACCTCATCCTTGCGAGCATTATCAGCCCAGTTATAGGACTTGATGGCTTCTTTGTTGATATTGCTGGTATCGGTATACAGCACATAGTTGGTGTCGTACGGATACAGCGTGAATGGGTTGTCGTGATCCTGCAGCATATTGGCAATAATGCTGCCCCGCACCGCCGGCTTATCATGAATTTGCTGCTCTTTGGCTTCTTCTGCCTGTACCAGCGGAGCCGCCGCCAGCGTGGCCAAAACGACCCCGGTCAAAATGCGCATAACCTTCCTCACCCCAACATGAAATGACAAACGCTGAAATAAAAACAGGCCATTTTACACGCAAAGGGAGTTTTACAGCAGTGTGGCGTGTATTTATTGGATTAGTCTGGAAAGCAACAAAATATAGGCATAATATCAACAAACAGTTAACCTGGACTGACCAGTTAGCTTCCCCTACTACACAGAAAAGAATGGGTATTTATGTCTACCACACCACTGACTCTTGAAGCTGCCCGCCAGAAAATTGGCGAAATCTTTGTTTATCACATGCCGTTTAACCGCGAGCTGGGCCTGGAACTACGCCGCTTTGACGACGACTACGTGGAGCTGAGTTTCACCAACCAACCCAAACTGGTGGGCAATGCCGCCCAGAAAATTCTGCACGGCGGGGTGATTGCTTCGGTGCTGGACGTTGCGGCGGGTTTAGCATGTGCCGGTAGCGTACTGATGCGTCTGGATCCGTTGATCGAAGAAGAAGTCGCCACTCGCCTTTCCCGCATGGGAACCATCGATCTGCGCGTTGACTATCTGCGCCCTGGCCGTGGCGAGCATTTCGTCGCTGCCG
Organism: Serratia sp. NA_13; assembly: GCF_052691735.1. NCBI lineage: Bacteria > Pseudomonadati > Pseudomonadota > Gammaproteobacteria > Enterobacterales > Yersiniaceae > Serratia > Serratia sp. NA_13. The sequence continues at coordinate 72,887 of NZ_JBQZFV010000011.1, forward strand.
CCAACGTATTGCGCAGCGGCAACAAAGTCGCGGTCGCCCGCGTCGAACTGCATAACCACGATGGCCTGCATATCGCCAGCGCCACTGCCACCTATCTGGTCGGGTGATTGTGTGCGGTGAGCGTCTTCAGTACACTCACCGCATCTCCGTTTTTCCCATCCGAGTAACGTCATGGACGCAAAGCAAACACGACAGGGCATCTTCTTTGCTCTGGCCGCCTATTTTATTTGGGGTATCGCCCCGGCCTATTTCAAGCTGATCCAGCAGGTGCCTGCTGACGAGATCCTCACCCATCGGGTGATTTGGTCGTTCTTCTTTATGCTGGCACTGATTACTCTCGGACGTAACTGGCCACAGGTGCGGGCTGCCTGCCAAGACCACAAACGGCTATTATTGCTGGCGGTGACCGCGCTGCTGATCGGTGGTAACTGGCTGCTGTTTATCTGGGCGGTGAATAACCATCATATGCTGGAAGCCAGCCTGGGTTATTTCATTAATCCGCTGGTAAATGTGCTGCTGGGGATGTTGTTCCTGGGCGAACGCTTCCGTCGTATGCAATGGCTGGCGGTGATACTGGCATTCGCCGGCGTGTTGATTCAGCTGTGGCAATTCGGTTCGCTGCCGATTATCGGCCTGGGGCTGGCATTTAGCTTTGCGTTCTACGGTCTGCTGCGCAAGAAGATCGCCATCGACGCGCAAACCGGCATGCTGATAGAAACCCTGTGGCTGCTGCCGGTCGCGGCGGCGTATCTTTTCCTGTTCGCCGACAGCCCGACCAGCCACCTCGGCGCCAACCCTTGGTCGCTGAACCTGATGCTGGTGGCAGCCGGCATCGTCACCACCGTACCGCTGCTGTTCTTTACCGCCGCAGCCACCCGCCTGCGCCTGTCGACACTCGGCTTCTTCCAGTACCTCGGCCCCACGCTGATGTTCCTGCTGGCCGTCACCTTCTACGGTGAAACCGTCGGTCAGGACAAGCTGGTGACCTTCGGCTTTATCTGGGCGGCGCTGCTGCTGTTTATTCTCGACGCGCTCTACACCCAGCGCAAACTGCGTTGATTTCAGCGTCAAGTTGAGGCCGGCGTTGCGTGGTTGGAGATAAACCGCGCCATCGCTGGCCCTGTAAGCAGAATGGTGAATAAACGCAGCGTCTGCATTGCCATCACAAAAGACATGTCGACCCTGCTTCCCGCCGCAATAATCGCCACGGTATCCAGCCCACCGGGGCTGGTAGCCAGATAGGCAGTCATCAGATCTACCGGCAGAAAGTGCGTCAGCATCCACGCCAGCAGGCCACAAAACAGCATCAGCGCAGCGATCGACACCACCATCTGCGGCAGGGTCCGCAATGCCAGCAAAAATATCGGCCGGGTAAAACGCAGCCCAACGCTCCAGCCAATCAGCGTGTAGGCTAACGCCAACAACCATTCTGGCACTTGTAACGCCATGGTACCGCTGGAATGCAGTGCCGCACCGATGATCATCGGCAACAACAGTGCACCGGAAGGAATACGCAACCGTGGCCCTAGCCAGGCACCGACAATGGCCACACCCAACGTTGCCGGGAAACGCCAGTCCAGCGACGGAAACCACTCCAGCGCCACACTACCGTGCCCCGCCTCATCACCCAGCCCAATGCGGGCCACCATAGCTGCTGCGGTCGCAACAAACAGCACCCGCAAATACTGCATAAAGGCCACCAGTCGAACATCCGCGCCAAAATCCCCGGCCATTGCCACCATCGCCGACGCTCCGCCAGGCGATGAGCCCCAGGCACCGGTCGGCCCAGGCAGGCTGCTAAAACGCACCAGACACCAGCCGGAAATGCCACTGGCCAGCAGCGTGGCGATCAGCACCAGCAGCACCAACGGCCAGTCGTCGAGTAACGGCGTGAGAATAGCGGGAGAGAGGCTTTGTGCGATCATGCAGCCCAGCACCGCCTGTGCGGCGATAAACAGGTAGCCAGGGATGCGAACCGAGGCCCCCAACAGCCCCATGGCTACGCCGACAATCATCGGCCCCAGCAACAGCGCAGCGGGAATATGGAGGGTTTGCAGGCCAAAACCTAACGCCAGCGAAACCAGCAGCAGGAGCAACCATTGAGACCAGCGGGGCAATTTCTCCATCAAAACTCACGCCTTACGGACTGATGAGACGAGGCGACATTGTACCCCTATTTAGCAAGCTAAGGGATAATGAACCCTGATTCTTTAAACGTAGCGCGCACAGTCAAATTGAGTGCGGACAGCGCGCAGGCCCCGGAGCATACACGCAGTATGTGAGGAGGGCGAGCACTGCCCAAGCTCAAGTTGGCAAAGCGCGTTTCGTTTAAAGCCAGTTTTTGCGTTTGAAGTACAAATAGGGGGCCAGCCCCGCCAGGATCATCAGGCTGATAGCGCCAGGATAACCGAACGACCATTTCAGCTCCGGCATAAACTCAAAGTTCATCCCGTAGCTCGAGGCCACCAGCGTTGGCGGCAGGAACACCACCGAAACCACCGAGAAGATCTTGATGATGCGGTTCTGCTCGATGTTGATAAAGCCCATCGCCGCCTGCATCAGGAAGTTGACCTTCTGGAACAGGGATTCGTTGTGCGGCAACAGGGATTCGATGTCGCGCAGCACTTCACGCGCCTGTTCGAGTTGGCCCGTCGGCAAACGTGCCTTACGCACCAGGAAGTTCAGCGCCCGTTGGGTATCCATCAGGCACAAACGGACTTTCCAGCCGATATCTTCCAGCTCGGCCAGCGTCGACAGCGCCTCGTCGTATTCATCGCCCTGATGGCCTTCCATGATCACCCGGCTGAGCTTTTCCAGATCGCTGTAGACGTTTTCGATCTCGTCCGCCAACTGCTCAATCTTGGTTTCGAACAAATCCAGCAACAGCTCGTAGGCGTTGCCGTCAACCATCTTCAGATTACGGGCGCGCATGCGATACAGACGAAATGCCGGCAGTTCGCGCTCACGCAGGGTATACAGGCGACCATCGCGAATAGTGAAAGCCACGGTGGAGTTGCCGGCATGGTCTTCCGCATCTTCAAAATAGAAGAAGGAGTGAATATGCAGACCGTCTTCATCTTCGAAGAAACGCGCCGAGGCTTCGATGTCATCCAGCTCCGGGCGTGTCGCCAGGCTTTGACCCAGCTCGTTTTGCACGCGCTCACGTTCGCCTTCTTCCGGCTCAACCAGGTCAACCCACAGTGACGTAGTGAGGTCATCGGAGTCATCCAACTCCAGACGGGACAGGCGGCTGTTATCTAATTTAAACGCGCTCAGCATCTGCTAAAACTCCCTTGGGTTGACAGGGGTAAACAACGCGTGGAAGCACAGAAACAGGGGGATGTTGTATCACCAGCTTGTTTCAGACCATGAAGGATCTGACTCATAGCGACACTGAAGAGGTCGCCGACAACCACGAAGGCTATCAGCTCAATGGGATAGCCTTAGAAGTTGCACCTGTTGTTGTCCAGGTCAGTGAGCCAGTATCTACTGGGTGTGTCCAAGGCGTATGTCCTCATTGATAATAGTGCGCGCATGTTACGCCGAGAAGAAAAAGCCTGTCAACCGGTTAGGCGCGATAATTGCGCAACAATTCATCGCTAAAACCGATGGGGGAAAATCAGCAAAATCTGCGATAAAGGGTAACGAAAAAGCTGCGACGATCTCTGACCACGCCCGAGAATGTTGCTAAGATTAGGCCACGATAAGCTTGCGGACTTTACCGATGAAACAAATTACTGCCCACGACCTGACCAGCATGAGTGAACAGGCCGCAACAGTGGCACGCCTGCGCGCGCACCGTACGTTACACGAAGAGTTGAGCGACCCGGTACAGCGCCTGGCGATTGCCATGGAACCCGGCACCTATATCCGCCCCCACCGCCATCCGCAAACCTGGGAGCTGCTGACACCGCTGCGCGGCCGCTTTGTGGTGCTGCAGTTTAACGAGGACGGCGTCGTCACCCAGCGCACCCTGCTCGGTGAAGAAACCAAAGTGCTGGAGATGCCGGCGTTTACCTGGCATGCCGTGCTGTCGGTTGATCCGGGTGGCGTGATTTTCGAAGTGAAACAAGGGCCTTACCAGGCGCTGTCGGAAGAAGACTGCATGCCGTGGGCACCGCAGGAAGGGGCAGAAGGTACCGAAGCAGTGATGCGTTGGTACGCCACCGCGCAAATTGGCGACCACTATAACCCGTCGTCTTTCAAGCCACAGCGTTGTTGACTGCGTTCATTCACCCCAGTCGCTTACCCGAGTAAGCTCCTGGGGATGAACGAACTGGTCGCCTAGCTGCAACTTGAAATCCATAGGGTATAGTTGCAGCGCTGTTATCCGCAAACGTTCGGCTCTGTTTGTTACACCGCCTCCAGGCGGGCGTAAGCGGCCACCAGCCACTTGATGCCTTCGCCCGGGAAAGCAATCTGCAGCCGGCTGTGTTCACCGCTGCCTTCCAGATTGACGATGGTCCCTTCACCAAACTTGGGATGCCGCACGCGCTGGCCCAGCTTGTAACCGGTGTCGTTTTCACTGATCGGCGTGCCCATGCGGCGGTGATTCGCCGGCCGTGAGACACTGGCGCGCAAACGTACTTCTTCCACGCACTCTTCCGGCAGTTCACCGATGAAACGTGAAGGCCGGTGATAAACCTCTTTGCCGTACAGACGACGGGTTTCGGCATAGGTCAGCGTCAGTTTCTGCATGGCGCGCGTCAGCCCGACGTAGGCCAGGCGGCGCTCTTCTTCCAGCCTGCCGCCTTCGTCCAGCGACATCTGGCTCGGGAACATCCCCTCTTCCATGCCGACAATAAACACCTGCGGGAACTCCAGCCCCTTCGCCGAGTGCAGGGTCATTAACTGCACCGCGTCCTGATAAGCATCAGCCTGCCCCTCGCCCGCTTCCAGCGCGGCATGTGACAAAAACGCCTGCAGCGGCATCAGATCCTGATCTTCATCCTGATAGCTGTACTGACGCGTTGCCGTCACCAGTTCTTCAAGGTTTTCGATACGCGCCTGACCTTTTTCGCCCTTCTCCTGCTCATACATGATGAACAGCCCCGAGTCGCGGATCACCCGATCGGTCTGGACGTGCAGCGGCATATCGGCGGTTTCGTGCGCCAGTGAGTCCACCAGTTCGGTAAAGCGTTGCAGCGCAGATGCCGCACGCCCGGCCAGCACCTTGTCCTGCAACAGTGCGCGAGTGGCCTGCCACAGGGTCAATTGACGATCGCGCGCCGTACGACGCACCTCGTCCAGCGTCCGGTCGCCAATGCCGCGCGTCGGCGTATTCACCACGCGTTCGAACGCTGCGTCATCGTTGCGGTTGGCGATCAGCCGCAGGTAGGCCAGAGCATCCTTGATCTCCTGACGCTCGAAGAAACGTTGCCCGCCGTAAATACGGTATGGCATCGCCGTTTGCAGCAGCGCCTCTTCCAGCACCCGTGACTGGGCGTTGCTGCGATAGAGGATGGCACAGTCATTCAGCGCACCGCCGTTTTCCTGCCAGGCTTTGATGCGGCCGACCACGAAGCGCGATTCATCCAGTTCGTTGAAGGCACAGTAGACTGATATCGGCTCGCCTTCGCCGCCTTCAGTCCACAGGTTTTTACCCATGCGCCCGCCGTTGTTGGCGATCAGGGTATTGGCCGATTTCAGGATATTGCTGGTCGAACGGTAGTTCTGTTCCAGAAGTACGCTTTGCGCACCGGGGAAATCCTTCAGGAAGCGTTGGATATTCTCCACCTGAGCGCCACGCCAGCCGTAGATCGACTGGTCATCGTCACCGACGATCATCACATTGCTGTTATTGCCGGCCAGCAGGCGGATCCAGGCGTACTGAATGCTGTTGGTGTCCTGAAACTCGTCCACCAGCACGTTGGTGAAACGTTCACGGTAATGATTGAGGATATGCGGCTTGTTAAGCCACAGTTCGTGCGCACGCAGCAACAGTTCGGCAAAGTCCACCAGCCCGGCACGATCACAGGCTTCCTGATAGGCCTGGTAGATACGCAGCCAGGTCGCCTCCACCGGATTGTTATAGGTTTCAACGTGCTGCGGACGTAGGCCTTCATCTTTTTTGCCGTTGATGTACCACATTGCCTGTCGCGGCGGCCATTGCTTTTCGTCGATATTCAACGCTTTGACGATACGCTTGAGCAGGCGGAACTGGTCGTCGCTGTCGAGAATTTGGAAATCTTGCGGCAAGTTGGCATCCAAATGATGAGCGCGCAGTAGCCGATGAGCCAGGCCGTGGAAGGTACCAATCCACATGCCGCCCTGGCTGGTGCCAATCAAGTGTTCGATACGGTGGCGCATTTCCGCCGCCGCCTTGTTGGTAAAGGTCACCGCCATAATGGAATACGGCGAGCAGTTCTCTACCGCCAGCAGCCAGGCGATGCGATGCACCAGCACCCGGGTTTTACCGCTGCCCGCGCCGGCCAGTACCAACAGGTTGCCACGTGGCGCCGCCACGGCTTCGCGTTGTTTTTCATTCAGGCTGTCGAGCAGATCGGAAACGTCCATAGGCACCATTAATTGGTAAGGGAAAGCGCGTCAAAAATGCGATTCCACTGTGAATTTATACAGAGTCAATTTGGGATTATACCCGAAATAATTGAAGTTGCAGCAAGGCGGCAAGTGTGTGAGTCCCCAGGAGCTTACTCAAGTAAGTGACTGGGGTGAGTACACGTAGCCAACACAGCTGCGGCTTCAAGTATGAAGGGGTTATAACAATGCTGTCAGCGATGCCAACTGAGTGAGCTCAATATGTGGCAACAGACGGCTGTCGGCGGCCTGCATCAGGCTGCGCTGGCGGTCGTTGATCCAACAGGCCTGCAGGCCGGAACGCAATGCCCCGGCGACGTCGGTGGTCAAATCATCACCCACGTGAAGGATCCGTTCAGGGGCTACCCCCAACCGCTCGGCGGCCAGTTGATACATGTCCTGATAGGGCTTGGCGCGGCCATCTGGCCCGGAGCGCAGCACAAACTGGAAGTAACCATCCAGCCCGCACAGTGCTGGATCGGCATTGCCGTTGGTGATCGCCACCAGCGGGAAACGTTCACCCAGTGCTTTCAGGGTGGTATGGGTCGCGTCCGGCACCTCGATGCGACTGCGCCACAGCGCGAAGTTCTGCATCGCCGCATCGGCACCGTCGGCGGCTTCGGCATCACGCAGCCCCTGACGGCTCAGCGCCAAATGGATAGCACGCCAGCGCCACTGGGTGACATCATGATAAATTTCCGGATCCTGCTCACGCAGTTCCTGGCGCAGGCGATGAAAATCTGCCGACTGGAAGTGGTTCAGCCCAGGATGGTAGTTCTGCAAAAAGGCCACCGACTGCAGCTCGGTCTGCTTGATCACCGGCCGATTGTCATACAACGTGTCGTCCAGATCAAAAGTCAGCGCTGCCAGCGGTCGTAACGGACGATAAAAATGCATCAGGATTTCCCCCGTTTGGCGCGTGGATGCGCAGCATCGTACACGTTCGCCAGATGTTGAAAGTCGAGGTGGGTGTAGATTTGGGTGGTGGTCAGATTGGCGTGACCGAGCAGCTCCTGCACCGCACGCAGATCGCCGCTCGATTCCAGCATATGGGTGGCAAATGAGTGGCGTAGCTTGTGCGGATGGATATGGCTGTTAACGCCCTGTTTGACGCCCCACTCGGCAAAACGCTTTTGCACGTTGCGGGTCGAGATGCGCTTGCCCTGATTAGACAGGAACATGGCATCGTCTGATGGCCCGAACAAATCGCGCATCGCCAGCCAATGTTCAAGCCAGGTCACTGCAGTGCGGCCCACCGGCAGCTTGCGTTCCTTGCTGCCCTTCCCCAACACCCAGATTTCACCGGCGGCCAGATCGACATGGCGGCAATCGAGCCCCACCAATTCCGAAAGACGCAGCCCGGCACCGTACATGACTTCAAGCATGGCGCGATCGCGCACCGCCAACGGATCGTTAAGATCGATATTCAGCAGCTGATTCATTTCATCGACGTCGATGTTCTTCGGCAGATGACGGCCGCTACTTGGCGTTCGGATCCCTTTGGCGGGGTTGGCAATCAGCATACCCTGGCTGACCTGCCAGTCGAGAAAACTGCGTAATGCCGACAGGCGCAGTGCGAGGCTGGAAGACTGTAATCCGGCACGTTTGCTGCGTGCCGCAAGCTGACGGACTTTGGCAGCGTCCAGCAGCGGCCACTCCGTAACGCCAATGTCCTGCGCCAGCGCCAGCAGCGCCTGCAGTTGACGCGAATAACTCAGCTGGGTGAGCGGGCTGAGCTGGCGCTCGACCTTCAGATAGCGCAAAAAAGCGTCCACCGGCTGTTGCAGGCTGGCCGCCAGCGGAGTCATGCGCGTTCGACCCAGCGTTCCAGCAGTTCCGGTAGCATACGCGCCAGTTGATTGAGCATCACCGTACCCATACCCTGCTGGTAGTGTTGTGTATCGCGGCTGCTGAAAATCACCATGCCCAGTTCGCCGTCTTCACCCAGCATCGACAGCGCTACCGAACCGACCAACTTGGCCTGGGGCAGCAGCAACAGCAGCTCAGGGCCATTCAGGCTGCCGAGGAAATGCTGTTGGTCACCCAGGCGCTGAATGCGCAGCGGTTCGAACGACGAACGCGTCAGGGCAAGGTGAGTGAAATCGGAAGGCGCACCGATTTTCCAGCTTTCAGAAAACAGGCGAATATTGGCACCGGCCAAACCGAAACCCCGCGCCCAACGCTGCAGGCGATTAAGCATATCCTGCAGGCTGTCGGCGGTGGCCAGATTAGCCTGCAAATTCAGCAAGCTGGCAAACAGCGTTTCGTTGGCGCTGGCCTGCTCCATCAGCAGGGTGATTTCTTCTTCCAGCCGGTTGATATGGTTACGCTGGCGGGCCAGATGCCACTCGACCAGCGACACGGTACCGCGAACGGGATGGGGAACGCGCATCTGTTCCACCAACCGCGCATTGCGGATAAAGAAATCCGGGTTTTGCAGCAGAAACTGCATCACGGTGTCGTCGTCAAGCTCGATGCCTGCGACAGCCTGGTCCTCAACACTCTTCATAGATGAATAAATCCGTCATATACATGGGTTGCCGGACCGGTCATAAACAGCGGACTGCCCGGTCCTTTCCAGCGAATATGCAGGCTGCCGCCCGGCAGTTCTACATGCACCTCTTCTGACAGCAATTCCTGTTGGATCCCCACTGCCACTGCCGCGCAGGCACCGCTTCCACAGGCCTGGGTTTCGCCGGCACCGCGCTCATACACGCGCAATTTGATGTGCTCACGGCTGACAATTTGCATAAAACCAATATTGGCTCGCTCAGGGAAGCGCTCATGCCCTTCCAACACCGGCCCGAGCAATTCCACCTTGGCGGTTTTTACATCATCCACCTGTAAAACACAATGCGGGTTGCCCATCGACACCACGCCGCACAGCACCGTATGTTCCGCCGCGCGCATAATGTAAGTCTTTTCTTCTTTGGTCGCGCGAAAGGGCACCGCCTGCGGATCGAAGTTCGGCTCACCCATGTTCACACATACCAAATCGTCATCGGTGACACTCAGCACCATACGCCCGGTCTGGGTGCTCACGCGAATATCGCGCTTGTTGGTCAGCCCTTTCAGCCGCACAAAGCGGGCAAAACAGCGAGCGCCGTTGCCGCACTGCGCCACTTCACTGCCGTCGGCGTTAAAAATGCGGTAGTGGAAATCCAGTTCCGGATCGTAAGGCGGTTCTACCACCAGCAGCTGGTCAAAGCCAACGCCCAGATGCCGATCGGCCAAACGGCGGATCAGCTCGGGTGAAAAATAGACATTCTGTGTAACGGCATCGACCACCATAAAGTCGTTGCCCAGACCGTGCATTTTGGAGAACTGCATATCATACTCCGCTATCCGTCTTGGTTTGCGGTGGCCTGTGCCGCCGCAAATAGGGTGTTACTGAGCGCTCATCGACGGTTTTTGCTGAGAGCTGGAAAGTTCCTGCTGATTTTTCTGTACCTGTTCGCCGGTCTGAACCTGAGTAGCCGGTTTCTTAGTGCTGGCCGGATCGGCCGGCGGGAAGTACAGCGGGCCTTTCAGACCACAGCCGGAGAGCCCGGCAAGCAGAACTGCCATCAGCGCATAGCGTAGTTGTTTTTTCATTTGCATTAATGCCTGTAATTCATGCGTCCAAGGTCTCTATAATCGCAGGTGGATCATGAAAAGCAATAGGAATTGAATATGAACGACAGTGAGTTTCACCAGTTGGCTGACCAACTGATGCTTAATATTGAAGAGACACTGGACGATTTTGACGGCGATGCGGATATCGATTACGAAACCAACGGCGGCGTAATGACGTTAAGCTTCGAAAATGGCACAAAAATTGTCATCAATCGCCAGGAGCCACTGCATCAGGTTTGGCTGGCAACCAAGACCGGCGGCTATCACTTTAATTACCGTGATGGCGTGTGGCTTTGCGATCGCAGCGATCGTGCGTTTTATCCGTTGCTAAGCGAAGCCGCCAGCGCACAGGCCGGCGAAGAAGTGAAATTTGCCTGAAAATAGCCGCACTCACAGGGGCTCAGTTAACTGAGCCCCTGTGATGTCAGTGCAGCTGGAACTGCTGTTTCAGCGGCTGAGCCGCGCCGGCGGCCAGCGGAACACACAGGCTCGACAACACGTTACTGCGGAATGGAATCACCTGAGTGCGTCCATCAAGCTGCACTATCTGGTAGAACTGCGGCAAATTGAAGTTGATAAAACTGGAACCGTAAGTGAAACGATCGTGCGAGGAAGAGTAGAAACGGCTGACATCGCGCACCAGTTCCTCTTTACTGCCTTCACAATGGTGATAAACCTCAACCCGGTTCGACTCATCCAGAATATAGATGTTAAAGCCTTTGTCGTCCGAAGTGTCTTCAAAGAAGAATTGAATGATCCCCTCACTGGCGAAGCCATCCACTACCGGCGGCAAATGCACCTGATCGGTTTCCACTTTGATCGACAGGCCATGCAATTTGTTGTTGGAAATCGCCCCGTAAAATTCCACCGCGTTTTCCAGCTTTTGCACCGACACACTCAGCCGCTCAAAGAACAGGCCCCAGGTCTGACCGGCAACCCGCACCGCTTTAAAGCGGCCCGGTTCCAGTCGGGTGCTGGACAAGCGCAGTTCAATGCACTCTGACACCAGCTGCTGAATACGGGTACGGATTAAACCGCGCAGATGCTGGCTGTAGCAGAACACCTCTACCGATTCCGGTGGGGCGGCGTCCTGATGCATTTTGCCGAGAATGGTTTTCAAGGCTTCCAACACCGATTGCTCACCGCTGAAATGCAGAGTACGCACTTCGTTCCAGGAGTTGCGGTACAGCAGATCGATACTGCCCACCAGGCACTGTTGTTGCTGGCCAAAGCTGAACACATCGAGCTTGCGGAAATCGAAATGCACCACCTGATTGCGGAAGGCGGCAGTCGGATCGTTTTCCAGATTGACGATAATCGCCAGATGGCGAATTTCACACGGGCTGTACAAGGCTTTGGGCGTGGGTGCCGCCAGCCGCAGCGGGAAGTGGTGCGACACGTCGGCCACCAGTTCCTGCAGTTTAGCGGTATCGCACAGATTGCCGCTCTTGATATGCAAACGGGTCTTCGGCGTCAGCAGGCCATTGAAATAAGCCCAGGCCACCAGTTTGTTCAGGTAGCGGTTATATTCCAGCGGTTGATGGCTGACGATCGAGTCCATGGCCGGCGCCTGGTTGTACAGGTACCAGCCGGTACGGTTGGCGCGGCCAACCGGCACGTGAATAAAGGTCAAGTCGTCTTCTGACAGGTCCGGCGAAATCTGCGGGTTCACCAACGTCACCTTGCCGGGCAGCGCTTCAAACGCGGCGTACAGCTTGCGGGTCAGCACGCCGATATCCTGCGGGCTGGCGCTGACGCTGAGGTTGTTGCGACGGGCGAAGCGGATCAGGTTGCGGTAGCTTTGCATCATCGCATCCAGCAGTTCGTTGTGCGCTTCCCGCACCCGTCCGATTTTCCAGTTGGCGCGATTATCCAGGATAGCCAGACGCTCTTCGTCCCAGCCCCATTCACTGACCAACTGGCTGAGGATCTCACGACGCCAGCCGACGCATGCGTTGGCACGCGACAGTTTTTCACAGACTTTCAGGTAGAAACAGCGGCGGACCAGATCAAGGCGGGTGGTATCATTGATGGCGTTCAGATAATGCGTGACGCGTTCGAGCATCATACAGTAGGCGTCAAGACCAAAGCAGACGATCTCACCCTGATGCAGGCGCTGTTTGATGTCCATCGCCAACAGTTGAGTATTCGGGTATTCCCAGGAATAAGCTTCCAGTAACAGGGTCTTCAGCACCGCCTTGTAAGGCGAGTCGATACTTTTGTACAATTGCCACAGGCTGGCACCGAAGTATTCTTCCGCCGACAGCGTACCCAAACCACCGAGATCCAGCCATTCATTTGGCGTTAACGCGCCTTGCGAGTACAACGACAACACATACTCATCGTAGTGCGCTTCTTCTTCGCCCGGCACCATGTTCCACAAAATACGTTTGCCTGCCAAGCGCACCGCGGTACGGTAAAATTCGTCCAGCAGCAGGATATGTTGGGTAGAACCGCAGTCTTCACCGCCCAGGCTACCGCTTTCGTTATGGCGGAAGCGGTTTTCATCGATCAGGAAGAAGCTGACCTCGACCCCCATCGACGCCGCCCATTTTTCCAACAGGCTGCATTTCTGCTGCAGGCGGTTACGCTCTTCGTTATCCAGCCAAGACTGGTGGCACACCCAGATGTCGAGATCCGAGCTACAACTCTGGCCGATCGACGAGGTGCTGCCCATCGAGTAAACCCCGGTAATCGGCAGTTCACCGCTGGCCGGTTTGTCAAACGGGCTGCCCCATTTGTCTTCTAAATCGTTGAGGTAATCTTGCTGGGTTTCATCAGGCGTGTAGATACAAACGCCATGGGGAACGTTACCGTTCAGATAACCTGGCATCAGTGGGTGGTGGTGGTGCAATAAGGTAGGCAGCAGACTGTATACCCGTTGGAACGCGGGCTTCATGGCCGCTAGGGCGCGATCGATTCGTAATTGATTGATCGCATCCAGTCTCTGCTTCAGTGTCTCGATGTAGAGGTACAAGACGTCTCGCCTGATTATCCCGGTATTTAGAAAAAAACCCGTATTCCTTAAGCGCCGTTAGTGTTGGAAGAATATTTGGCAACTTATTGCTGGAAACGTGATCAATCTAACACCTTGCTGATTGACCGTAAAGGAAGTAACGCTTCACTATTATTGTAGCGCCATTCCAAACGATTTACCCGCAGTGTTAACTGCCCCAAAACACATCACACGTCCCGTTGATTCCGTTGTCCTTTCTTCGCCTGCGGCTTCTTGCACTGACAGTTTTCACACGCAGTGGTAGGATGAACGGCGAATTATAAAAACGGTACCAAGCATGTTAGACAAAATTATTCGAATTGCCACCCGACAAAGCCCACTCGCTCTCTGGCAGGCACATTATGTGCAGCAGCGCCTGATGGCCAGCCACCCCGGCCTGCAGGTCGAACTGGTGCCAATGGTGACGCGAGGCGACATTATTCTGGATACGCCACTGGCGAAAGTCGGTGGTAAAGGGCTGTTTGTTAAGGAACTTGAGCTGGCGTTACTCGATGGCCGCGCCGATATCGCCGTCCATTCGATGAAAGACGTCCCGGTAGATTTCCCCGCCGGCCTGGGTTTGGTGACCATTTGCGAGCGCGACGATCCACGCGACGCATTTGTATCCAATCGTTTCGCCTCGCTGGATCAACTGCCACAGGGCAGCGTGGTCGGCACCTCCAGCCTGCGCCGCCAGTGCCAGTTACGTGAGCGTCGTCCGGACCTGATCGTGCGCGATCTGCGCGGCAACGTTGGCACCCGCTTGTCAAAGCTGGACAACGGGGATTACGACGCCATTATTCTGGCAGTCGCCGGGCTCAAGCGCCTGGGACTGGAACAACGCATCCGCAGCCCGCTGAGCCCGGAAGAGTGCTTGCCGGCGGTCGGTCAGGGTGCAGTGGGCATTGAGTGCCGTCTCGACGATGAAACCACCCGTGCGCTACTGGCCCCACTCAATCACGTCGTCACCGAAACTCGCGTTCGTGCCGAACGTGCGATGAATACCCGGTTGGAAGGCGGTTGCCAGGTGCCGATCGGCAGCTATGCCGAACTCGATGGCGACAGCCTGTGGCTGCGTGCGCTGGTAGGCTCCCCGGACGGTAGTCAGATGGTGCGCGGTGAACGTCGCGGCCCGGCAGCGCTGGCAGAACAAATGGGCATTGAGCTGGCTGAAGAGTTGCTGGCACGCGGCGCTCGCGAAATTCTACAGGATGTTTATCAGGGGAATCCTCCAGCATGACGATTCTGGTAACCCGCCCTTCTCCTTCGGGAGAGCAATTGGTTAGCCGACTGCGTGCGCTCGGCCGGGTTGCCTATCATGCCCCGCTGATCGACTTCGCCCCTGGCGGCGATCTGCCCAAACTGCCGCAGGCGTTGCAGCAACTCAATGATGGCGATTTGGTGTTTATCCTGTCGCAACATTCGGTCAGCTACGCCAACTCGGTGATGGGTCGCGTTGGGCTGCCCTGGCCTGCCCGGTTGACCTATTATGCTATCGGCCGTAACACCGCACTGGCGATGCACCGCATCAGCAGCCTGCCGGTGGAATATCCGCGCGAGCAGGAAATCAGCGAAACGCTGCTTCTGTTGCCGGCTTTGCAGAAGCTGGACGGTAAACAGGCATTGATCCTGCGCGGCAATGGCGGGCGTGAGCTGCTCGGCAACAGCCTGAATGAGCGCGGCGCCGCCGTCAGCTATTATGAATGTTATCAACGCAGCCCGGTGCACTATGATGGCAGCGAGCAAAGTGCCCACTGGCAACGTGCCGGTGTTGATACGCTGGTAGTCACCAGCGGTGAAATGTTACAACAGCTCTATACTTTAGTTCCTGATTACTACCGTTCATCGTGGCTGTTACGTTGCCGCCTGGTAGTGGTGAGTGAACGCCTGGCTACCCTCGCCCAGGAATTGGGCTGGAGCACAATTCGGGTAGCTGATAACGCCGATAATGACGCGCTGATCCGCGCGCTACAATAAACCTGACTATGGGATGTGCCACTATGACGGAACAAAATACCCCCTCCGCCCCGGTTGAAGAGCCAACCCCAGTGGCTGATAGCCCCAAGCCACCAGACGCTAGCCCGCGTAAAGGTAAAAATACCGGCCCGGTATTGGGCGCAATCGCCATCGTGCTGGTTATTGCCCTTGGCGCGGCTGGCTATTACCACACACATCGACAGGCACAGCAGCTGATCGCCGCCAATCAAAACTTGCAGCAGCAGCTCGAAGCGCTGAAACAGAGCCAACAGCAGGAAAAAAATGCGCTGGAAGGCCTGTTACAGCAACAGGGAAAAACGCTGGATGCCGCCGACCGCGAGCAAGCGACCCTGACGCGACAACTGAGTGAACTGCAAGAAAAAGTCGCCATCATCTCCGGCAGCGACGCCAAGACCTGGTTACTGGCGCAGGCCGACTTCCTGGTGAAAATGGCAGGGCGTAAACTGTGGAGCGATCAGGACGTGACTACCGCCGCCGCCCTGCTGAAAAGTGCCGATGCCAGCCTGGCAGACATGAACGATCCGAGCCTGCTTGAGGTTCGCCGGGCGATCACCGAAGACGTCAGCACGCTGTCCACCCTGACCCAGGTGGATTTCGACGGTATCATTCTCAAGACCAATCAGTTATCCAATCAGGTTGATAACCTGCGCCTGGCGGATAACGACAGTGACGAAGCGCCGATGGATCAGGACAGCAATGAGCTATCGAGTTCAATCAGCGAATGGCGGCAAAACCTGACCAAAAGCTGGCACAACTTTATGGCCGACTTTATTACCGTTCGCCGCCGTGATAGCAGTGCCGAACCGTTGCTGGCTCCGAACCAGGACATTTACCTGCGCGAGAATATCCGTTCGCGCCTGCTGGTCGCCGCTCAGGCGATCCCACGCCACCAGAACGAAGTGTATAAACAGTCGTTGGAAACCATCTCTACTTGGCTCCGCGCCTACTTTGATACCACCGACCCGGCCACGAAAGCTTTCCTGGAAGAGTTGGATGCCCTGAGCCAGCAGTCAATCACCATGGACGTGCCGGATCAGTTGAAAAGCCAGCCACTGCTGGAAAAACTGATGCAGAGCCGGGTGCGTAATCTGATGACCCAGTCCCCTGCCGCTCATCAGGAGGGATAAGCCATGTTACGCGTGCTATTTCTGTTCCTGGTGCTGATCGCCAGCGTGGTCGTCGGGCCGATGTTGGCCGGCCATCAAGGCTATGTGCTGATTCAGACCGATAACTACAATATCGAAACCAGCGTCACCGGCCTGGTGATCATGGGCGTCCTGCTGTTTGTCGTGCTGCTGGTGATCGAATGGATCCTGCGTCGCATCTTCCGCACCGGTGCTCACACCCGCGGCTGGTTCCTGGGGCGCAAACGTAGCCGTGCGCGCAAGCAAACCAAGGCCGCGCTGATCAAACTGGCCGAAGGCGATTACAAGCAGGTCGAAAAACTGCTGACGCGCAACGCCGATCACGCCGAACAGCCGGTGGTTAACTATCTGCTGGCCGCCGAGGCCGCGCAGCAGCGCGGTGACGATTTCCGCACTAACCAATACCTGGAACGCGCCGCCGAAGCCGCTGACACTGACCAGTTGCCGGTAGATATCACCCGCGTGCGCATCCAACTGGCGCAGGGCGAAAACCATGCCGCACGTCACGGGGTCGATCGCCTGCTGAACCAGGCACCGCGTCACCCGGAAGTGTTGCGTCTGGCCGAGCTGGCTTATCTACGCACCGGCGCTTTTGCCTCGTTGCTGGAAATCCTGACGTCGATGAGCAAGATCAACCTGCATACCGAGGCTGAACTGCAGGCCCTGCAGCAGCAGGCCTATATTGGCCTGATGAATCAGGCCATGGCGGATGAAGGCAGCGAGGGTCTGAAACGCTGGTGGAAAGATCAGAGCCGCAAAACTCGCCATGAAGTTCCGCTGCAAATTGCGATGGTGGATCACCTGATCGAATGCAATGACCATGAATTGGCGCAGGAAATCGTGATCGATAGCCTGAAGCGCCAGTACGATGAGCGTCTGGTGCTGTTGATCCCGCGCCTGAAGTCCGGCAATCCTCAGCAGTTGGAAAAAGCGCTGCGCCAGCAGGTGAAGCTGCATGGTGCCACACCACTGCTCAACAGCACGCTGGGTCAGCTATTGATGAAGCATGGCGAATGGCAACAGGCCGCCGATGCATTCCGGGAAGCATTGAAACAGCGTCCAGATGCCTACGACTACGCCTGGTTGGCGGACGTGCTGGATAAGCTGCACCGCTCTGATGAAGCGGCCCAAATGCGTCGTGAAGGTTTGATGTTGACCCTGAAGCAGAACGGCGAGTAACGCCGGCAATGCATTGTCCTCAAGGCGCGCCCCCTGGTCGCGCCTTTTTTATCCAACGTTGCTTATACCCAAGATAGTTGGAGTCACAGCAAGGCGGCAAGCTCACGAATCCCCAGGAGCTTTGTCCACCAAGTGACTGGGGTGAGAGCGCGCAGTCAACGCGGCTGTGGCTTCAAATATGATGGGTATTAGGCAAAAAAAAACACTTGCCGCAGTGGCAAGTGTATAAAAAAACAATCAGGTCTAGGACAACAGGGGCGGTGCCTCACTCAACGTTATGCCCGGAGTGTGATGTCTGCGGCTGCAAGCAACGCTGACATCGTTCTGGTGGGCAATAGGCACCTTAAATCGGCTCTGCGTCATTCCCAGGGTTTATGAAGCCTAAGCAAACATAAGAGGTGGAATGAGCATCTACAGAGTAGATATTGCACTTGGCGTGCCAACTTTGGGAAAAGTGTCTTTTCGCTTGGATAAAATAATTTAACTAATTGAATTTAAATAAATTTAAACGTCAAAATAAATCAAGAGCTTCTCATCGGGTGCTACCCCGCTCTCTCCCTGACCCCAGCAGATATGTCGCCTTATAACGACGACTTAAGCCAAAGTGATTTTTATCTTATTAAATCATAAAGTTATATGTCTCAACCTGGCGACAATGCACTATACCAATGTCGCTGAAAGCCAACACGGGCCCAGAAACCAAAAGCAGGACAGCAGGAAGTTAGAAATGAGGTGTGCCGAATGGCAGAAAGCGAAAAGCCCGTTCATTACTGAACGGGCTTTTCTGAAAATGGTCGGAGAAAGAGGATTACGCGCATCTTTGATGCTTGCCCTGCGGGCAGTTGCTAAAGCAACGTGGTCTCGCTGCGCTGCGCTCAAACCTCCTTCGGAGGTGCTCATCCTCATAAACTACAGGCGTAAAAAAACCGACTTTCGTCGGTTTCTTTGAATGTGGTCGGCGAGAGAGGATTACTGCATCTGCGATGCTGCCCTGCGGGCCGTTGCTAAAGCAACGTTGTCTCGCTACGCTCGGCTCAAACCTCCTTCGAAGGTTCTCATCCTATAAACTACAGATGTAAAAAAACCCGCTATAAAGCGGGTTTTCTTGAATGTGGTCGGCGAGAGAGGATTCGAACCTCCGACCCACTGGTCCCAAACCAGTTGCGCTACCAAGCTGCGCTACTCGCCGATTTCTTGTTGCAGATACTACTGAATCTTATTGCTTATGTCTATGTAAATATTAAATTTATTAGACATTTTGTGTGTGGTGCGAAGAGAGGGACTTGAACCCTCACGTCCGTAAGAACACTAACACCTGAAGCTAGCGCGTCTACCAATTCCGCCACCTTCGCACTGCCACAAAACAGCTTACAATTCTTCACTTCTCTTAGGAAGTGGGGTGGCTAATGGGACTCGAACCCACGACAACTGGAATCACAATCCAGGGCTCTACCAACTGAGCTATAGCCACCATTACTTCTTAACTACTTCACGCGGTAATACTACCACCGCAGCTCTTGCACACAAACTTAATGGTGCGCCCGACAGGATTCGAACCTGAGACCTCTGCCTCCGGAGGGCAGCGCTCTATCCAGCTGAGCTACGGGCGCATAGCGCCGTTGCGGGAGGGGATACTACGGTTTTAACCCAATCCTGTCTAGTGCTTTTTCGCAGAAATGTTGCGTTTGATTACGCTTTGCTCACTACTGAGCAGGAAAGGGCTATCCGTAGCCCTTTTTCACCGGTTACTGCTGGGTTTCTGTCCGTTTTTCAGCCGGATGATGTTTCTTGTGCATACCAAAAGCAAAGTAGCACAGGCTGACTGCCGCCAAGAATATCGCCCCAACCAGCAAAGAAATTCGAGTATCTGGGTTAATTCCCATGCCGATCAGCACGCAGATCAGGAAAGCGATGGTCAGATAGTTCACATAGGGGAACATAATCGACTTAAAGCTGTGGGTTTTGATCGCTTCTTTATGGGCTCGGCGGAAATACAGCTGGCTAATCAGCACCACAAACCACGGCACCATGCCCGGCAGCACGCTGGCGCTGTAGACATAGACAAACACCGCCTGCGGATTGGGGATCAGATAATTCAGGCCAGAGCCGACCAACAGACAGGCGATGGTCACGGCAATACAGTTCACCGGCACGCCGCTGGCAGACAGCCTGGTCAGCGAGGCAGGCAGTTGACGGTTCTTGGCCAGCGCGTACAGCATACGCCCCCCACTATACATACCGCTATTACAGCCAGAGAGTGCCGCGGTCAACACCACGAAGTTAATGATGCCGGCGGCGGCAACGATGCCGATTTTGGCGAAGGTCAGCACAAATGGGCTGCCGATGGTGCCGATACCGTTCCATGGGAAGATGGTGACAATGACAAAAATGGCGCCGACGTAGAAGATCAGAATACGCCACAGGATGTTGTTAATCGCGCGTTTCAGTGTCACCTGCGGATTCTTGGCCTCACCGGCGGTAATGCCGACCAGCTCAACCCCCTGATAGGACGCCACGACAATACACAGCGCAAACAGGAAACCCTTCCAGCCGCCGGCAAAGAAACCGCCGTGCTCGCTCAGGTTGGCAAAGCCGATAGGTTGTCCCCCATTGCCAAAGCCAAACAGGATCACCCCCAGCCCGACCAGAATCATCACAATGATGGTGGTCACCTTAATCATGGCAAACCAAAACTCCAGTTCGCCGTACAGGCGTACCGCCGCCACGTTAGCCAGCGCTACCATCGCCACCGCGATCAGCGCCGGCAGCCACTGCGGGATCTCCGGGAACCAGAACTGCACGTAGACCCCAATGGCGGTAATTTCCGAGATGCCGACGGCAATCCACATAAACCAATAGCCCCAGGCGGTCAGATAGCCAAAGTAAGGACTCATGTATTTATGGGCATAAACAGCAAAGGAGCCCGCGACCGGTTCAAGGAACAGCATCTCGCCCATCGAACGCATAATAAAGAACACGAACAGCCCGGCGATGATATAAGCCAATAATACTGACGGCCCCGCCCATTTCAGCGTGCTGGCCGAGCCCATAAACAGGCCAACGCCAATGGTGCCGCCCAGAGCAATCAGCTCAATATGCCGGGCTTCTAGCCCCCGGTGTAGCCCCTGCGGTTTTTTAGTGTGTGGCATAAATCCTCGATAATATTCTTTTGATTGTGTCTGCATGCCGGCCGTGTACCGGTCGTTATTGTTTTATTGAAAAATAGCGCAAATCATCTCCCGCCGCTCAGGCGGACATCAGCTTGTGATAGGACGGTCTTACGGCGGAGAAAAACGTCGTTCAATGCGGCCACATCTAGCGCCAACAGCTGGGGGAAATTTCAGGGCGGTATCGTTTCGCATTTTGCCGCTATAAGCAAACCGCAATTTAAAACTTTATGGCATAAACATGGAGGGGTTTAGCGACTGAGGTTATAGAATGCTGGATAATTGGTCACAAAGCAGATTAATTAAACAATTCATTGCGCCGGGGCAGAATAATCCGCCCCGTCGCTTGCATTACATCTTGCCGCGATAATAGTAACTCACGAACTTCAGCAACCGCAGTTGACGTCCGATGCGGCTCGGCTGGCTGAGCAGCCTGTAGAGCCACTCCAGGCCGAGGTTCTGCCAGACCTTTGGCGCACGCTTAACGTGCCCGGTGAATACGTCGTAGGTCCCGCCTACGCCCATATACAACGCTTGCGGATGCACCTTGCGACAGTCACGCATCAGGATTTCCTGTTTTGGCGATCCCATCGCGACCGTCACTATAGCGGCCCCGCTGGCACGAATGCGCTCAAACAGGGGTTCACGTTGTTCCGGCTTGAAATAGCCGTCCTGACTACCGACCAGATTCACATTCCACTGACCACGCAGCTTCTGTTCGGTTTCCGCCAGCACCGATGGCTTGCCGCCGATCAGAAACACCGGTGTTCCCTCACGTCCGGCGCGTTGCATCAGCGCTTCCCACAGATCGGCTCCGGCGACCCGAGAGACGTCGGCATGCGGATATTTACGCCGAATTGACCGCACCATGCTGATGCCGTCGGCATACTTGTACTCCGCCTCATCCAGCAAGGCATGCAGCTCAGTGTCCTGCTCCGCCGTCAGGATTTTTTCGGCGTTCATGGCAACCAACGTGCCCCGCTTTACGTGGCCACCGTCGAACAGAAAATCCATGCACTGCGCCATATCGCGAAATCCCCACAGGCTGAAACCGCGCAGCTCATATTTGGGAACCGAGATTTTTGCTTCCATCTTATTATTACCCTTACAAAAGGCCATCGGCCCGCACAGACGAAGCAGGCGGTGTCAGCGTTCGTGAACGCAGCACTCGCGCCTTAATCAATCCGGCAGTATCAAACAGCCAGTACAGCAATTTTGCCATCAGCAAACAGGTGCCGAAAACGAGGCAGAAGAACACCACCCGCGAGACAAAGGAATCCACCCCTTCTCGCGCCAATACGATGATGTTGAATACCGCGCCAAAGCAGAAGCCCTGCAATATGGCGGCTTTATAAGGGTTCGACTCGCTTTTGCCCATCTCATACAGCCAGTCGAACCATTTGATGATCATACCCACCAGCACCGCGCCGACAGGAATGAACAACGCGCCGCCCATCACCACCAGCGAACCGATCAGCGTCGGTGAGATTGCCAGGCCGGAATGGTTATCCAGCACTTCCCAGGTGAAATAGTTGGCGGTATTAAGCACCGTGTCCGGTCGGCCCGGCCAAAGCCAGCTCGGGATAAACACATAGAAATCACGCACTATCGGCGCCAGCCCCTGGAAATCAATCTTGTCGTAGTTTTGCAGCAGCAACGCCAAATTTTCCCACGGCGAGAAGGTGTCGCGCGTCAGATAGAGGAAGGTATAAAACGCCTCAGGGCCACTGACGTCCAGACTGTAACGCTTTAACGCCAGCCAGAACATGCCGACAATGCCGAACACCCCGGCTGCCACCAGCATCCACAACGAGATCCAGCCGCGCACGATACCGATAAACAGGAATAGCGAGAAGGCGATAATAATATTGGCGCGGGTGCCGCCGACAATCACATAGGTGAGGATGCCAAAAGCCACCGTCGTCGCCAGGAAAAAAAACCAGGCTCGCAGATCCTGCTTCAGGAAATACACCACCAGCATCGCCGGAATGAAGAAATAGAAGAACCGTTTGAGCGCTACGCCCAACACGTCACTGGAGAAAATCTGGCTGTATGAGTTGAGCTTGAACAGCAGGAAACCGTTTTGCAGAAAGAAAATGCCGACGGTAACGATCGCCACCAATGCCAGTAAAATCCAAGTCAGATGGGTTTCAACCCGATTCATGCTGAATACCGGTTTACGCGGTTGCACGCTACGCTTACGCAACCGGGTTTTATAGCTGACGTAGTAAATCGCATAAAACGCGGTGGCCGAGAGGATGGCGTACAGCAGGAACTCCACCGGCACCACCTCGACATCAAACTGAAAAACCAGCAGGCAGGTCAGCGGGAAGCCGAAGTAAAACGTCAACAAATACAACAATGAAAAGAAGACGTTGAAGTTAAAGCGGACGCGCCGAAACTCCTGATAGGTCAACGTCAGAACAAACAACGTGCCCATCAGGTAGACGATAAATAACCCGCCAAATTGCGCCAGCGTCATGAATTGTCCCCTGCCGCCAGGGCTAATGCCTGTTGCCAGCCATTAACGTAGTTGGGATTAAAGAAAGCGATCGTCTGCTTGTCCACTGACGCCAGTTGGCGCTGCGCTTCACGCACTACCGCCTCATCCAGCGAATCACCGTAGAACAGCACCGGCAGATGCTGCTCCGCCAGATCCTGCCAGAACGGGTTCTGCCGGCTCAGCACGAACGGCACGCCAAACTGGATCAGTAGGCAAAGCGTGCCGATACCCTGCTGGCGGTTAAAGATAAAGTAGCCGAGATCGCACTCGCGCAGAATGTTCAGGTAGTCGTCGAACGCCACCTGCTGCGTCAGCACTTGCAGGTTCCTGGCACTGAACAACGCCAGCCCGGCAGTGCGGACCTGATCAATATAAGCCTCGTTGTTGGCCGGATAGCCCATCGGCAGGATCACGCGCACATCCGCACCAAACTGTTGATGAATCGCTTTCAGTGCCTCAACGTGCCGGTTGGTGCGATCGCCGGAGTTACCCACCAGAATGGTCATCGGCCCGGCCATATTTTTCTCTACGCTGATACCGGTCAACGCCGGATCCATCCGCGTAGGGAAATACAGCAGGGAGGCCGGTACACGTGCATGCCGCTGTTGATAATGGATCACATCACCACGGGTAGCGAATACGCGTCCGACACGGCCTTGTGCAATTCGGCGCAGCAAATAGAACAGGCGGAATTTCCAACTGGTGGCGTCTTCATACAGGTCCGCGCCCCAGATATGCCAGCTGACCTGATGGGCTTTGATTTTGCCGCTCAGCAATGCCAACCACAATGTCGGGTTAAACTGCCCATGGAAGAAGAAACGCTGGTCGCGATCGGCCTGTGCACGGGCTATAACCGCCATCGCCAGGCTTTTTTTATCCGGATGACATTCAAGGTTCAGTTCAGGGAACGCCCCTAACGCAGCGGCATCTTTGGCAGCCACCATGAAATGGCGTGTCTGATCGGACGGCAGTCGCTTCGCCAACACATCGTTGAAGAAACGCAGCACCGTCTGGTTGTGATGCGGGATGTCAGATCCCAGTACGTGAATCAGTGTAGTCATACTCGTCTACGATAAAGAATAAATACGCAGCTACAGAGCGTGAAATACACGATGTAGGTTGCCATGTAGGCCTGTGCCGCACCCAGCGCGCCGTGCAAAGGGATCAACCAATGCGAGAACAGCGTCAACAGCAGGAACTGGCTGACTTCGGTCAGGATATAAAAACGCAGCGACGCCTTGGCAATAACCAGATAGCCAAATACATAAGCGCCCACCTTCAGCACATCTCCCACCAGTTGCCAGGCGAACAGGTCGCGCATCGCGACAAACTTGTCCGTAAACAGCAACCAGATGGCGAAATCGCGTAGTAACCAGACCGTGAAACTTGCTGCCGCCACCGCAGGCAGCACAAATTTTAGTGAGCGCACAATCTCCTGCGAGATAGCGCTTTTTTCCTTTAACCGCGACAGCGTTGGCAGCAGATAGACGGTAAACGAGGCGGTAATAAACTGCAGATACGCGTCGGAAATGCTGCTGACGCCCTGCCAAATCCCCACCTCTTCCCAGCTGTAATGGCTTGCCAGCAGGTTACGCATCATCACATAGGCCACTGGCAGCGTTACTGAGGTGATCAGCGCCATAATGGTGAACTTGCCGAGATGGCTGGCCAGCGTCTTGTCCCATGCCAGCGCCAAATAGCTCAGCGGCAGGGTTTTGCGTCGCCACAACATAAAACCGGCGGGAAACACCACCAATGCCGGGACCAGCGCCAACCCTGCAAGGGCACCTTCATAACCACCCAGCCTGAAGCACAGGTAGTAGGCCACCACGCCAATCAGGCTGCCGCCAATCACCGACAGTGCGTTGCCCATCGCATCGCGGTAGCCCTTCAGCACCGCCATAAACAGGTTGGCGTAAGCAATACCCATCTGAATAAACGCCACCGCCCGCACCACGCCGACATAATCAGCATGGCCAAATAGCCCGACGCTGATAGGTTTGGCCGCGAACAAGAACACCAGCGCCAACAGCGTAGAAAACCCCAGCACAATAGTCGACGCAGTGCCAACAGCCAGCCGCAACCTCTGCGGATCCTGATGGTATTCGGCAACGTATTTTGTGATGCCGTTAAAAATCCCGGCACCGGACAGCACGCCCAGCACGGTAATCAACTGACGGAAGTTACCCGCCTGCCCTACGCCGCTGGGGCCAAAGGCCACCGCCAGCAGTTTCACCACCAACAGCCCCACGCCAATCTTGATAAGCGTAGAGCCGGCGGTCCAAATCGATGCTTTTGCCAGCGACATATCAGGCGAAGAAGCTGAGAATGGTATTGATCACCGTGCGCTGAGTGACATCAGTCATATTGTAGAACAACGGCAAACGTACCAAGCGCGCGCTCTCCTGGCTGGTAAAGCGATCTTCACCGGCAAAGCGGCCGAAACGATCGCCCGCCGGGCAATCATGCAGCGGAATGTAATGGAATACCGTCATGATTTCGGCTTCTTTCATGTAATCGATAAACGCCGTACGGTCTTCAATATCGCGCAGTTTGATATAGAACATATGAGCATTCTGCACACAGTCCGCCGGGATACTTGGCAGCTCGATACGGCCCGCATCGGCTAACGGCAGCAGGCTGTCGTAATACTGTTGCCACAGCGCCAGACGACGTTGGTTGATAGCTTCGGCGGCTTCCAGTTGCCCCCACAGATAAGCGGCCTGCAGATCTGACATCAGATAGCTGGAGCCGATATCGCGCCAGGTGTATTTGTCCACCTGGCCGCGGAAGAACTGGCTGCGGTTGGTGCCTTTCTCGCGAATAACTTCCGCCCGATCAATCAGCGCCGGATCGTTAATCAGCGTGGCGCCGCCCTCACCACCTGCGGTGTAGTTTTTGGTTTCGTGAAAGCTAAAGCAGCCAATATGACCGATGGTCCCCAGCGCTTTCCCCTTGTAGGTGGACATCACGCCCTGCGCGGCATCTTCAACAACATATAATTTGTATTTTTCCGCCAGCGCCATGATGGTGTCCATCTCGCAGGCAACACCGGCGTAATGCACCGGTACAATGGCACGGGTCTTATCGGTGATGGCCGCTTCAATCTTGCTTTCATCGATGTTCATAGTGTCAGGACGCAGGTCGACAAACACTACGGTGGCACCACGCAACACAAAAGCATTGGCGGTTGAAACAAAGGTGAAGCTCGGCATGATCACTTCATCGCCCGGCTGAATATCCAGCAGGATCGCTGCCATCTCCAGCGAGGCGGTACAGGACGGCGTCAACAGCACCTTCGGGCTGCCAAACCGCTGCTCCATCCACTGCTGGCAACGACGGGTAAAGCCACCGTCACCGCACAGCTTGCCACTGCTCATTGCAGCCTGCATATAGTCAAGTTCAGTGCCAACAACCGGTGGAGCGTTAAATGGGATCATGTCTTCCTCTGTATAACCAGTACGAGGTGCTTTCAATAACAGCACCCTGTCGTTGATAGAGCCGCAGTGCGGCAATGTTACCGAACTGGGTCGCAACCCGTAGGCGCTGCAGCGTCCTTTGCTGGCACTCTGCAATGGCTGCCGCCATCAGTCGCGAGCCAATTCCTTTGCCTGCCGCGCCGGGGAACGCCGCCAGCAGGCCGATTCGGGCCTCCTGGCCACCCAGCTCACGCAGGCTGACAAAGCCTTCCGTCTGCCCGGTATCGTCGAGTACCAGCAGGCATTGATGGTCAAAGGTCCCCAATACCGCCTTTTCGATCCATTCAGCATAAAAGCGGCCGCTATCTTGGGTGTGATACCAGGGGGCGCGGAAACGGCTGGCGGTGAACACGCTGGCCGCCGCTGCACGCAGCATCGGGATATCTGCCAGCACCGCCGGGCGAGTGGCCTGCATCGGCACAGTATGGGATGATGCACATTCCGTGCCGATATTTAGCACCAGATCGACTTCCCCCTCAACCAGTTGGAAGTCCAAACGGGTCAAACCGTCCACCAAAGCAGTGTGATGCGCCGGAATTTTGGCCTGCACCAATGCGTAGGCATCCAGTTCAGTCTCGGTGAGCATAGGAGCCGCCGTAGAGAAGTTGAGTTTGGCGCTATTAAGGGCGAAAAACTCTGTTTCCCAGGCTAATGGCTCAATACTGGCGTGGACGGGCATGTAACAAATCCAGCAGGTATTTTCCGTAACCGGTTTTCAGCAACGATTGTGCGGCGTGCTTCACGCCCTCATCGTCCAGCCAGCCGTTACGCCAGGCAATTTCTTCCAGACAGGCAATTTTAAAGCCCTGACGCTTTTCCACCGTTTGCACAAAGCTGCTGGCTTCCAGCAGGCTGTCATGGGTGCCGGTATCCAGCCAGGCGAAGCCACGTCCCAACAGTTCAACGGTCAGTTCACCACGCTCCAGATACATCTGGTTAATGCTGGTGATCTCCAGCTCGCCGCGCTCCGAAGGTTTCACCTGTTTGGCGAGCTCCACTACTTGGCTGTCATAGAAATACAGCCCAGTCACCGCCCAATTGGATTTAGGCGCTTTCGGCTTTTCTTCGATCGACAGCGCGCGGAAATTATCATCAAACTCCACCACGCCAAAGCGCTCGGGATCCATGACCTGATAACCGAACACGGTAGCGCCCTGCGTACGGGCGGCAACCGTTTTCAATTTAGGACTAAAGCCTTGGCCAAAGTAGATATTGTCGCCCAGAACCAGACAGCTCGGCTCACCGGCGAGGAATTCCTCACCAATCAGAAACGCCTGTGCCAGGCCGTCGGGCCTGGGTTGTTCGGCATAGCTGAGGTTAATGCCGAACTCTTCGCCGCTGCCCAATAAGCGTTTGAATGAGGGCAAATCTTCTGGGGTAGAGATGATTAAAATGTCGCGGATCCCCGCCAGCATCAAAACTGACAGCGGATAATAAATCATCGGCTTGTCGTAAATAGGTAATAGCTGCTTGGATACGCCGCGGGTAATCGGATGTAAGCGTGTGCCGGAACCGCCCGCCAGAATAATACCTTTCATACTCACTCCAGAATCCACAGGGCCACCATTCGAACGGCAGCCCAGCTAAATTTAGTCGGATAAACCTAAACGTTCACCCGCATAGGAACCGTCCTGAACGCGACGCCACCAGGTTTCATTGTTCAGATACCAGGAAACCGTTTTGCGGATGCCGCTTTCAAAGGTTTCCTGCGGATGCCAGCCCAGCTCCCGGTCAATTTTTCCGGCATCGATCGCGTAGCGCATATCATGGCCTGGACGATCCTTGACGTAAGTAATCAGGTCGCGGTATTTCACAACGCCCTGTGGCTTGTTCGGAGCCAACTCTTCCAGCAGATCGCAGATAGTTTGTACCACCTCAATATTCTTGCGCTCGTTGTGGCCGCCAATATTGTAGGTTTCGCCAACCACACCTTCGGTAACCACCTGGTACAACGCACGAGCGTGGTCTTCCACATACAGCCAATCACGCACCTGCGCCCCATCGCCATACACCGGCAAGGGTTTACCGGCAACGGCATTGAGGATCACCAACGGGATCAGTTTCTCAGGGAAGTGATAGGGGCCGTAGTTATTGGAACAATTGGTGACCAGCGTCGGCAGGCCATAAGTACGCAGCCAGGCGCGAACCAGGTGATCGCTGGAAGCCTTCGAGGCCGAATACGGGCTACTTGGCGAGTAAGGCGTGGTTTCGGTGAACAAATCGTCCGTGCCGTGCAGATCGCCGTACACTTCGTCGGTGGAAATGTGATGGAAGCGGAAGCTCTGCTTTTTCTTCGCGTCCAGCGGCTGCCAATAATGGCGGGCCGCCTCCAGCATGGTGTAAGTACCCACCACGTTGGTTTCAATAAATGCCGCCGGGCCGTCGATAGAACGGTCAACGTGGCTTTCTGCCGCCAGATGCATGATCACGTCTGGCTGGTACTCGGCAAACACCCGATCCAACGCCGCGCGATCGCAGATATCCACCTGTTCAAACGAATAGCGTGGGTTGTCGGCCACCACCGAAAGCGACTCCAGATTGCCCGCGTAGGTGAGCTTATCCAGTACCAGGACGCTGTCCTGCGTGGCTTCGATAATATGCCTCACGACCGCAGAGCCAATAAAGCCGGCGCCTCCAGTGACTAAAATACGTTTCAACGCCAAACCCCTTTGGTATCCACAACCCAGGAATGCGTGATCTCTTCCGGCTTGATTGCCTTGAATTGCTTATGGTCGACCAGCATCACTATCACATCCGCCTGCTGCAACGCTTCTGGCAACTCTTTCAGCGTCACGTGGCCAGCCAGCGATTTCGGCAGTTGCTCCACGTTTGGCTCAACGACCAGCGTCTCGCCCACGTGCCAATCGGCAATCAGGTGTGCGACTTCCACCGCCGGACTTTCGCGCAGATCGTCGATATTCGGTTTGAAGGCCAAACCAAAGCAGGCAATTTTCACTTCTGAGGCACGCTTGTCGGTCGCCGCCAGACAGTCGGCAACGGCCGCTTTCACGCGATCAACCACCCACAAAGGTTTTCCGTCATTCACCAGACGCGCAGTATGAATCAAACGTGCCTGCTGCGGGTTTTGCGACACAATAAACCAAGGATCGACCGCAATGCAGTGGCCGCCGACGCCAGGGCCTGGCTGCAGGATATTCACCCGCGGATGGCGGTTGGCCAAGCGAATAAGCTCCCAGACATTGATCCCCTGATCGGCACAAATCAACGACAGTTCGTTGGCAAAGGCGATGTTCACATCACGGAAGCTATTTTCGGTGAGTTTGCACATCTCCGCAGTGCGGGAATTGGTAATCACACACTCGCCTTCGAGGAAAATCTTGTACAACGCGCTAGCGCGCTCCGAACATTTTGGCGTCATGCCGCCAATAACACGATCGTTCTGAATCAGCTCAACCATCACCTGCCCTGGCAAAACGCGCTCTGGGCAATAAGCAATGTTCACATCAGCGGCTTCACCAGCCTGCTGCGGGAAGCTGAGATCGCTGCGCGCCTCGGCCAGCCACTGCGCCATCTGCTCGGTGGCGCCGACCGGAGAGGTGGACTCCAGAATAACCAGGTCGCCCTTTTTCAGCACCGGTGCCAGAGATTTGGCTGCGGCTTCGACATAGGCCAGATCCGGCTCATGGTCGCCTTTAAACGGCGTTGGTACCGCGATCAGGAAAGCATCTGCCGCCAGAGGTCGGGTCACCGCCTGCAGATAGCCGCCGTCTACCGCGTCTTTAACCACTTTATCCAGATCGGGTTCAACGATGTGGATCGCGCCGCGATTAATGGTATCTACCGCATGTTGGTTAACATCTACGCCCACCACTTTTTTCTTGCGGGAGGCAAACGCCGCCGCCGTTGGCAGACCGATATAACCCAGGCCGATAACCGAAATAGTGTTAAAACTCATAGTGTCACCTGATGATTCTTCAAAGCTTCGAGAATACGTTGGCAGGCATGCCCGTCACCGTAAGGGTTATGCGCCCGACTCATGGCGTGATATTCGTCTTCGTCCGTCAGCAACCGGGTCACCGCATCAACTATTTTGGCTACGTCGGTTCCCACCAGACGCACCGTGCCCGAATCGACGGCTTCAGGCCGTTCGGTGGTGTCGCGCATGACCAGCACCGGTTTACCCAATGACGGCGCCTCTTCCTGAATACCGCCCGAGTCGGTCAGGATCATATAAGCGTTAGCCATCAGGTACACAAAGGGCAAGTAATCCTGCGGGTCGATCAGGATGATGTTATCAATCCCTTTCAGAATGCGGTTGACCGGCTCACTGACGTTGGGATTGAGATGCACCGGATACACCACTTGGGCATCAGAATGAGTGCGGGCAATTTCTGCCAGCGCACTGCAAATCCGCTCAAACCCGCCACCAAAACTTTCACGACGGTGGCCGGTCACCAGGATCAATTTTTTGTCGGCATCCAGGAACGGATAACGCTGTGACAGGCTGTCATGCAATGCAGCATCACCCATCACCCGATCGCGTACCCAGAACAGTGCGTCAATCACCGTATTGCCGGTGACGAAGATATGATCGTCCGGTATCAATTCGCGCAACAGGTTCTGGCGCGAATTTTCCGTCGGGGCAAAATGATACATCGCCAGATGACCGGTCAGCTTGCGGTTAGCCTCTTCCGGCCACGGGGAGTAAAGATCGCCGGTGCGCAGACCTGCCTCTACGTGCCCAACAGGAATACGCTGGTAAAACGCCGCCAAACTGGTCGCCAGTGTGGTGGTGGTATCACCATGAACCAGCACCACGTCCGGTTTGAATTCTTCAAGAACGCCTTTCAGGCCTTCCAGAATACGGCAGGTGATCTCACTCAATCCCTGGCCGGGCTTCATGATGTTCAGGTCGTAATCAGGCACTATCTCAAATAACCGCAATACCTGATCCAACATCTCACGATGTTGTGCCGTAACGCAGACTCTTGATTCAAAGGCTTCATCCTGAGCCAGGGCATGTACCAGCGGAGCCATTTTGATGGCTTCAGGTCTGGTGCCGAAAACAGTCAACACTTTCACAGCGAATCTCTTTTGGTCGGTTAACCGCAGGCGTACCTGCGAATTGGGCGCTTACGCGCCCTTCAGCGAATTATTATATTATTTTTAATTACGCGGCCGACGCACCAGGGCAACACCTGCGCCAACCAAAGCGCCCATCGCGCCCCACATGATCAACCAGAATATCCGCCGTGGGCTATCACGTTTTACCGGTTCTTCCGGGGTCCGCAAATAGCGGTAAGTCTGAAATTTCTCGTCCAACGTCGGGCCAACGTTCAATGTCGACAGCATCGCACGATTTTGATCGTAATCGAGATCGAAGGTTGGCCCTGAAGCCTGTAACCCTTCCAAACGCGCCTGCAGCATAGGTTTACCCAGCAGGAACAGGTCGGAGTCCGGCAGTTGCTCTGCCGGCGTATCGGTCTGAGTCCGGCTGATACCCTGCGTTTCAGCAATTTTCAGTGCCTGTTGAATGGTATTCAATTCACGCTTATACACTGCCGCCGCCACCGCTTCCTGACGCTTGACCTGCGCCTTCATCGAGGTGGTACGTGCCGCCCAGGCACCCTGGATCTCTTCGTTCAAATGTTGCGCCGCCCGGTGACTGGCGAACGCCACATATTGACGTAACAGACGGTTGGCATCGGCTGCCGTTTCCGCCGTCAGCTTCACGCCGTCGTTCGGCACTTTTTTATCATCACGCGGCGTGAACTGAATGTTGTTGATCAGTTCGTCGAGCAAGGCCGCATCGGCAGCGGCATCGCCTTCCTGGCGCTGCTTGTAATAATCGCTCTGCAGCCAGAAATCACGACGCGTATCGTAGGCCGCCAACTGCATAATAAATTCATTATAGGCTTCGTCAGCAATGCCGGGTTGATCGGTGCTGGCGGCCGGTATGGTCCGCACATCCAGATTACGCAGGAATTGTTGCTGGGAATAATACCCCCCCAACGCATTCACAGTTGGCCGGTCGGTAATCGCCGTCGCACTCCACTCCTGTTTCACCAGGTAGGAAACCATCAATGCAACCGCGGCGAATAAAACCGCAATACCGATAATCCATGGCTTACCACGCCACAGGGTGCAGCACAGGCCGCGAATATCGAGTTCGTTATCCACCGCCGGGATATTCTTGTCAGACCTTGTTTCTGGATTCATCACTGCCCAAAAGCCTCTGGTTAAGATACTTGCTTATTGCCGTTCGAACGCCGCAGACGACGCTTGATACGCTTAATGTAACGTGCAACACGCCAGGCGCGTTTAATGCAGTAACCGTATAAGAAGAAGGCAAGCAAGAATAATGCCAACATAACCCATTCAGGGATAAAAGTAAGGCGTTCGCCAAGCACGCCGATGGCCGCCAGCAAGGCTGCCGCCAGGGTAATCAACACGAAGGCCTGCCGTGGCGTAAAGCCCGCTCGCATAATCAAATGGTGAATGTGTTGGCGGTCTGGAGAGAAAGGGCTCATCCCTTTGCGTAAACGGCGGTACATGATCGCAATCATGTCCATCAGCGGGATGGCAATAATCCACAACGCGGTAACCGGATTGATGGAGTGAGCTTTGCCCTGCGAACTTTGCAGTAAGAGCCAAATGGCGGTGAAACCGATCAGCGTGCTGCCAGCATCCCCCATAAACACTTTATATCGGCGGCCAAGAATGCCGAGGTTAAGCAGAATATAAGGAACGATGGCGGCAATCATTGCGAAGCACCAGAAGGCCAGTTCAGAATGGCCGCTCAGGTACAACAATACGCCCAGCGCACCGAAAGACACGCACGATAGCCCACCCAGCAGACCATCAATGCCGTCAACCATGTTAAAGGCGTTGATGGCTGCCCAGACGGCAAACAGCGTGACCAGATAGCCAAACGGCCCCAGCAGCATTTCCCAATCGCCCAGCACATGACCAAAACTGCGCAGGTAAAGCCCGGCGAAAACCATCATCGCGATACCGACCAGTGCCTGAACCAGCGCACGAATTTTAACGCTGATATCAAAACGATCGTCGAGAGCACCGACGAACACTAATATCCCGGCACAGACGAGGTAGAGTTTGCCATGCGCAATCGTTTGGTCAGAGATAAGGAAGGCAAAGCACAGCCCGGCATAAACAGAAATACCCCCAACCAGAGGGATCAGCCCCTGATGGCGTTTACGGTAATTAGGTTTATCAACCAGACCAATACGTTTTGCTGCTTTACGGGCAACAAAGAGAAAAGCCAAAGAAAACAGGAAAACAAATAGAATTTCAGTACTCATAGTGAGTAAGTTCACAGTTAACAAGATCTCTGTAGAAGATAAGGCAGCTTAACACGGGCGACAGGTTGCGCCATGGTATCCCGCTACCTTTCAGTCATTTCCTATGACGACAGTCATTCATTCTTATTCCACCGTGTTTGCCCACTGTTTCGGCAGTAACAATGCGCGAACGACAAAACGTCGAGCGCAAATAAGATGAATTCTCAGTAAGTCACGAAAATAACTTACGTTTCCATTTCTGTTACTTATCGTATCTTCCAAAAGCAAAAAACGCCACGACTAGGCGTGGCGTTCCTGGAATATTTACTCAATTATGAGCGCATCGTCATTATGAGCGCTTCATCATATCGAAGAATTCATCGTTGGTCTTGGTCATGGCCAACTTGTTAATGAGGAATTCCATCGCATCAATCTCACCCATCGGGTGAATGATTTTACGCAGGATCCACATTTTCTGCAGTTCTTCAGAGGTGGTGAGCAATTCTTCTTTACGGGTACCAGAGCGGTTGTAGTCGATAGCAGGGAATACGCGCTTCTCGGCAATTTTACGCGCCAGATGCAATTCCATGTTGCCGGTACCTTTAAACTCTTCGTAGATAACTTCGTCCATTTTCGACCCGGTATCGACCAGTGCGGTAGCGATGATGGTCAGGCTGCCGCCTTCCTCAACGTTACGTGCCGCACCGAAGAAACGCTTGGGACGATGCAAGGCATTGGCATCCACACCACCGGTCAACACTTTACCAGAAGCCGGTACCACGGTGTTGTAGGCACGCGCCAGACGAGTGATGGAGTCAAGCAGGATGATCACGTCTTTCTTGTGCTCAACCAAGCGCTTGGCCTTCTCAATCACCATTTCTGCAACCTGAACGTGGCGAGATGCCGGCTCGTCAAAGGTAGAAGCGATAACTTCGCCCTTCACCAGACGCTGCATCTCGGTCACTTCTTCCGGACGTTCGTCAATCAGCAGTACCATCAGCACGCAGTCTGGATGGTTGTAAGCGATGCTCTGCGCAATGTTCTGCAGCAGCATGGTTTTACCGGCTTTCGGCGGAGCAACAATCAGACCACGCTGACCACGACCAATCGGCGAAGCCAGGTCCAGCACGCGTGCTGTCAGGTCTTCGGTTGAGCCGTTGCCACGTTCCATCCGCAGACGGGAGTTGGCATGCAGTGGGGTTAAGTTTTCGAACAGGATCTTGCTACGGGCGTTTTCCGGTTTGTCGTAGTTAACTTCGTTAACTTTCAACAGGGCAAAGTAGCGCTCGCCTTCTTTTGGCGGACGAATCTTACCGGAAACGGAGTCACCTGTACGGAGGTTAAAACGGCGGATTTGGCTAGGGGATACGTAGATGTCGTCGGGGCCTGCAAGGTAGGAACTGTCTCCAGAACGGAGGAAACCAAATCCATCCTGCAATATCTCCAACACGCCATCGCCGAAGATATCTTCTCCACTTTTTGCATGTTGCTTAAGGATAGAGAAGATAATGTCCTGCTTGCGCATGCGGGCAAGGTTTTCCAGCCCCATATTTTCGCCGAGAGTAATCAGCTCAGAAACCGGCGTATTCTTTAATTCGGTAAGATTCATAGTGGTGGGTTCTTAAACTCGGGGTATGTCTCGAACTTACATCGTGAATGGTATGGCAGCGGGATATCTCTTCCGGCTTTCTGGTGGTTGCGTTGGCTTCCCTTGTTCATCCCAAAACTTAGCGGACTAAGCTGCGAAGACGCTTTCGGTTGCCGACTGGCCACACCTTGAAATCCATTGGATATTCGTGCCTGTTTACTGGACGTTCGATCACCGGGCGCTGAGCCGTCACGGTAAGAAATGGCTTACAGAGGACGCGCGCATTGACGGTTTAAGATCGAAGGTACCTTAAAATTGATTTTGCAAAACCGTTTGATTGCTAAAACGCGGGCTGAGTTCATTTTTTCTTTCAACGCCAGCGGTTCAACACAGAGTAAAGCTTTAGATTTAGACTCTTTAGATTTAAAACTTCGGGCAAGTTCTATATGCAGTATGGTTAAACTTAGCACGCTTCTTGGCAGGCGTCTAGCGGTGAATTGAACATCCCCGCCAGACGCCTGTATATCCCCGTTGTCTCTCACGCGACAGCGTTTTTATCCGCCGCATCACATCCATTGGGTATAGGGCTTCCCGCCCGATTACAGATTCGCGTTAAGGAAATCTTTGAGCTGACCTTTGGACAGCGCACCAACCTTGGTCGCGGCCACTTCACCGTTCTTGAACAGCAACAGCGTAGGGATACCACGGATACCGTACTTGGGTGCGGTTGCCGGGTTCTGGTCGATATTCAGCTTGGTGATGGTCAGCTTGCCTTCGAACTCATCGGCAATCTCATCCAGAATCGGAGCAATCATCTTGCACGGCCCACACCATTCAGCCCAGAAATCGACCAGGATTGGCCCTTCAGCTTTCAGCACGTCGGTGTCGAAGCTGCTGTCAGTCAGGTGAATAATTTTATCGCTCATGTTCTACTCCAAAGGATTGTGTCTACCTTGTTGGTGTAGCATTAACCAACCTAAGGTGACTTTATTTCACCGGATACGCTTTCGTAAAGCAATAGTTAGCTGATATTCTACCACACTATGAGCAAAACACACTTGACCGAAAAGAAGTTTTCCGACTTCGCCCTGCACCCGTTAGTCCTTGAAGCCCTTGAAAAGAAAGGGTTTCAACATTGCACGCCTATTCAGGCGTTAGCATTGCCGCTCACGCTCTCTGGGCGTGACGTTGCAGGTCAGGCGCAAACCGGTACCGGAAAGACGTTGGCATTTTTAACGTCTACTTTTCACTATTTGCTTTCTCACCCGGCGAAACAGGATCGCAAGATCAACCAGCCGCGCGCCTTGATCATGGCGCCAACGCGTGAACTCGCGGTGCAGATCCACTCCGATGCGGAAGCCCTGTCCCAATCCACCGGCCTGAAAATGGGTCTGGCGTACGGCGGCGATGGCTACGACAAACAGCTGAAAGTGCTGGAAAGCGGCGTGGATATCCTGGTGGGGACTACCGGTCGTTTAATTGATTACGCCAAACAGAACTATATCGATCTGGGCGCGATCCAGGTTGTGGTGCTGGATGAAGCCGACCGCATGTACGATCTGGGCTTTATCAAAGACATTCGCTGGTTGTTCCGCCGCATGCCTGCGGTCGATCAACGCCTGAACATGCTGTTCTCTGCCACCCTGTCCTATCGCGTACGCGAACTGGCTTTCGAGCAGATGAACAACGCTGAATATGTTGAAGTGGAACCGGAACAGAAAACCGGCCACCGCATTAAAGAAGAATTGTTCTACCCGTCCAACGAAGAAAAAATGCGTCTGCTGCAGACGTTGATCGAAGAAGAGTGGCCTGACCGCTGCATCATCTTCGCCAACACCAAGCACCGCTGTGAAGACGTTTGGGGCCATCTGGCTGCCGATGGTCACCGCGTAGGCCTGTTGACCGGCGATGTGGCGCAGAAAAAACGCCTGCGTATTCTCGATGACTTCACCAAGGGCAACCTCGATATTCTGGTCGCCACCGACGTCGCCGCCCGTGGCCTGCATATTCCATTGGTTACCCACGTTTTCAACTACGACTTGCCTGACGACTGCGAAGACTACGTTCACCGTATCGGTCGTACCGGCCGTGCCGGCGAAAGCGGTCATTCCATCAGCCTGGCCTGCGAAGAATACGCGCTCAACCTGCCGGCGATCGAAACTTATACCGGCCATAGCATTCCGGTGAGCAAGTACAACAGTGATGCATTATTGAGTGACCTGCCTGCACCGAAACGCCTGGCACGCCCACGCGGCGGCAACGGCCCACGCCGTAACTCCGCGCCACGTCGTGGCGGTGCGCCACGCAATAACCGTAAACGTTCAGGCTGATAGACCATGCTCAGTTCCAGCGCACTTTATGCCGCTATCGACCTTGGCTCCAACAGCTTCCACATGTTGGTGGTGCGCGAGGTGGCCGGCAGTATTCAGACTTTGGCGCGCATCAAGCGCAAGGTGCGTCTGGCGGCCGGGCTGGATCAAAACAATCTCCTGTCGCATGAAGCCATGCAGCGCGGCTGGCAATGCCTGAAGTTGTTCTCCGAACGCCTGCAGGACATTCCACGCGCACAGATCCGCGTGGTCGCCACGGCCACGCTGCGTCTGGCGTCCAATGCCGATGAGTTTCTGCAAACCGCAGAGCAAATTCTCGGCTGCCCGATCCAGGTGATCAGCGGTGAGGAAGAAGCACGGCTGATCTACCACGGCGTTGCCCATACCACCGGCGGTCCGGACCAGCGTTTAGTGGTCGATATCGGCGGCGGCAGCACTGAACTGGTCACCGGTACCGGCGCACAGGCGGCTCAGCTGTACAGCCTGTCGATGGGTTGTGTCACCTGGCTGGAGCGGTTCTTCAGCGA
The DNA here is from genome assembly GCF_052691735.1 of Serratia sp. NA_13. NCBI lineage: Bacteria > Pseudomonadati > Pseudomonadota > Gammaproteobacteria > Enterobacterales > Yersiniaceae > Serratia > Serratia sp. NA_13. Next base: position 111,212 of record NZ_JBQZFV010000011.1, read on the forward strand.
TCGCAATCTGGGGCTGGAGAATTTCGAGCGGGCCGAACAGGCTGCGCGTGAAATGGTGCGTCCCATCGCACCACAGCTGCGTCAGCACGGCTGGCAAATCTGCGTCGGCGCTTCCGGCACCGTCCAGGCGCTGCAGGAAATCATGGTGGCACAGGGCATGGATGAACGTATCACCCTGTCCAAGCTGCGCCAATTGAAACAGCGCGCCATTCAGTGCGGCAAGCTGGAAGAGTTGGAAATTGAAGGGCTGACGCTGGAGCGCGCTCTGGTGTTTCCAAGCGGGCTATCGATCCTGCTGGCGATTTTCCAGGAGCTGGGCATCGAAAGCATGATGCTGGCCGGCGGCGCACTGCGCGAAGGACTGGTCTATGGCATGCTGCATCTGCCAGTCGAACAGGACATCCGCAGCCGTACCATTCGCAACCTGCAACGACGTTATCTGCTGGATACCGAGCAAGCCGAGCGCGTCAGCCAATTGGCCGCCAACTTCTCGCAGCAGGTGAGCAATGAATGGCAATTGGATGCGCGATGTCGCGAGTTATTGCACAGTGCCAGTCTGATCCACGAAATCGGCCTCAGCGTTGATTTCAAACAGGCACCGCAACACGCCGCCTACCTGATCCGCCATCTGGATTTACCCGGTTTCACCCCGGCGCAGAAAAAACTGCTGGCCACCCTGCTGCAAAACCAGAGCAACACTATCGATCTGCCACTGCTGAGCCAGCAAAACGCCCTGCCGCCGCGTACGGCTCAACGTTTATGCCGGATTTTACGCCTGGCCATCATCTTTGCCAGCCGTCGCCGCGACGATACGCTGCCGGCGGTACGCCTGCGTGCCAATAATGATGATGAGCTGACGGTGATCCTGCCGCCAGGCTGGCTGGAACAGCACCCGCTACGAGCAGAGTTGTTGGATCAGGAAAGTCATTGGCAAAGCTATGTTCATTGGTCGTTGATGCTGGAAGAACAACGTTGATATGACAAGGGCGCCAATAGCGCCCTAATCTGATAACAAACACCCGAAAAACGTGGTTTTCGGATGTTTGGGGTAAATCAGAAGACATAATCCTTTATTTTTATTAGCCACCAGAACTTGGCTTTTAACCGCAAAGAACTTTGTCAGCAGTCTGAGGGCGCCAATAGCGCCCTTAGGTTGCTGACAAAGCAGGAAAAAGCGTGGTTTTTCCTGCTTTGTGGTGATCGGCCGAAAATCAATAAATTGATTTTCCTGATTTTTATTTATCGACCTCTACTCGCTCTGGGCAGGAATGAGGTTTGTCATCAGTCTGAGGGCGCCAATAGCGCCCTTATTTTTAACTTCCGCCTTTAGCCTTGGCCAACTGGGCGCGAATATTAGCCAGATGGCTTTGACCTTTTTGCATCCGTTCTTGCGGACTGACCACCTTACGTTCACTTTCCCACGCCAGGTCATCCTGCGGCAGCTCCAGCAAGAAACGACTCGGTTCCGGCCGCACCAGTTCGCCATATTGGCGACGTTCGCGACACAGGGTGAAAATCAGCTCTTTTTGGGCGCGAGTGATCCCCACATAGGCCAGACGCCGCTCTTCATCGACGTTATCCTCGTCAATGCTGCTCTGATGCGGCAGTAGCCCCTCCTCCATCCCCACCAGGAACACATAGGGGAACTCCAGTCCTTTGGAAGCATGCAACGTCATCAACTGAACCTGATCCAGCTCCTCGTCGCTTTCGCCGCGTTCCATCATGTCGCGCAGGGTAAAACGCGTTACCACCTGGGTCAGCGTCATTGGCTCATCCAGCTCGCTGCCTTCAAGCATTTCTGTCATCCAGCCGAACAGGGTATTGACGTTTTTCATGCGCATTTCGGCGGCTTTCGGGCTGGGTGAGGTTTCAAACAGCCAGCTTTCATAATCTACGCCGCGGATCAGATCGCGAACCGCGGCTATCGGTTCACGCTCCGCCAATTGGGCAATACCGTCCAGCCAGTGAGTGAAGCGTTGCAGCGATTCTAACCCACGACCGGTCAGGTGCTGGCTCAGGCCGAGATCGAAACTGGCTCGGAACAGGCTTTTGTTACGTTGATTGGCCCATTCTCCCAGTTTTTGCAGCGTTGCCGGGCCAATCTCACGCTTTGGTGTGTTAACGATACGCAGGAAAGCGCTGTCATCATCCTGGTTAGTCAGAACACGCAGGTAGGCCAGCAGATCCTTGATTTCCGGCCGCGAGAAAAACGAGGTGCCGCCAGAAATTTTGTAAGGGATGCGGTTTTGCATCAGCATTTTTTCAAACAGCCGTGACTGATGGTTACCACGATAAAGGATCGCATAATCGCCGTAGTTGGTTTTCTTCACGAAGTGATGGGCAATCAACTCCCCGACAACGCGCTCGGCCTCATGATCCTCATTATTGGCGGTCACCACCTTCAGCTCTTCACCGTAACCCAGCTCGGAAAACAGCCGTTTTTCAAATACGTGCGGGTTATTGGCGATCAAGATATTCGCCGCCTTCAGGATACGCTCGCTGGAGCGGTAGTTCTGCTCCAGCTTAATCACCTGCAACGCCGGAAAGTCTTCCTTCAGCAGCACCAGGTTTTGTGGTCGCGCACCACGCCAGGAGTAAATCGACTGATCGTCGTCCCCCACCACGGTGAAACGCGCGCGGTTACCCACCAGCAGTTTCACCAGTTCGTACTGACTGGTATTAGTGTCCTGATATTCATCCACCAACAGGTAACGAATGCGGTTCTGCCAGCGTTCGCGCACTTCTTCATTGCGCTGCAGCAGCAGAGTTGGCAGCAGGATTAAGTCGTCGAAATCCAGCACGTTACAGGCACGCATATGCGCGTGATACAGGCCGTAGCAATGCGCGAACAGCTTGTCGCGTTCTGAACGCGCCAGCTCCATTGCCTTCTGGGGATCGACCAGGTCATTCTTCCAGTTGGAGATGGTGGAAATCAGCTGCGCCACCAGCGTCTTGTCATTCTCCAGCCATTTCTCGGTCAGTTCTTTCAACAGCGCCAGTTGATCCTGATCGTCGAAAAGTGAGAAGTTGGACTTCATCCCCAGCGCGACATATTCACGTTTGATGATTTCCAGCCCCAGCGTGTGGAAAGTGGAAATCATCAGTCCGCGTGCTTCTTTGCGCCCCATGGTTTGCGCCACACGCTCTTTCATTTCGCGCGCAGCCTTATTGGTAAAGGTCACGGCGGCGATGTGCCGCGCCTGATAACCACAATTGTGGATCAGGTGAGCGATTTTGTTGGTGATGACGCGCGTCTTGCCGGAACCGGCACCGGCCAGCACCAGGCAGGGCCCGGTAACGAATTCGACGGCTTGTTGTTGGCTGGGGTTTAATCGCATGGCGCTTTATTGCTCGACTTTATAACGTGGGAGAGGATTGTAGCAGAAAGCGTCGACGAGATTTAACGGGTATAATCAGCGCAATTTCTGTATCGATAAAGGCAATACCATGGCAAAGACGGCGTGCGCCCTGCACATTCTGGTAGATAACGAAAAGCTGGCCGATGAACTGTTGGCCAAGCTTAAACGCGGCGTCAGCTTTGACACCCTGGCACGCAAATATTCAACTTGCCCATCAAAACGCAATGGCGGTTCTTTGGGCGAGTTCAACAAGGGCACCATGGTGGCGGCCTTCGATAAGGCAGTATTCAGCATTCCGTTGCTCAAGCCCTACGGCCCGGTGAAAACCCAGTTCGGCTACCACATCATCAAAGTGCTGTACCGCAGTTGATTGGGGGGCAAGCGCCCCCCTATTATTACTGTGCGCTGGTCTCCGGCGCTGGAGCGGTATCGGTGGGTTTGATTTCTTCCGTTACCACGGCAGGTGCCGGGGACATAATGCCGTTATAGGTTTCCTGTAACTGCTTCATGCTCATCTCTGGCTCGCCTTTCGGCTGCATCAGCACCAGGGTCGCATCTTGCGAAAGCTTAAGTTTCAGCTCCTGGTTCAGCGCTTCCAGCGTCAATCCGCTCAGGAACTCCTGGCGCAGTTTTTGATACTGCTCCGGTGCGATATCCACCACGCCGCTCTGTTGCGAGCGCAAGCGCTGGCTCATCAACACGTCCGTATCGGTGCGGGCATAAGTGGCAAACAGCTTGCTGAGTTGATCGTTTTTCTGCGCCAGCAGCGCGTTAAACTCGTCCTGCGACAAGCCGTTATTACGCACGTTAGCCAACTCACGGGCGATAAAGTCCAGGCTGTTGTTCAGGTTGTTGTTTGGGGTGTCCAGATGGATGGCACATTGGGCGCGTTGGTATTGCACGCGGCAATCGAAGCCCAGATGCAGGTTTTTCTGGTCACTTTTGTCCAGTACCTGTTGGAGATGCCAGAACAACGCTTCGCGAGCCATATCACCGCGCCAATAGCGGCTCAGATTTTGCGAATCACGGATCGGGTGCCAGGGTGCATCCCACATGATTGACAGCGTATCCTGTTTCACCTGCTCGCTGATCAGGCTGACCGGCTGCGGTGGCAGGGACGTCAGCGTTGGCATCAGGGCCGGCGTTTCACGCTTGCCTTGCAGCGGCGAGAAGGCTTTGTTGATTTGCTCGCTCAGGCTACGGATGTCTACCTTGCCCACCACGTACAGCGTCATCGCGTCTGGGGTGTACCACTGCTGGTAGAATTTCTTCAGTTGATCAACATTCACCGGTCGCTTGGGTGGCTGGGCCGGATCGTGCGCCAGCATCGCCGAGCCTTTCAGCCGATAGCGCCACCAGGCATCTTTGGGATTCGGTGGGAAAGTGCCAACCGGATCGACACTGGAGTTGACCACCGCATGCACCGTCTGTTCGTCAATCGCCAGTTTGCCGGTCGTATCGGAAAGCCATGCCAGCGCTTCTTTCAGCAGGTCTGGGCGGTTATTCGGCAAACTGAGATTGTAAATGGTGAAGTCATAAGAACTGATGGCCGGCGGCAGAGGCCGTTCGCTGTCTACGCTTTGTTGCCACAGTGAACGCAACTGCGGTGGCGTAAAGCTTTCGCTGCGCGCCAACGACAGGCGCGGCAACAGATGGGCAAAGCCAATCTGCTGTGAAGACTCCACTAAAGAGCCGGTGTTAACCATCAACCGCAGCTCGACGCGATCGCTCGGCCGCTGCGGTGTGTCTAATATCTGCCATGAGAACCCGTTGGCCAAGGCCCCCTGCTGCCAGGCAGGATCGGGTTGTAGTGCTTCAGCCTGCACGCTGCTGTTGGCTGCAGCCAACAGCAGCCCACCTGCTATGAGATGAATTCTGGTGCCCTGCATGTGAACCCCTACTTAATGACTATCCAATTTCTTTATGCAAATGCGGATATTCCATTTACCGGAATATTAGGCTGCAACCAACAGCCTACAAACAAAACGCCCTGAGTTTCACAGTGGGGCGGGAAGCAGAAAGTGTACCATCGAGTTAGACCGCGCGCCTTTGCGGATGTCACTCATTAGTGTGAAAAATAATGGATAACCGTATTTTTAATGCAAGAAATCATTACGCGGGGGGATAAAACATCACCGATTGCCGTGGCAACCGGTGATTTGAGGATAAAATCAGGCTGAAGGCAGCGTTTTATCGGCTCCTGAGCCAGGATTGTTGGACAGGGTGTCATGCAGCTGTTTTTCATCCAGCTGTTTACACCATTTTGCCACCACCACCGTGGCCACACCGTTACCGACCAGATTGGTCAGCGCACGGGCTTCAGACATAAAGCGGTCAATGCCCAGAATCAGCGCCAGACCGGCCAGCGGCAGATGGCCGACGGCAGAAATGGTGGCGGCCAGCACGATAAAGCCACTGCCGGTCACCCCTGCCGCCCCTTTCGAGGACAGCAACAGCACCACCAGCAGCGTCACCTGATGGATAACATCCATATGGGTGTTGGTCGCCTGCGCGATAAATACCGCAGCCATGGTCAGGTAGATTGAGGTGCCGTCCAGGTTAAACGAATAGCCGGTCGGAATAACCAGGCCCACCACCGATTTTTTGCAGCCCAGTTTTTCCATCTTGTCGAGCATGCGTGGCAGTACCGACTCGGAAGAAGAGGTGCCGAGCACGATCAGCAACTCTTCTCTTATATAACGAACAAACTTGAAAATGCTGAAGCCGTTGGCGCGGGCAATCGAGCCCAACACCACCACCACGAACAGAACGCAGGTGAGATAGAAACAGGCGATCAACTGACCGAGCTGCAGCAGCGAGCCCACGCCGTACTTGCCTATGGTGAACGCCATGGCCCCAAAAGCCCCCAACGGCGCCAGGCGCATAATCATATTGATGATGCCGAAGATCACGCGGGAGAAGCTTTCAATCACATTGAAGATCAGTTGGCCCTTATCACCCAGGCGATGCAGGGCAAAACCGAACAACACGGCAAACAGCAGCACCTGCAGAATATTGCCGCTGGCGAAGGCACCAATCACGCTACCGGGGATGATGTCCAGCAGGAACGGGACAATGCCCTGCTGCTGGGCTTGTTCGGCGTAAACGGCCACCGCTTTGGCATCCAGCGTGCCGGGGTCGATGTTCATCCCGGCGCCCGGTTGTACCAGGTTGACTATCAGCAAACCAATCAGCAGCGCAATGGTACTGACAATTTCAAAATAGAGCAGTGCAATCGCACCGGTGCGACCTACAGCCTTCATGCTCTCCATACCCGCGATACCGGTCACCACGGTACAGAAGATCACCGGAGCGATGATCATTTTAATCAGTTTGACGAATCCATCGCCCAGAGGTTTCATCTGCGCGCCAATGTCAGGGTAAAAATGGCCAAGCAGGACGCCCAGCGTAATCGCTGTCAGCACCTGAAAATAGAGGCTCTTAAAGATAGTGAGTTTCATATGAACATCCTTTGGGGGAAATACACGCACCAGGCGGTAGTCTAGTTATCTCGCCTGTTCATCGCTTGCGCGGAAAATAACACCCACCTAACAACATGGAAATAATTTGTTGCACCAATAGATACATGTTGATACGAATTTAAGAGCTGAAACGCGCCAGCTCGAATGCAAGGCTGTAAATTGCGTAACCCATTGTTTGCATTAACTCAAAAGGGGTAGGAACCACTGGCGGTTTTCGGGCGGGCTTAGCGGGCGACGCGGATGTCGCCCAGACGGAAGGCAAAAGGCGGATCAGGCCGAAGGCCGGCAAAACTCGGCTTCAAACTCACTGCGCGGCAGCGGGCGAGAAAACAGGAACCCCTGACCGCTGTGAATGCCGTGCTGCAACAGCCAGTCACGTTGCTCGTCATTTTCGACGCCTTCGGCCATCACCGGCAGCGCCAGCACCTCAGAAATCGAACTGACAATACGCACTATGGCGTCGTCCGTCGGCAGGCCCTGAATAAAGCTCTTGTCGATTTTAATCAAATCGATCGGCAGGCATTTCAACCGGTTAAGGTAATTAAGACTGGAATACCCCATGCCAAAATCGTCCAGCGCAATGGAAAGCCCCAAGCCGTGCAACTCCCGGAACAACGCCAATGCACGGTCGAGATCGTCAATACGCACCGTTTCGGTAATTTCCAGCAGCAATTTACACGGGTCAATCTGATACTGCGCCAGCAGGCTCTTAAGATGTGGAATAAAATCTTCATGCTTCATCTGGATCGGGGAGACATTGACCGCCAGCGGCAGCGTAATGCCCCGGGCCTGCCAATCCGCCAGGATCAGGCAAGCCTCTTCCAGTACCCAGTTGCCGAGCGGCACAATCACACCCAGCTCTTCGGCTAATGGAATGACCTCGGCCGGCAGGGTAAAGCTGCCGTCGTACTGCTGCCAGCGCAGCAGGGCTTCGGCACCGATCACCGCGTTGGACTGCATCTCGACCTGCGGCTGTAAAAACAGGGTGAAACGGCGTTGCTCGATGGCTTGCAGGATTTCACTTTCCTGCGTCAGTCGTTTCTGCGTACGCTCCGTCAGGCTTGGCTCGAAGAACAACACCTGATTTTTACCTTCACGATGCGCCGACATCATCGCCGAGGTAGCACTGCGCAGTAGCTGTTCCGCGCTTTCCCCCGGATTAAGAGAATGGGCGATACCGATGCTGGCGTTGGGTCGCAGCGGCATGTCCTGCAAGCTCAGCGGCGCATTAATCTCTGCCATGATACGCCGCGCCAATTGCATGGCGTGGAACGGCCGCTCAACACCTTTAGCCAGAATGGCAAACTCGGTTTTGCTCAGTTGCGCCAGCACGCCGTTTTCATCGATGCACTCACGCAGTTTTTTCACCAACGTCAACAGCAGCGCCTCACGCATTGCCGGGTTGAGCACACCGGAGGCCTCATGTAAGGTTTCGATGCCGATAACCAGCAAGTTAAAACGCTCAGGCCGCAGGCTGGAAGCAATATGCTGCTCCAGCAGCGCGGTAAACAGCGCCTGATTCGGCAGCTCGGTAACCGGATGATGGGTGCTCATACGGCTCATTTCGGCATAGGCTTTGGCCAGCCGCTGCTGATTGCGGTTGTAATTGCGCACCAACAACCCCAGTTCGTCGTCCTGGTGTAACGCCGGCAGCATCAATTGATGGTAAGGCGCTTCTTCCTGGGAAATATTTTCCAGCTCTTTGGCCATCGCGCGTAACGGATGCACCATCAATCGGTTCATACACCAGCTGATAGAAACCGACAGAATCAACGCCAACAGCAAGTAGGTCGATAACATGGTCGACAGAATGCTGAGAATGAATTGGTACATGCGGAACGAATCGGCCTGCAGCACCAGATAAGCCAGCGGCTGCGGGTTGGTCGGCACGCGCTCCAGCGAATAGAGCGGCACGGAAATCTGGATTGGCAGCTCGAACAGGCGAGCAATCAGCGTCGGTACCGGGCGCTCTGGCGGAAAATTGGCGTGCAATGCCTGGAATTCGTTCGGCAGTACGATATCCGCCCGGCTCAGGATACCTACCGGCAGCAGGGTGTTCAGCACCCGCTTGGTTTCCGGCACGTCCATGCGCAGCACGGCCTCCGCCAGCGGCTGGCGTACGGAATAAGCAATATTTTCCAGTTGCTGGGCATAGTCATCCCTGCGCTGCTGCACAAAATGGAATAACTGGATCACGATAAAGATACAGATTGTCACCAGCGCCACGCCGGAAACCGTTGCCATCTGTTTAATCGTTAATGAACGCCTGACCCGCAAACCTGCTCTCCGCTAATTCGGGCTGAAATAAAAAAGGGATGAATAATACCCATCCCTCATACCGGTCTGAGTATACTCGATCGTCAGATGTTTTTATCTGGCCATACCCAGGACAAAACCTAGAAAACCGCGGGTTTCAGTCTTTTCCTAATGAAACGCGGCTTGCGAAGCCGGTTATTAGTGATAGCGCACCTCGGTGCACCAGGCCCGGATATCTCAGGCTACATACCAAACTCACACAGGGTAGCAAAACTACCCTGTGCCGACACTCTGAATCTACCTGAGTTGGGTTACTTGAAATCGGCGTATGGCGTCAGCGGCTGCGGCGGTAAATCCAGGTCGCCTTGCCAACCGGCCATCGAATAGCGCAGATAAATCAATGCGTGGCTCGGCGTATAGTCTTTCGCCTGCTGGATATCGAACCCGGCACCCAGCGTCCAGTGTGAACTGAGGCGTCGCTCGACAATCGCCCGCAGGGTATAACCGACACCGGAAGAGGAACTGCCGTCTTCTACCGCAAACTTGTCCGGCAGCGAATCCGGGATCAGCCCCTGCAGCGGATAACGTTGCTGACTGTTGGTTTTCGAATGGGACAACGACACCGACCCACCCAGCTCCCATGACCAGTTCTCGGTCCGCTGGCGATAATTGACCGGCACCGCCAGCGACATATATTGCTGCGGACTGTAATAGCCCCCCTGGCCGAGAGAGTAACCACTTAAATCCTTCTGATAGTGCCACAGCATGGTGTTCAGCCCGACGGTGACGCGGCGATTATCTTCATTGACCAGCTTGTAATAATAACCGGCCATAAAGCGTTCACGTTGGTTATCCTCAACGTTTTTACCGGTCAACTGATGCGCGCTGAGATCGGCCCAGACGCCATGAGCCTCGCCACGATCGTAGCTGCCGCTCAGACTGACCCCGGTGGCGCGTACGCCGCCCCAGGTGGTGCCGGTGTTCGGATCTTTGGTGCCACCAAACGCCAGCAATGAGCTGGAAATCGGTCGACGCGAAGCCGCCAACGTCCAGCCAATGTGGTTCCAGTCATTGCTGTAGGCCAACCCGCCTACCCAGTCGACCACCTCAAAACCCATCGGCGTGGTGCCGATGTCCCCTGACCAGCGATCGTTCTGCCAGCCAACCGCCACGCTGGTGCCGGTAGTTTTCTGATGTTCGTCGCCGCTACAACCCTGAGTATTACAGGTGCCAAAGGTCTCGTAATATTTGCCACTGCCGTCGGTAGAGAAACTGCCGGCATCCAACTGCACGGTATCGGAACGGAAAAATGCCCGCCCGTCGTACAGCGGCATATCCACCTGCAGCATGGTGTCATGCGCTTTGTAATCGGAGATACCACCGGTACCGCTCGAGCCCCAATAATCGTGATCGAGCGTGACGTTAACATCCTGCTGGCGGTACAAATCTGCCGCATCCGAGCGAATACCCCGCTTGAGCCAGTCGTCACCCGGATTGTTGCGTGTCAGATAGGTATAACTGTCGTTATCCTGCGGCACGTCTGGCGCAATGCCGCTGGCCACCATCGCCTGTTTGTAATCCTGTTGCGCCAGCGCCGGTTGTAGCTGGTCGCGCTCGAGCCGCGCCGCATCACGGTAAATCAACGCCTTCGACTGGCTTGCCGGCTCTGGTTGGGCGGCGGTTTTTAGCCGGGTAAAGATATCGGTGGCTTTTTGCGGTTCGCCAACGGCAGACCAGGCGTTAGCCTCCCGTCGCTCGCTGTTAGCTGATGGTGTCGGCTCCGGCGTTTTAGTTTGCAGCTGTTGGCGTGCTTCGCTCAGCTTGCCCTGCGCCACATAGGCCTCGATTTCGCCCAGCCGCGCATCCGGGTTATTCGGTTCGCGTGTCCGCACCCGCTGATAGTCAGCCAGTGCAGCGTCATAATCACCGCGTACCAGCGCCCAATCGGCCAACTGGAGATCGATACGGGTATCCGCCGACTGCCGACGCAGGTAAGCCACCGCGCCCGGCTCGTCACCCGCGGCGCGTAACTGCTCGGCATGCTCCAGGGTCGCCTGCATTTTCAAGCGCTGCGCCAGTTCGCGCATATTGTCGTTCCACTGTGCGCTGGGCAAGGCATTCAACTGTGCGAGCGCCTGCGGGTCGCGATCGCTGCTGGAAAGATACAGCGCATAGGCATAGGCTAACTGTGGATTATCATGCTGTTTTTGCGCCAACCGAGCGAACAGGGCATCCGCCTGCTGTGGCTGCCCAGCCTGACGCAGCGTTTGCGCGTAGTGATAGGTCAACCAGACATCATCGGGGTCCATCTGCTGGGCGCGACGGTATTTTTCCGCCGCCTGATGCCACTGCTGCTGCTGTACCAGCTGCTCGGCCTGCTGCTTGAGCATATCGAGCTGCAAACCCTCGAGCGTCTTGCTCATTTTGTTTTGCTGGCTGCGCGGCAGGCCGTTGAGATAGGCCAGCGCCTTTTCCGGCGATTGCCGTTGGTAAATATTCACCAGGCCACGCACCGCACTACCGCTGCCCGGATCCAGCCGTAATGCCTGCTGATAAAAACGTTCGGCGGCAGCGTCATCTTTACGCGCGACCGCAACATCACCCAAGCCGATCACCGCACTGCTGTCGGTGTTGTCGAATTGCCGTGCCTGTTGGTATTTTTGCTGGGCCAGTGCCAGATTGCCGGCTTTCAACGCCTTGTCACCTTCGTCGACCGCCAGCCAATAGCTGTTGCTCTTGATCAGACTCTGCCATTTACTGCTGCCATAACCGCTTTTGTCGGCCTGCAATGCCTGGCGGAACAGGCTCAAGGCCTGCGGCCGATTACCGGCGCGGGAGTAAGCCTGCCCGAGCGCGCCCAGCACTTCGGCATCATTGGGGGAAGCCGCCAGCGCTTTCTTCAGTTCGGGAATGGCGGCACGGCTGCCGCCCTTGTCGACCTGCGCCAACCCACGCACCCGTGCCTGATAGGCCGGATCCGACAACAACGCCTGCTGCCGGGCCAGCTCTTGCCGGGCGCTGACCGCCTGATCGCCGGTTTCAAACACCCCGAGAAAACGGTTAAGGGCCGCCACGCTTTGCGGGCTGACCGGCATGGCTTTCACTTTCTCCAGCCACAGATCGGCCGCCTCCCCGCGCCCGACCGGGTCGGCCGCCACTTTCTGCAGCAAATCATAGGCCTGCGCGTCACGATCCTGACTAAACAGCATCCGCGCCAGCGACATGCGCAGCGGCACGTTGCCGGAATATTGTTGATCCAGCGCCTGCAGTTTTTTCAGTGCCGCCGCTTCCTGCCCCGGCAGCCGTGCCACCAGTCGCCAGTATTCCACCGCCAGTTCAAGCGTCGGCGGATCCCCGTGGAACAGGGCATCATACTGCGCCTTGGCCTCCGGCAAACGACCCGCAGTCGCCATCAACCGCGCCTGCTGCAGCTTTTGGCGGGTTTCCGGCTGGGTCAGCAACATATTCATTTCCGCCTGGCGATAGGCGCTGGACTGCGGCGCAATCTTTTTCAGCTTATCCAGCTGCTGCTGCGCCAACGCCTGATTCCCCTGGCGTAACGCCAGGCGCATACGCGCTGAAATCACCTCCGGGTTGTTCGGATCCATCAGCTCAAGCCGATAGAGCGATTGGCGAACCAGCTCATCTTTATTGCCGGCCTCGCCAACGCGCACCTGCTCCAGCAGCCATTGTTCCGGCGCAACGGTTTCTGCCCCCTGCGCCTGTGGCAATATCGCCAGACTTAAAGGCACCAGACCCAGCCAGTTTATTCGGAAGTTACGCATTGGCCGCCCCAAGAGGGTTGAAGTTCACCCTGCCGATTAAAACGATAACGTTGTTGATCCCATCCCTGGCCGAACAGCGCCAGCGAGGCGCTGAAATAGGCGGTGTCGCCCGGCGGGTTTTGCTTAATACGTTGGCGCTGTACCTGCAACGCCTCGGGTTGATTGGCCAGCATCGGCAGTATCGAGGCAGAGAAACCCACCGGGCCGTCACCCGTGGTTTTGCCGTTGGCGGTGTCGGTTTTCTCCGGCGGTACGCCCTGTTGAACGGTGAGCTGTGCCATAGGTTGCAACTTTTTGAGCAGCGCCGCCTTGTGTTGATCGTCGTCTGCCAGCATACCGGCCCACAAATAGGCCCGGATGGCGTCATAGCTGCCGATGTTCGGTTTGACGGTGTCCGGCTGCCAGCCTTTTCCGGCCTGCCACACTACCCAGTCCGGCAAGAAGCCGTGGGGGGCAGTTTCCAGCCATAGCCGTTGATTGGTCTGCTGCATCGCACGCCACGGACCGTTCAACGCGGCAAAACGCACCAACAGTTGCGGCGGCAGGTAGCTTGGATTGAGCCGCCAGCGATCTTCCGCCACAAACCCCACCTTACCCGGTAACAGCATCAGCCCCAGACCGGGAATATCAGTCACTTCTTCACGGGCAATACGCTGCAACAGCAAGGTACCCAGGGTCTGATAGCGACGACTTTTCCACAGGCGTCCGGCCTCCAACAGGTTATAGGCAATCCACAAGTCGGAATCGGAGGCCGAATTGCTGTCCAGCACCGTCCACTGTTTTTTATCGTCCTCACCCCATAGCCAGGCCGGCAAATGGGCGCTGAGATCGCCCGCTGCCAGATTATTTTCCGTCCACGCCAGCAGTTGGTCGAAAGCAGGCCGATCGTTGGCCACCAGCGCGAAGAACAGGCCATAACTCTGGCCTTCCGAGGTAGTAATACGGTTCGGGCTACTCGGGTCGATCACCCGCCCCTGCTCGCTGATATAAAACTGTTTGTACTGTTGCCAGGCAGGCCACTCGCAGGTGGCTACCGCGCTGAATGAGCACAGTAGCAACATGCCGAATGTCAGACGCTTCAATACCGCAGGCATAGCGATTAATCCCGATCTTCAGGCGACAGACGGCGACGACTGAAGGCCTTCAGGCCACGCCACAGCATCAGCGCCAGAACCACCACCACCACTACCGCAATCACCGCCAACAGCATCGGGTGAGTCGACAGCGCATGCCAGATACGCTCCCACCACGGCAGGTGACCGACATAATAAACGTCGCCCACGCGCAGGCTGTTCACCCCCGATTCCCGGATCACCGCCACCGAACCAAACACCGCCGCACGCTTGCCACTGTCCAGCAGTGCATCGTTGAGCAGGTCGTAGCCTCGCGGGCTGTCGGCCAGCAATGCCACGATGCTGCGCTGACTGTTAAACGGTGACTGCACGCCGACAATCGCCGACATCGCGCCTTCGGAACTGATGGTGGTCTGGTTGTCGGGTTTGGTGTCCTCCGGCAATACATCCATTGTCGGCAGCGCCAACTGCCGCGTCGGCACTTTCACCCAGCTTTGGGTGGCATCGACCAGCAGGTTGATTTTTTTGTCGTCCCGCAGTTCCGGCGGAATAGTGCCGATCATCAGAATATCGGCGTCACGCTGTTTGGCTTGCGACCAGTCGTCACTCACCGTCACCGCCAGCGCCGGATAACCGGTCTGGGCGCCGATAACGCCCATCGCGTTCAGCAGTGCGCTAACCTGCGGTGGCTGTGGCTGCTTGTTCACCAGCACCAGCGTTTGCGACAAATCAGCCAAACGGCTGAACGGGAAACCGGCATTGGCGAAGGCGCGCAGGTCCGGCATCGCCATAAAGTGACGGTACCCGGAGAAATCAATGGTCGATGAACCGTCGATGATTGCGTGGTTTTGGGTGAAGGAATACGTCTCGCAACGCCCTTCCGCCCCACTGGCCAGCAGCGTGGTGTAATCAAAGTCGAAACGCATCTGGTTGCTGGCACCCAGCCGCAGCGCCGGAATATTGACGCTCTTGTCGGAATCGATCAGCCCCTGGGTCAGTGGCAAATGCAACAGTTGGGTACCCTGTTCGTGCTCCGGCACCAGCGAATAGGCCTGCACAAACTGGTTGTTCAGGCTGACGCTCAGGCGCGAGCCGTCCTGAATGCGCGGCGCGGTGTAACGATATTTCAGATGCATATCAATGCCGGTACTGCGGATCAGGAACAGGTCCGGCGGCAGGTTCATGGTCAGCGAGATCGGGCCAGGCTCGATGCCGCTGGTCTGCAGTTGTTCAGCGTACTGTTGCAGCTCGGCAAAGGTCATCGGCCTGTCGGTACGCACCCAGTTCGGCGCGTCGTACGGCTGGCGCGGCGCCAGTTGTTCGACCTTATCCACCGTGACGTTCTGACCGCGGAACAGGATGTTACCCTGCGCAATGCCTTTCACGGCGGTGATCAGGTCGTTGTCATCACGCCCCTGCACCAGCAGCAGTTTGATGTAGGGATTATCCGGATGGCTGATCATCTCCACCGTCGGGCCGTTGACCGGCGGATAATCGCGCAGGAAGTCCGGGCGCTGCTTGTTGGTGGCAAAGACGATGGCATGCTGTTCCGGCAGCTTGTTATACAGCGTCGGGAACGACTGGCCGCGCCACTGAGCTTTGCTGCCGAACCACGAGGCCAGAATGCCCGCAGCCCGCTGCTGGGTGACATCGGGCTGACCGGCAAACACCATTGGCAGGGTCAGCGGTCGGTTGTCGCGACTGTCAAAGAAAGGCTCCGGGAAATGCGAAAGCTCGTTTTTCACCGGCAGGGTTTGGTAGCGTAGATTCAACGAACTGGATTTGCTGACTTCGAGCCACAGCGTGGTGTTTGCCGGGTTTTCACAAATGTTCTGGTAATGGCCAACGAACACCAACCGCACACGGTTAAAATCGGTGATATAGCGCGGATCGATCGCCATCTGGATACGATTGGGTTTGCCGAGCTGCTCTTTGGCGAGGGTGGTCACGCCCATCAGTTCGTCATTGAGGTACACCTTGACGTGTGACTCCACCGGGATCAGCGAAGGTGACGGGGTGAATTCCAGATCGAGCATCGCCTGCGACACCACTTCATCGCTGCGCACACCGAATTCGACCTGGCCATCCGGCCGGGTGCCACGCAGGGTAAAGGTGCCCGGTGGCGGCGCAATTTTGGCAAACTGCAATTGCACGTCACGCACCGGCGCATTCGGATCCTCCGGCACGACCGATCTCATGGGTGTCGTCACCACTGCGTCGGCAGGCACCGCCAGCGGCGGTTGTGCGGCAACGGTCGGCGCGGTGGCAGTTTCAGCCTGAGACAGGGTGCTGATGCCTAAGGCCAGGGCGGTAAACCAGGTTATTTTTCTCGTCATCGTATCATCATCAATGTTAGAGCCTGGGAGCCAGGCGAGTAAGCAGGCGGTTTGCCTATACCACTGTCTCTTTTTGGCTGAAGGCCGGAGCCCTGCCGACGCCGTGCGGGATAAATGACGCTATCCAGCCAATCAGCGTCGTGGTTCCAACCAGCAAGCGGCGCACCAACGGCGGTGCATAATCCGCCATACGTATATAACCCCGGAAGCCCAACGCCAGAACGTCGCGCAGGCTTTCGATCGGTTTATCTTCAGGGAAGCCGTCCTGCCACAACGCCCAGGTATCGGCACGGGCAAAGGTGCACTGAATAAAATCAATATGTTCACGGGTGCTGAGGCCAACCATGCGGATGCCCACCTTGCTGCCGAAAGCGCGCGTCACCACGCACGGGAAGCTGTATTCCTGCTGGCCGCGCTTGAGCAGCAGCGACACCTTGTCACCATCTTTGAGCGCATCCTCCACGCGCATCTCAATCCCCACCCCACCGTCGGAATAATCACGCAGCGTGCAGGGGAACAGATGGCCGTCGGCACGAGCAATGGCGGCCGGCATGGCAATCTCCACCCGGTGCGCCTGGCGAACCTGCTTGGCCTCTACCGCCACCGCCACCGCGCCACCGAGAATGGTCATGTTGTACAACACCCACACCAGGCTGATGATCACCGTCATCACTTCGTCCGTCGGGCCGTAACCCAGACGCCAGACACCGAACACCAACCCGGCCAGGTTCAATATCACCAGGAACATATAGGGCCGGGTAATCACCCAGTCGACATGCTCTTCCCCCACCAGCCCGCCTTTGGCGGTCACGTTGAATTTGCCCTTGTGCGGATTAAACAGCGCCACCGTGGTCGGCCGGGCGATGTACCAGGCCAGCACCGTCTCGTAGATCTCGCTCCAGAAAGAGTGGCGGTATTTACCCTGAATGCGCGAGTTGGTCAGGCTGGCGTGGATCATATGCGGCAGCACATACAGCGCGATCGCCAGTGCCGGAGCAAAGATGATATAGGCGTGCAACAGCAGGAAGGCCAAAGGTGCGGTGAGGAAGATCAGCCGCGGAATGCCGGAAAGGAAGTGCAGCATGGCGTTGGCATAACACAACCGCTGCGCCAGTTTCAGCCCCTTGCCGAACAACGGGTTATCCAGTCGGAAGATCTGCACCATGCCCCGCGCCCAGCGAATACGCTGGCCAATGTGCGCCGACAGGCTTTCGGTCGCCAACCCCGCCGCCTGCGGGATACGGATATAGGCCGAAGTATGCCCACGACGGTGCAAACGCAGCGAGGTGTGGGCATCTTCGGTAACGGTTTCCACCGCAATACCGCCGATTTCATCCAGCGCGCTGCGCCGTAAGATAGCGCAGGAGCCGCAGAAGAAAGTCGCGTCCCACATATCGTTGCCATCCTGCACCAGACCATAGAACAGCGTGCCTTCGTTCGGCGTCTGACGAAAACGACCGAGGTTGCGTTCAAATGGATCCGGCGAGAAGAAGTGATGCGGAGTCTGTAGCATCGCCAGCTTTTTGTCTTTGAAGAACCAGCCCATAGTCAATTGCAGGAAAGAGCGCGTCGGCACGTGGTCGCAGTCGAAAATCGCCACAAACTCACCGGTAGCCTGCTTCAAGGCGTTATTGATGTTACCGGCCTTGGCGTGTTCATGGGTGGGTCGGGCAATATATTTCACCCCCACCTCTTCGGCGAAGGCCTTGAATTCAGGCCGGTTGCCGTCGTCGAGAATGTAAATGGTGACTTTCTCTTTCGGCCAGTCGATACCCAATGCAGCGTAGATAGTAGGCTTCACTACCTCCAGGTCTTCGTTATAGGTGGGAACCAGTAGATCGATGGTCGGCCAGGTCGAACTGTCGGCGGGCATAGGTACCGGCTGGCGGTTAAGCGGCCAGACGGTCTGGAAATAACCCAGTACCAGTACCACCCAGGCATAGGTTTCCGCCACCAGCAACAGCAGACCACAGGTCAGACTTAGCGGATCGTCCCAGTTCAGCGTGGCGGTATAGCGCCACCACAGGTAGCGGCAGGACACGGTCAACGACAGCACGATCAGCATCAGCGCTGGCAGGCGGCCCGGCACCCGGCGCACCACCATGGCGATGCCCCACAACAACAGCACAAACACAAACTGCGCTGGCAGGTCGAACGGCTGTGAAATACACAGGATCGCCAGGATTGCCGCCAATACACCGACAAGAATAAACAGCACGCGGCGCACACGCCGGTTCATCCGGCTCAGCCGTGCTACCGAGCGCTGCTCCAGCCCGGTATTTTCCAGCCGCTGTGGCACCGTCTTCAGCCAATTGGCGTAGCGTAATTGCAGGCGCTGCCAACCAGCAAAACGAGGGCTAATCAGCGGTTCACGATCGGTACGGAACACCAACAGCCACAGTCCCTGCAACAGATAACGCAGCACATCCGCCGGCCGCGGGCGGCTAAACGACAGATGCGGAAACCAATAGGCACGACCGACCCGTAGCCGTTGCCAGCCCGGGGATTCAAAGCGCAGAAAAATCCAGCCCAACGCCACCAACAGCGTAGTGAAAAAGGCGGTAAAGGCCGAAGAGCCATGCCGGCGGTAAGCGCGATAACGCGTCTGCACCGCCTGTTGGACAGGCGGCACCAGCAGCAGGCTCATCACCCGGCTCATGGGGCCGTATCCTTCAGGTTGATCAGACACCAGTTTGCCAACGTCAACACTTCATCTGCGGCCAGGCTTTCCGGTCGGTACTCGCCCAGCGGCTGCTTGACCGCCAGCGCCTCGGCCATCGCCTCATCACGGTGGATAACCACCGGCAACAGCCCGCCCAGGGTTTGCAACCATAGCTGATGCAAATCCTGCTGGAGCTGGCTGGCAGCGAAATAGTGGTTAATCAGGAAACGGCAGCCTTCCGGCAATGCCTGTTGATGCAACCGCACCTGGCAGTTAGCGTCTGGGGCGATCAGTATAAACACAGAGTCCGCCAACGGCAGTGCCTGCGCGGCCAACAGTGGGTCATCCGCCGGTAAATCCAGCAGGATCCAGTTGTACTGAGCACTGGCGCTTAGCTGCGCCAGATTCTCCTGCCAGTGGTTAGGATGTTGCCGGCAATATTGTTGTAAACTTAACCGCCCTGCCGCGGTGAGTCGGCCAAAGGGGAGAAAGTCGAGGTTTTCGCAGTAGTGCATTGCGCCCTGCTGCCATTCGCCGCCATCCTGCTCCGCTCTGGCCCAGCCGCGCGCCAGCTCAAACGGCGTATTAAAATGCAGACGCAGCTGGTTATCCGGCGCGAAATCGACGGCCAGCACCGACTCGCCCAACTGCTGTAATGCCCACGCAAGCGCCGCGGTGACCGACGTTGTGCCCATCCCGCCTCGCAAACCCTGCAGCGCAATCACTGGCATAAATTACTGGCTCCCCGTGGTCTGCACAAGTTCGGCCAGCAGTGGCCAGCGAGTCATCATCTGCGTTAAACGCTCCTGACGCGAAATATCGATATAACTTAATTTGGGTAAGGAAAATGCATGACTGAGGGCCAGCAGATCATCCTGTGTTTCTGGCGGTACTACTGCATGAAATCGCGTTAATTGATTATTCATTCTGCCGCCTTTAAAAATAGACTAATGTTAATTAACTATAGCAACGTAATAAAAAAAAATGGACAATAAGATGATTTCTAAAAGATATTATTACACATAATGTAAGATTTGTTATTATTGATCCCAATGATAATATGACTGAATAGCAATGCTCAGTTGGTCGCGACGACACTTTCAACGAAAGCAGAAACATAACCTATGGCGCAATCTTTCTCATTAGGTATTCAGCAGGTTTGGGAAGAACTGTCTGTCATGCAGGCCCCGGGCCTGTATTGGGTGAACATCGACCGTCAGACCGATGCTAACCTGCTCTGCCAACAAACCATAGCTGCCCAGGCCGCAACCAGCCAGGTGGCATTGATTTGCAGTGGGGGTAAACCTGACCGACTGCTGGCCGAACTGACCTCACCCGCGCTGAAAAAAATTCCGCTGTACCAGCTGCCGGAAAAAAAAGCCGCGCTGACGCATTTCAGCGACGATCTGATGCGCGCCTTAAAGCCCCAAAACCGCTTATTAATCCTGTTGGCCCACGCCAGCCTGTGGCAAACCTTCACCAGCGAAGAACTGCGTGACTGGACCCACGCTACTGGTGCCTGGCTGCGGCGACAAGGCTGTACTCTGCTGATCCTCAGCCATGGCGGCGGCGTCAACAAGCTCAAGGGACAACTCAGCGCCCAGCACCGGATCCTTAACGGCCTGTCCAGCCTACAGTGGCAACAGGGCTGCGCACAGTATTTGGTTAACTGGTGGAGTACCGAAAACGGCATCAATGCCAACCAACTGCTGACGCTGTACGCCGGTGAAAACGGCTGGCAAGGTGACGATGACAGCAACAAACCCTCGCCGACCTCCATTCGCAGCGATGAAGGGCTTTATCTGGCCCAACAGAGCATTCTGGAAGGTGCACCGCCGCTGTCGGCCAACTGGCAACTGCTGGAAAGCAATGCGCTACTGGCGCAGCACGGCATGCTGACACTCTCGGCAACGTTGATTTTTGCCCTGTACCAAAGCGATGATATTGATGCACTGGCGCACCAAATCCACAGCCTGCGCCGCCAGCGCGGTAACGGGCTGAAAATCGTCGTGCGCGAGATGAGCGCCAGCCTGCGTTACAGCGACGAACGCCTGCTGTTGGCCTGTGGCGCCAACCTGATTGTGCCGCACGTGGCACCGCTGTCGCGCTTTCTGACCATGCTAGAGGGCATCCAGGGGCAACGCTTCTCACGCCACGTTCCGGCAGATATCGACGCCCTGCTGGCCGGACTGCGACCGTTGCAGCTGAAGGGTTACCTGCGGCCGGATGATTTTAGTCAGGCGGTAAATTCATTGATGGCCAACACGCTGCTGCCGGAAGACGGCAAAGGCGTGATGGTCGCCCTGCGCCCGGCCCCAGGGCTGCGTGCCGAGCAGGCGATGACCCTGTGTTTTTTGCGCCGCTTCGGCGATGTAATGACCGTGGTGCAAGGCCGACTGGTGCTATTCCTTTCCACCTGCCGGATTAACGATTTGGATACCGCCCTGAAATTTATCTTCCGCCTGCCGGTGGATGAAGCCTTCAGCAACCGGGTGGTGTGGTATCAGGATGTCGATATTATTTCAGAAATCAAACGACTGGCGCACAACGCCCCTGTTCCGTTGGGCGCGGCGACCGCACCGGTGGCACCACGTCAGACCGCCGCCGAGGCAGTAAGCCCGCAGGAACGCCGTCAACCGGTGGCCTTCACGCTAACCACCACGGCACAGGAGAACAAGCATGTTGAATCTTAGCGATATTGTGCAGTTGATTACCCTGTGCGCCATTATTTTTATTCCACTGGGCTATGCCTTTCATCGGCGTTTCCCGCACTGCCGTCAATACTGGCAAAACCTGTTGTTATCACCGCGCTATTTAAAATCCGCCGGGTTATGGGTGCGCGAAGGTTCTTCATCTCAGATTAAGCGTAAAAACAGCCATGAAGCCAACAAATAACCCGCAATCCGATAACTCCCTGTGGCGCTACTGGCGTGGGCTGGGGGGTTGGAACTACTACTTCCTGGTCAAGTTTGCCCTGCTGTGGTTCGGGTACCTGAACTTCCACGCGCTGCCAAACCTGGTGTTCATGGCGTTTCTGTTGATGCCGATACCGGCACTGCGTGTGCACCGCTGGCGCCATTATGTGGCGATCCCGATAGGTTTCGCGCTGTTTTATCACGACACCTGGCTACCTGGTATCAACAGCATCATGAGTCAGGGTTCGCAATTGACCGGCTTCAGTGCCCAATATCTGCTGGAGCTGACCAATCGCTTTATCAATTGGCAGATGATCGGCGCTGCCTTTGTGATGCTGATTGCCTATCTGTTTTTATCCCAGTGGATACGGGTAACGGTGTTCACCGTTGCCGCGCTGGTGTGGCTGAACCTGGTCAATATTGCCGGCCCGGCAGTGTCACTGCTGCCGGCCAGCACCACGGCCTCCAACAGCAGCACACAGGCGGTGGCTACCCCGGCTGCCGGTGGTGATAATGCCCCGGCGGACAGCGCACCGCCAACCAGCGCCAACCTCACGGCCTACCTGAATCAGTTTTACGACAAGGAAAAAGCCCGCGCCACCGCCTTCCCGGCCAGCCTGCCTGCCGATGCTCAGCCGTTCGACCTGCTGGTGATCAATATCTGTTCGCTGGCCTGGGCCGACATTGATGCGGCGAAACTGGAAAACCATCCGCTGTGGTCGAAGATGGACATCATGTTCGACAACTTCAACTCGGCAACCGCCTACAGCGGCCCGGCGGCCATCCGTTTGCTGCGCGCCAGCTGCGGCCAGCCCTCGCACCACGACCTGTATCAACCGGTAAACCAGCAGTGCTATCTGTTTGATAATCTGGCCAAGCTGGGCTTCAAGGAACAACTGATGCTCGATCACTCTGGCGTATTCGGCAACTTCCTGAAAGAGCTGCGCGAACAGGGTGATATGCAGGCACCGCTGATGTCTCAGGCCGGGATCGGCAATGAGCTGGCGTCGTTTGACGGCGAACCGATATACAACGATCTGGAACTGCTCACCCGCTGGCTGGATCTGCAGCAAAAGGCTGGCGATACCCGCAGTGCCACCTTCTTCAACATCATTCCACTGCACGACGGCAACCGTTTCGTCGGCTCCAACAAGAGCGCGGACTATCAGCCACGGGCGCAGAAGCTGTTCGATCAGTTGAATACCTTCCTTGACCAACTGGAGAAATCCGGGCGCAAGGTAATGGTGGTATTTGTACCGGAGCACGGCGCAGCCCTGGTGGGCGATAAAATGCAGATGTCCGGCCTGCGGGATATCCCAAGCCCGAACATTACCCATATGCCGGTGGGCATCAAACTGGTGGGCATGAAAGCGCCGCATCAGGGCAGTACGCTGCAGATTAAGACGCCGAGCAGCTACCTGGCGCTTTCCGAGCTGGTCTCACGGCTGGTCGACGGCAAAGCCTTCATTGCCCCAAGCGTCGACTGGCAGGCGCTGACGCAGAACCTGCCGCAGACAGCGGTCATTTCGGAGAATGATAACGCCATCGTGATGCAATACCAGGGTAAATCCTACATCCGCTTGAACGGTGGTGATTGGGTGCCTTACCCCCAGTAAATGCATCTAAAAATCTTTCCATGAATATTCAGCACGCCTTCGGGCGTGCTTTTTTATAGCTGATATCAGGCAACATGAAATTTAAGCGATTTATTTATTATAATCGTGAGAATATTCCTAAATAACAATTATTTCGTTAGGATTTCGTTAAGAGAAAAAATCGTTATTAATACAAATTAATTAATTTCCCAACAAAATAATTAACAAACCAGTGGGTTTAATCAAAAAAAATGCCGGCGTAAATGCCGGCATTTAAATTAATCGCTCTTGATAACAAAGTCATGTCACAGGATTTTCATCCTGATCGACCGCAAAGCAGGCAACCATCTGTTCACCGTATTGCTTCAACTGTGGCTGCAGCTGGGTACATGGCCCAAAAGCACGACGGCAGCGGGCATTGAATGCACAACCCGGCGGTGGATTCATCGGGCTGGGCAGCTCGCCGGTCAGCTTGATGCGTTCACGACGCATATCCGGATTCAGACGTGGCGTCGCGGACAGTAGCGCCTGGGTATACGGATGGCGCGGGTTGTTGAAAATGGCATCTTTGCTGCCCTTTTCCACGCAGCGGCCGAGATACATCACCATCACTTCGTCGGCAATATGCTCCACTACCGACAAATCATGCGAGATGAACACATAGGACAGCCCCAAATCCTGCTGCAGATCCATCATCAGATTCAGTACCTGCGCTCGCACCGAGACATCGAGGGCGGAGACAGGTTCATCGGCAATCACCACGTCCGGGTTAAGCATCAGACCACGGGCGATAGCAATACGCTGGCGTTGCCCACCGGAAAACATGTGCGGATAGCGATCATAGTGTTCGGTTTTCAGGCCAACCTTGGCCATCATCTCCAGCGCTTTCTCACGACGTTGAGCGCTGTTTAGCCCGGTATTGATCTGCAGCGGCTCCTCGAGGATCTGCCCGACCTTTTTACGTGGGTTAAGCGATCCATAAGGATTCTGGAACACAATCTGGATCTTCTGGCGCCGCAGCTTCTCAGCGGTGACGTCAGGCTTTAGCAGATCCTGCCCCTGATAATACAGCTCACCGCCGGTCGGCACTTCAATCATCGTCAACAGACGGCCCAGCGTTGACTTGCCACAGCCGGATTCGCCCACCACCGCCAGCGTTTTACCACGCTCAAGGGTGAAAGAGACGCCGTCCAGGGCTTTAACCAGCCGTTCCGGGGCAAAGATGCCCTTCTTGACCGGGTAGTGTTTCTTCAGGTCAATCGCCTGCAACAAGGGTTGGTTCTGGCTCATACGGTCGGCCTCCCCGCATCATCCAGCGGTGTGTGACATTTAACCTGACGGCCGGGAATGCTGCGCAGTTCCGGCTCCTCAACACGGCAACGCTCAGTGGCGTACGGGCAACGCGGGTTGAGTAAACAACCGCTTGGGCGGTCATATTTGCCCGGTACCACACCAGGCAGCGAAGCCAGCCGCGCCTTATCGGCCGCGAACTCCGGCAGCGCTCGCAGCAGCGCCTGAGTATAAGGATGCCGCGGTGCGCGGAAAATTTCCGATGCTTTACCGGATTCCACCACCTGACCGGCATACATCACGATAATATGATGCGCCGCCTCGGACACCAGCGCCAAATCGTGAGTAATCAACAACAGCGCCATATTTTCACGCTGCTGCAATTCCAACAGCAGCTCGATAATTTGCGCCTGAATGGTCACATCGAGTGCGGTAGTGGGTTCATCGGCAATCAGCAGTTTTGGCCGACAGGCAATCGCCATGGCGATCATCACGCGCTGGCTCATACCACCGGAAAGCTGGTGCGGATATACATCCAGACGCGAGGCCGGATCGGGGATGCCCACCTGCGTCAGCAGGTCGATAGCCCGCTGACGACGGGTACGCCGATTACCGCCCTGATGTACCTTCAGCGCTTCCATAATCTGGAAGCCGACGGTGTAGCACGGGTTCAGGCTGGTCATCGGATCCTGGAAAATCATCGCCACTTCCGAGCCCACCAGTTGGCGGCGCTCTTTTTCGGAAATCTTGCGCAGATCCTGGCCGTTAAACTCCAGCTTTTCGGCCATCACCTTACCGGGGAAATCGATCAGCCCCATAATCGCCAGCGAACTGACGGACTTGCCGGAGCCGGATTCACCAACGATCCCCACCACCTGGCCCTGCTCCACGCTGTAGCTGATACGATCTACCGCGCGGAAAGGGGTACCTTCGTCACCGAAGTGCACCGAAAGCTTGTCTACATTTAATAACGCCATCTCTCTCGTCCTCTTTACTGCTTGAGTTTGGGGTCGAGAGCATCACGCAAGCCGTCCCCCATCAGGTTAAATGCCAGCACCGTCAGCAGGATCGCCACGCCAGGGAAGGTCACGACCCACCAAGCGCTTTGTGCGAACTGCAACACGTCGGAGAGCATGGTGCCCCACTCCGGCGTAGGCGGCTGTGCACCCATACCCAGGAAGCCGAGAGCGGCCATATCCAGGATAGCGTTCGAGAAACCAAGAGAAGCCTGGACGATCAAGGGTGCCAGGCAGTTTGGCAGGATGTTGATAAACATTTGGCGCATCGCACCGGCACCCGCCACGCGTGAAGCAGTGACGTAGTCGCGGTTCACTTCCACCAGCACCGCCGCGCGGGTCAGACGCACATAGTGCGGCAGAGCGACGAAGGTCAGCGCCAGCGAGGCGTTAACGATGGAGGGGCCGAAAATCGCCACCAGCACCAGCGCCAGCAGCAGGCTTGGCAACGCCAGCATGATGTCGACGATACGCATAATGATCGCATCCACCACGCCGCCGAAGTAACCGGCCAACAGGCCCAGCACCACGCCCATGATCAGCGACAGCACCACCACCAGACAGCCGACCAGCAGCGACAGTCGCGCACCGTACATCAGGCGCGACAACACATCGCGACCCACATCGTCGGTACCGAGGAGATATTGCCAACTGCCGCCTTCCTGCCACACCGGAGGCTTAAGCAGCGCGTCGCGGAACTGATCCGCCGGTGCATGCGGCGCCAATACTCCGGCTCCGATGGCAATCACAAACATCAGAACGATATACACCAGACCGACAACGGCCCCTTTATTGCGCTTGAAATAGTGCCAGAACTCCTGAAACGGGGTCATGGGCTTCGGCGCACCTTTAACTACAGACTCAGTGATTTGAGACATCAGAGCGCCCCTTATTTCTTGTGGCGAATACGCGGGTTGACCACACCGTAGAGCACGTCTACCAGCAGGTTAACCAGAATAATCATACAGGCGACCAGCAATACGCCGCCCTGAACAACCGGATAGTCGCGACGTTGCAGCGCATCCATCAACCAACGCCCCAGGCCCGGCCAGGAGAAGATGGTTTCGGTCAGGATGGCACCGGCCAGCATGGTGCCGACTTGCAGGCCAATCACCGTTACCACCGGCAGCAAAGCGTTGCGCAGCGCATGCACCACAATCACCCGCATACGGCTCACACCTTTGGCGCGCGCGGTACGGATGTAATCTTCGCCCAACACTTCCAGCATTGAGGAGCGCGTCATACGCACGATCACCGCCAGCGGAATGGTGCCGAGTACGATAGCAGGCAGGATCATATGCATCACGGCATCAGCGAAGTCGCCCGGCTCGCCCCAAATCAGGGTATCAATCAGCATAAAGCCGGTTAACGGCAAGGTATCGTCGAGGAACACCGTGTCGCTGACCCGCCCCGATACCGGCGTCAGGTTTAGCTGCACCGAGACCAGCATGATCAGCATCATGCCCCACCAGAAAATCGGCATCGAGTAGCCGGTCAGTGATATACCCACCGCGGTGTGATCGAATATTGAGCCTCGCCTGACTGCCGCCAGCACCCCGACCGGGATACCCACCAGCACGGCAAAAATCATCGCGCAGAACCCTAATTCCAGCGTGGCCTTGAAGCGTGGAACAAACTCATCCCAAACGGAGATGCGGCTTTTGAGGGACGTACCCAAATCACCCTGCAACACGTTGGATACGTAAGAGAAATATTGTTGATAGAGCGGTTTATCCAGCCCCATTTCCGCCATCAACTGCGCATGGCGTTCTGCGGAGATCCCGCGTTCCCCGGCCATGATGGTCACCGGGTCACCGGGGATCATATGGACGAATGCAAAAGTCAGCAAAGTTATGCCGATAAACGTTGGGATAACTAACCCCAAACGTCGGAGTATGAACTGCAACATATCCCGAACTCTCTGTATAAAGTGCCCGGCAGCTCATCGTCCGCCAGGCTTATTAAAGCTCACACACTTTGAACAATCCTGATGCCATACGCCGGAGACTGGTCAGCAGAAGCGCAACCTGTTGCGCCCCTGCCAAGTCCATTCGTGTGTCGCCGGCTTAACGGCCAGAATTAATCTAGAGAGACATTCTCAAAGTGATGCTTACCAAGCGGATCCACAACATAGCCCTTCACTTCCTTACGCACTGGCTCGTAAACGGTGGAGTGGGCGACAATCAGTGCCGGAGCCTGATCGTGCATCACTACCTGAGCCTGTTTGTACAGTTCGATGCGTTTGTCGTGGTTCGATTCAGCGCGTGCCGGTTGGATCAGATCTTCAAACGGCTTGTAGCACCAGCGAGAGTAGTTGGAACCATCTTTCGCCGCCGCACAGCTAAACAGCGTGGCGAAGAAGTTGTCCGGATCCCCGTTGTCGCCGGTCCAGCCCATCATCACCGTCTGATGCTCGCCCGCTTTGGCGCGCTTGAGGTACTCACCCCACTCATAGGTCACGATTTTGGCTTTCACGCCGATT
Source organism: Serratia sp. NA_13 (assembly GCF_052691735.1). NCBI lineage: Bacteria > Pseudomonadati > Pseudomonadota > Gammaproteobacteria > Enterobacterales > Yersiniaceae > Serratia > Serratia sp. NA_13. Next base: position 139,463 of record NZ_JBQZFV010000011.1, read on the forward strand.
TTCGCCCAGTCAGACTGGATCATTTCCGCCATGCGGCGCGCGTTCGGGTTGTACGGACGCTGTACCGGCATAGCCCACAGATCGATGGCGAAGCCGTCTGCCATGCCCGCTTCTTTCAGCAGCTCTTTGGCCTTGACCGGATCGTAGGTGTAATCCTTCACCGCGTCGTTATAGCCCCACATGGTTGGCGGGATCAGGTTTTTAGCCGCCTGGCCTGCGCCCTGGTACACCGCGTCGATGATCGCCTGCTTGTTGACCGCCAGGGTCAACGCCTGACGCACCTTCAGGTTATCCAGCGGTTTTTTCTCAACATTGAACGACAGGTAGCCAACGTTCAGCCCCGGTTGTTCCATCAGGTTGATGGTTTTGTCCTGCTTCATGCGGGCGATGTCAGCCGGGTTCGGGAACGGCATCACCTGACATTCGTTTTTCTGCAGCTTGGCGTAACGCACTGAAGCGTCTGGCGTGATAGAGAACACTAAACGGTCGATCTTCGGCTTGGTGCCCCAGAAACCGTCGAATGCCTTATAAAGGATTTTGGAGTCTTTCTGGTATTGCAGCAGTTGGAACGGACCGGTACCGATTGGGTTCAGGTCAACTTTTTCCGGAGTACCGGCTTTCATCATCACGTCGGCGTATTCGGCAGACAGAATGGATGCGAAGTCCATACCCAGGTCAGCCACAAACGGGGCTTCCGGACGGTTCAGCACGAAACGGACTGTGGAATCGTCCACCTTCTCGATTTTGGCAATCAGCTTCGGCATGTCCATGCCTTCAAAGTACTCATAGCTGCCGCCGGAGACTTTGTGATAGGCATTTTTCGCGTCAAGCTGGCGTTCGAAGGAGAACACCACGTCGTCGGCGTTGAAATCACGGGTCGGTTTGAAGTCTTTGCTGCTCTGCCACTTCACACCTTTACGCAGGTGGAAGGTGTAGGTTTTGCCGTCTTCGCTGACATCCCATTTTTCAGCCAGGCCCGGTTGCAGTTCGGTGGTGCCGATTTTGAATTCGACCAGACGGTTGTAAATAGGGACCGAGCTGGCGTCATAGGTGGTACCCGAGGTGAACAGCTGCGGGTTGAACCCTTCCGGGGAACCTTCAGAACAGTAAACCAGAGTCTTGGCTTGCACGCTGGCCGCAACGGTCAACGCAATCAGCCCAATACCGAATTTCAGAATCCCTGTTTTTCCCAAGGAACTTGTCATCGCTTGTGCTCCATTATGTGATGTGATGTGTGTATTACCGCCAGAGCCTGTATTTTTTATTGCGCGGCCTGTGCAGTCGGTGCCCGAAGGCTGGAGGGATAATTGCGCAAGAGAGCCGGGGGAACGCATCCCGGTGGGGGCGTCTGAGCGCGTGGCATTCACTCAAACAACTCTCGCTCTTACCCCTGAGGCTACCAAATTGCCAACTGTTTGGGGTGTCGTCAATATAACCAGTGGGGATTTACGCAGACTGTGAGAAACAGCAAACAAACATAAAAAAAACCTTTTTTTAACATTTGCAGTATGAAAACTTATGCTATACGGTCAAATTTAGTTCGATAGGCTGTGTTGCAGAAAATTACTGGTGTTTAACTCCGATAAAAAACTAAAAAAGTTTGTTGTCGAATGATGAATATCTGAACGGTTATTTTTGTGATCGACGTAAAAGACAGGACGAAATGCTGTCCTGTTACCCGAAAGGGTGAGCCATCGGTGCATTTTTTTAGCCGGGTGACGCCACAATCTATCCAGCGTAAAAAAACTTTCGTCTGTTAAAAAGCCGGGGGCAAAAGGATATCCCCCGGCAACGTGCTACAACCGATTTATTGCGTGCCGGCGCTGTTGCCCAGGCTGCTATTCATATTATTCAGAATATCGCCGTTATCAGCGTCGATTTCCCAGGAGAACAACCCGCCCAACTGCTTATCCAGCACATACTTGCCCTTCGCCTGTACCGAGCGGGCATCGTCAAAGGTGATCAAGTCGCCGGTGGAAGGTTTGAATACATAAGGCGCTTCGGCAGTGGCGTCGTAGCTGTACTGCCATTCACCGCTCATAAACTCATTGGCGATTTGGCGGTAATCGACGATGCCATTTTCCCAGGTGCCTTTTACCGGGCCGGTCGCGGTACCAGTAAACGGAATGTTGTTCTGGTAGCCATTAACACCGGTCCAGCCACGGCCGTACATGGCAGTACCCACCACGATTTTGCCCGGCTTCACCCCCTGCGTCAGCAGCGCATTGACGCCATTCACCGTGGTATATGCTGTATCCGGTTTCCAGGACGGTGCTTTCAGTGCTGTCTGATGGCCCAAGTTTTTCAGATCGAAGGCGCCATAGAAGTCGTAACTCATCAGGAAGATGTGATCCATCGAGTTCTGCGCAGTGTTGTAGTCCACCTTGTCGATTTTGTCCTTGCCGGCGCTGATCGCAGAGGTCAGTTCATACTTGCGACCGGTTTCTGCGGAAAGCTGATCCAGCATCGCTCGCAGTTCTTTCATCAATTGCACATAGGTCGCCCCATCCTGCGCACTGCCCAGTTTCGGGTTAGCACCCTGCCCGCCCGGGAATTCCCAGTCGATATCCACACCGTCAAAGAACTTCCAGGTTTGCAGGAACTCTTTCACCGAGCCGACGAAACGATCGCGCTTGGCCTTGTCACCCATAAAGAAGAACGGATCGGACAAGGTCCAGCCGCCAATCGACGGCAGGATTTTCAGGTCTGGACGCGCCTGCTTCAGCGCCATCAACTGACCAAAGTTGCCTTTGTAGGGGTCATCCCAGGCGGTCACGCCTTTTTGCCCTTTCTGCAACGCGGCGAACGGATCGTGGATCGACACCTTGAAATCTTCACGGCCCTGGCAAGAACGTTGCAGCGCCTGGAAACTGCCTTCGATCTCTTTCAGACTGTCGTTGATGCCGTCACCGCCACAGATCGGAATAAAGCCGTACAGCAGATGCGTCAGGTTCTGTGCCGGCAGTTTATCAACGGTGAAATTACGGCCGTAGACGCCCCACTCAACAAAATAAGAACCTACTACTTTGCCGGAGTCTTGTTTATAAGGTTTATTCTTTTCCAACAGTGGTTCTTTTAACGGTGCCAAATGACTGCCATCGGTATCCGCCACTACAATTTCGGTAGCATCGCTGGCAGTACAACCGTCAGCATTACATAACGCCACCTGCATTTGATAACGTCCACCTTTATTAACTTTAAAGTTTGCCGTGCCCGAAGCACCGGTTGAGGCACCGCTCCAGACTTCTTTGCCATTTAATAATACTTTTGCCGTATTACCGGTATCGCCATTCCATAAATTCCATGAAACAGAAACGTCGGCGGCATCTTTTACCTTCACCAGGTTATTATAAGCCGTCGCCGCTTGATCGACTTCGACAATAGCGAACTTGGTATTGCCCCAGGCCAGTGTAGGCTTGCCCGGTGCGGCGGCCTGCGCCGCAGAGCACAGCGTGCTGCCGATCAACAACGCCAACAACGGTTTATTAAATTTGCGCATAACTGATTCCTTTATTCCGAGAGGATAAACGTAAAATATTTAATGACGGCCGAAGATTTTCGAAGCAGAATAATCCAGGCCGGTTAAAATGAATAAAAAAGCATTAATCTTTCCCACGTAACGGAAATCTATCATTCCCATTCCGCGTATTCAGACTATAGATAAAATAATCATTAAAACAATAGCGCTATCAACCAGATTTTATTTGGCAACGGTGAATTTATTTAAATATGAATAACAGAAGCAGCCAGGAATAAGGAGAGTGAATTAATTAGCGAGAAAGGATGAATGTTTTTTATGGGAAAAAGTGAGTTCTGGAGCTGGGTGCAAAACACAAACTACAGGCGAAAAAAAACCTGCTTTAAAAAGCAGGTTTTCTTGAATGTGGTCGGCGAGAGAGGATTACTGCATCTACGATGCTGCCCTGCGGGCCGTTGCTAAAGCAACGTTGTCTCGCTACGCTCGGCTCAAACCTCCTTCGGAGGCTCTCATCCTATAAATTACAGACGAAAAAAAACCTGCTTTAAAAAGCAGGTTTTCTTGAATGTGGTCGGCGAGAGAGGATTCGAACCTCCGACCCACTGGTCCCAAACCAGTTGCGCTACCAAGCTGCGCTACTCGCCGATGCGGGGCGCATCTTACTGCTGACGATCATACGCGTCAATAACTTTCTTATCCCGGCTAATCAAGTGGTGATAAAAGCGGCATAAAGCGCGCCACAGCAGCCTGCAGCGCACTTTTTCATCATGCCTTCGCCGTTTTCAGCGCCGGTGATTGAGCACGCAAGAATGGCAGCAGGAACAACGCAGACAAACAGGCAGCGATCGAGATCACCACGAAGAAACCGTTCCAGTGCCAGATTTCCATGATGCGGGCAATCGGGTAGCCGGACAACGCCGCCCCCAGGTAAGCAAACAGGCCGACAAAACCGGTTGCCGCCCCGGCAGCATCCTTGTGCGAACATTCCGCCGCCGCCATGCCAATCAGCATCTGTGGGCCAAAGATGAAGAAACCGATAGCAAAGAAGCAGGCCGCCTGCAGCAGGAAAGTGATACCTGGCATGATCCACAGCGCCGCAACCGACAGGAAGATCCCGATGGCGAAGATCAGGTTCATTGGCCCACGATTACCGCGGAACAGCTTGTCAGAACCCCAACCGGCCACCAGCGAACCAATAAAGCCGCCCACTTCAAACAGCGAGATCGCCGAGTTGGCGGTCATCAGCGAATAGCCCTTTTCCTGGGTCAGGTACAGGTTGCCCCAGTCGTTAATGGCTGTACGTACGATGTACACCAGCACGTAGGATACCGCCAACAGCCAGATGTACTTGTTGGTCAACACGTAGCGTTTGATGATTTCGCGGTTGGTCAGCCCCTGACCTTCCGATTCCTGCACCAGTTCCATGGCGTCGTTGCGCCATTTACCCACGCTAGGCAGCCCCATGGTGGAGGGCTTGTCACGCAGGCGCCAACACATCAACAGGCCCAACACCACGCCGATAATGCCCGGAATAATCATGCCGTAGCGCCAGCTGAAGTGCAGCGAGATAAAGCCAACCAGCAGCGGGATAAGCGCACCGCCAAAGTTATGTGATGTATTCCAGATCGCCCACCAACTGCCGCGTTCGGAACGCGAGTACCAACTTGTAAGGATCTTGGAGCATGGCGGCCAGCCCCAGCCCTGGAAGAAGGCGTTGAGGACCCACAGCGTCCCCAGCATTAGCAGAGAGGAACTGAGGCCGAAGAAGATATTGAGTATGCCGGTCATAATCAGGCCCAACCCCATAAAATAGCGCGGGTTGGAACGATCGCTGATCATGCCTGAGATAAACTTCGAGCAGCCGTAAGTGATGTAGAACAGCGTACCGAGGATGCCGACGTCAGACATTGTCAGGCCAAGATCGCTCAGCATCGCCGGCATGATGAAGTTGAAGCTTTTGCGCGTGAAGTAAAACGCGGCATAGCCGATGTACATCGTCCACATCAGCTGGATGCGCCAGTATTTATAGCTGGCATCGATCTGTTTTTGATCGGAAACCGGCGGCACATCATCGCGGCTTTTAAGGAAAGACCACATGTGAAACCTCAGAGAATATGAAAAGTGCCGCTATCATGCTGCGCGCGCGCGGAAATGACTTACGCCGGATTCCCGACGCGGCTAGGAGTATTTCCTAGTTTGGCCCTTCCGCCGGTGAAACTGTGGGTAAGATCACATTCAAACAGGTGCCATTCTCCGACGTCAGCCGCAGGCGGCCGCCCAGTGCGCTGATGCGCTCCTGCATGCCGCGCAGACCATAGCCAGGCTCATGATGGGCCAGATCGATACCCACGCCGTTATCGCGAATGGTCAGCAGCACCTGCGGCAACCGCCCTTTTCGCTGACGAAAACGTGCATCCAGCTCAATCCGGCTGGCGGCGGCGTGACGACAGACATTGGTCACCCCTTCCTGACACACCCGATACAGAGTAATTTTCAACGTCTCATCCAGCAGTTCATCCGGCACCTGCCACTGCATCACGCTCACCAGCGACGAATCCTGCGGCAATGATTCACGCAGCATCGCCGCCACCGCCGCCGACAGCGGCAAATTATTCAGCGCAGCCGGCCACAGCTGGGTCAACACATCATGCACGCCGTCATACACCCGCAGCGCCAGGGTATCTATCGCTTCAGCGCAGCCCATCACCTGCGGCTGTGGCACCAACCGTTTGATAATACTGGCTTGAGTGCGGATCACGGTGATAGTTTGACCGACCTCGTCGTGCAACTCCCGCGCCACCTCGCGCCGGGTCTGTTCTTCTGCCGTAACCAGCGCACGCGCCAGTTGGCGGTTTTCCGTCAGCCGCAGCCGCAGTTGCTGGTTCAGTTCGCGCTGGCGTTGAATACCCGCACCGAGCAACAGACCGGTCAGGCTCTGGGCCAGCAGCGACAGCAGCAAATCTCGGTGTGACTCGGGTTGTGGCGGTTCGTTGGCCACCAGTACCACACCATTAAGCAGGGTTGCCAACAGCGCGCCCTGCCAGCCATAGCGATAGGACATAAAGACGATCGGAATGGCCAGGCAAAAGGGGGCAAAACGGCGCAGTTCGGCGGCATTGACCTGCTGTTGCAGCCAGATACTGAGCGCAAACAGCAGTAAATAGCTGGCCAGATGGCGCAACCGTAGCGTCACAGGCTTATGGATCAGGCCCGGTTCGAGCGGCACCCAGATCTGCCGCGCCAGGTAATGCCACAGCAGCAGGCAAGTCGGGGCAATGGTGAATCCGCCCGCCAACCCCAGCAACAGGGCTCTGGCACCCTCACCGTTCACTACCTGCCACACCAGCGCCTGCAGCAACGCGGCCACCGCCACCACCGCGCCCTGCAACAATGGCCATTGCCATTCGCTGTCGCTTTCCTGATGCCGCAGTAGCCAAGGGGAGGCCACCAGACTGAGCAACACCGTCAGTACCAGCACCACCACCGAAGCCCACAGTGCTGGCCCGTAACCGAACTGATCGGCCAACACCACCATCAGCAACAGATCGGCCAACAGGATGCCCGGCCAGAAGCGGTAAGGACTTTGCAGCAGAATGCCCATACGCAGACCAAACGGGAACAGCAACAGCGCCTGCCACGGCGGGTCGATCAGCGCGGTACCAATGCCCCACAGGCAAAACGCACTGGTGGCATAGATAAAGAACAACGCCAGTTGACTGATCAGGCGTTGCATCACAGGTTCAGCATCCGCTTCGCCAGTTCGACGTTGTTGTTGATACCCAGCTTGGCGAACAGATTGGCGCGGTGCACGTGTACCGTTTTGGGTGACAAACCCAGCGCAGCAGCAATCTCCCGCACCTCCTGCCCTTGCGCCAGTAACAGTGCGATTTCACGTTCACGACGGGTCAGTGGGTCCACCTTCACCCGCGTCAATTGCTGGGCGATTTCAGGCATCAGATACACGCCGCCGCTGGCGACGGTGCGCACCGCGGTGATTAAATCTTCCGGCTTACAGCGTTTGGACAAGAACCCGCAGGCACCGCGCTCCAGCGCCAGTTCCACCAGCGCCGGGTTGTCATGCATTGACAGCATCACCACCCGAATACCCGAGGGAATATCCGCCAGCAGATCCAGTCCACTGCCGTCCGGCATCGAAATATCACAGATGCAGATTTCCGCCTCCAGACCGGGCAGGCCGGCGCGGGCCTGAGCAGCGCTGCTGAACTCGCCGACCACCTGAATATCCGGCTCCAGCGACAGCAGTTGCACAAAACCCGATCGCACAATGTCATGATCGTCAATAAACGCCACGCGCAAGGTCATGGAAATCTCCGGTCCGAGGGGGAAAGTCTGCAAGTATACCGTAAGCCTGAGCCGGATGAATTGATGGAGGGAAGGTATTCGCGTGAATTGCCGGGCGCAGTCGCGCCCGGCATGGGGAATTACAGCGGGGTCGCCGCTGCTTTTTCCTGCGGAATATTACACCAGTTGTTTTCCGCCACAATGCCGCCGTTCGGCGAGGTATAACCGAGGCAACCGAGAATGGTATCGAACAGCTCGACATGGCGGTGGGTCTTGCCAACCCGCTGCTGCGCCTGCAATTGCTCGAAAGCACTGCGATGCTGTGGGTCTTCCAGGAACTTGTCGGATGCCCATACCATCATTGGCACGCGGAACTGCTCCACCGGCGCCATTTCACGCGGCGTACCATGCAGGTGCGAATTCTCGCCTATCGATTCGCCGTGATCGGAAGAATAGAACACAATGGCCTTCTTCTCGCGCACCTGGTCAATCACATTGGCGATAAAGCTGTCGGTATACAGCACCGAGTTATCGAAGGCGTTAACCAACTGCTCCTTAGAGCAGAAATCGTCAACGCCGAGACACTCCGGCTGATAGCGTGCGTAGCTGCGTGGATAACGTTGGGAATAGAGATAATGTGAGCCTTTGGTATGCAGGATCACCAGATGCTTACCCTTGGGATAACGGGCCAGCGACTCCTTCATTTCATCCACCAGCAGCATATCGTCAACCGATTTGCCGTCGTTGCGCTTTTCGGAGGCGATCATCTCGCGGAAAGAATAGTTGTTCACTTCGGTATTATTATAGAACCAAACCTCACTCTGCATGGCGAACAGCTCGGAGGTGAAGCCCAGATCTTTCATTACTGCGAACACGTTTTGCTCTTTCAGCGTCCGTTGCGGGTTATCTGCCGTGCCGCCTTCCCGCACGAACATACAGCGCAACGACAGTTTGGTGGCGGTATCACAAGACGTACCGCGGAACGCCACCAGATTTTTCTCTTTGGACAGCCGTGGGGTGGTGTCACGGTCATAGCCAAGAATGCCCATGTGATCCCAGCGGGTGGTTTCACCAATGATAAATACCACGTAGGTATCATCAATATCGGCCGGTGCCACATAGGTAAAGTTCTTGGCCGGGTCGAACAAATTGGCCTGATCCTGACTTTCGTCATAACGGGTATAGGCAAACAGCCCCAACGCCGACAGCCAGTTGGATGGCAAATAGGAATGCGCGACCACGCCACCGTAGCTTGGCAAGTCCACATTGGTGATTTTTTCCTGCGCGCTTTGCTCGTTATCCAGCATACGCAGCGGCACCCAGACCAGCGCCACTACCGCCACCAGCACCACCAGCGGTTTTATCCGGTGTCCAGGCGTTTTCAGTTGCTCGATCAGGGTATAACGCAGGTTGTTTTTCCAGATGCACAGCAGCGGCAATACGCTGAGCACCACCATCCACAGCACGAAGTGCATGCCGACCACTTCTTTCGACAGGTCAACATCGGTGGTCATCACCGACACCACGATGCCGTAGCCGATCACCACGTTGAAAAACGTCATGTAATAGCTGGCCGCCACGGAAATCAGCACCAACAGCGAGGCAGTAATTCGATAGAACAGCCGGCCGCCGAGCGAAACCAGCCGCATAATAAAGAAGGTGAAAAGAACGATGGCGATAACCTCGGTTACCGCAGAAATAACCTTAATCCCCTGAATGCCGTGCGAAAATGAATCAAAGCGACGATAGAAAACGGAAAGGTTCAAAAAGATGCCGATATAGATCGCTAACAATAACGATAAATTCTGCTGTGATAGCGATTTAACTTTGTTCATGTAACGCGATGGCTCCGGGGGCTTTAACAGTTCTGAAGTCAGTCAGACATTCGATGCGGCTGCAGGTTCAGCCGATCGGCAATAAGCGCTATTTTGGGGGTAAGAATCAAGAGAATTCTCACAAAATAACCATTTTTGCCATTTTTTGTACAAGAGATAAAGGGGGAAGAGACGAGAAATGGAGGGCTGAACCCTCCATTTGTTCCGCGATATTGGCGAAAATCTTACTTAACGTTAAGCGTTACATCAATATTGCCACGGGTGGCGTTGGAATAAGGGCAGACCACGTGGGCTTTTTTCACCAAGTCTTCCGCCACGCTGCGCTCGATACCCGGCAGAGTGATATCCAACTGCACTTCGATACCGAAACCGTTGGGGATTTCGCCAATACCGACGGTGCCGTCAATTTTGGCTTCGGCCGGGATCTTCACTTTTTCTTTCGCCGCGACAAACTTCAGTGCGCCGAGAAAGCAGGCCGAATAACCGGCAGCAAACAACTGTTCCGGGTTGGTGACTTCCCCGCCCGCGCCACCCATTTCTTTCGGCACGCCCAGTTTGACATCCAACACACCGTCAGATGAGGTCGCACGGCCATCGCGGCCACCGGTTGCGGTGGCATGAGCACGGTACACAACTTTTTCAATCGACATACATCATTCCTTCTTTCTGGTTGGAGGCAAGACGACAATTCCTGCTGGCGGAACGTCGTCATTGGTATATCTTTCACGATTAAATCGCACGCTATATATTTACTGCTTAATTCCAGTGTAGTCCACCCGTGCCGATCCTGCGTCCGGCACTGGGGATCAAAGCTGGTTGATCAGCTTGCCGCGCAGCTTTTCCAACTGCTGTTTGATATTGACGATTTCATCAAGGCTGCAATCGGTAGCGCAGAATACAGCTTCCGGTACCGACTGCGCTTTCTCACGCAATGCACGACCGGCATCGGTTAACGCGATAATCACCTGCCGCTCATCGGTGGTGGCGCGGTAACGCGCCAACAAACCGGCGGACTCCAGGCGTTTCAGCAATGGCGTCAGGGTGGCGGAATCGAGAAATAGCCGTTCGCCAATGTCCGTGACCCTGATTTCATCCCGCTCCCACAGCACCAGCATCACCAGATATTGCGGATAGGTGAGATCAAGCTGGCTCAGCAGTTTGCGATACACCTTGTTCAGAGCCAGGTTGGCGGAGTACAGGGCAAAGCAAAGTTGCTGATCAAGCAGCAGCAGGTTTTTCGCTGTCGGTGGTTCGGTGTTTTCGATTTTCATGCTCTGAATATAGATAGCGCACGATGTAATAGCAAGCTATTTTTCAGCCAATATGCTACCTTGTTAAAAGCAGGGGATACCACAGAGAGGTGCTGTGTGGAGGGAAAGGACTATGATAGCCATTTCGCCCAAACCTACCTGATCGAAAAACAGCGGCTGCTGGAAGTGCTGACCGAAGGGGACCCTACTTTATGGCAGCAGGCGTATCATATCGTCGAAAAGGGGCTGGAAAAGCTGCGGTTGCCTCCGTATAACGTCCCAGCAAACTGGTTTGAACATGCCCGCCAGCGCTACCGTGAAAGCGATGCGGCATAACCGACAACGACTTCAGTGCGCAAAATAATGCATACCACCATCCACCGGGATCACGGCGCCAGTGATATAGCGCGCTAGTGGGGAACAAAGAAACGCGGCCAGATAGGCCATATCTTCCGGTTCGCCAAAATAGCCTATCGGGATATTCTGCTCGATAAATGCCTGGCGTGCTTCCTCGCTGGGGTGGAGTTTTTCACGTACCTGTTCGCTATTTATTCGTCCGGGCTGCAGAGTATTAACCGTAACGCCCTGCGCCGCCACGTCGCCTGCCAGCCCCTTGGCCCATAGGTGCAATGCCCCTTTGGCGGCGGTGGCGGCATTCAAGCTGCGCGGCTCCATCGAACCACTGATGTTGATCACTCGTCCCCAGCCCTGCGCCAGCATCCGAGGCAACAAGGCGTGAGTCACCCGGCGTGCCGGCGTAAAGTTCAGGGCAAAAGCTTCTTCCCAGCCAGCGTCGCCTTCGCTCAACGTGGTCGGGCGGGCTCCGCCGACCGCATTAATCACAATATCGATGGTCTCGAAACGCTGCATCACCTGCGAAAGCATGCCCTCGAGCGCTTGCGCATTGGTGATATCTGCCGCGATAGCACAGGGCCGAATGCCACCGGCTTGTTCAACTTCATCCGCCAAGGCCTGCAAACGATCTGCCCGGCGCGCCGTCGCCACCACAGTCACTCCCTGCGCCGCTAACACCCGCACCATTCCCGCACCGATCCCTTCGCTGGCGCCGGTCACCAGCGCGATACGCCCCTGCAGACACAAATTCATAAGATACCCTAATTAAATAATTCAATGTAGTGACAAAGATAACGCCATTGAATCATGTCCCAGCCTGTGTGAATATTCCGTAAATTCGCGGTAATACTGTGCAGGAATTCACTGATGTTCGATTGGCAGGATCTCAAACACTTCGTGGTGCTGGCACGCACCGGTTCATTGTCGGCAGCGGCACGGGAGCTGGGTTGCGATCACGCCACGGTAGGGCGACGGGTGGCAGCACTGGAGAAAGCACTCGGCGTGCCGCTGATCCTGCGGCTGCCGCGCAGCACGCCGCTGACGCAGGGCGGAAAGGTCATTGCCGGCCTGGCGACCGACATCGAAAACCAAAGCCACGCCATTGTCCGCCATGCGCGCAGCATTGGTGAAACACCGCAAACTCAGGTGCGCATCAGCGCCCCGCCGTCGATTGCCGCGCGGGTTGTTGCCCCGCAGATTGCGCAATTTCACCATAATTTTCCGCATATTACGCTGGTACTCTCCGGCGAATCGGCTATCGCCGAACTGGATCGCGGTGACGCCGAAGTGGCGGTGCGCATGGTGCGCCCACAACAACCGGACCTGCTGGTGCAGCGCATTGGCATGATGCGCTACGCGTTGTATGCCACGCCACAGCACGCCGCCCTGCCGGAGGCGGCGCGGGCCTTTATCGCCTACGACCACCACTACCAAAACCAGCCCCATCAGCAATGGCTGCAACAGCTGTTGCAGGGTCGTCCGGTGGTGTTTCAGGCCAGCGACCTGTTCTCGTTGCAAGAAGCCGCACGATCGGGACTGGGAGCGGTAGTATTGCCGACATTTGTTGCCGATGGTGACCCAGACATGGTGACAATGCCGACTTCAATAGCGGCACCGACTCGCGAGCTGTGGTTGGTCACTTACCCGGACCTGGCTCGCTCGACGGCCGTGCGCGCGGTCATGAATTTCCTGGCCGAAATCATTGGGGAAAAATGCCCGCTGGCGCGCTAAAGCATAAGACATTCTAATTTGATACTGGACAAATCTGACGCAGCGGATTATTACTGGTCACCACAGAATGGACTTTAGGGGCTGGCTGAGATCATGATTTTGCGTACTGAATTTGGACGAATTCTGATTACCGGCGCGGGCGGCCGGGTGGCGACGGCATTCCGCCAATCGGTGGGAAATCGCTACCCACTGCGGCTGGCGGAAAAAGACCTCGGGCGGCTGACCAACCTGCAGCCAAATGATGAGATCATCAGCTTCGACATTGCCGATATCGCCGCCTGCCGCGCGGCCTGCGCCGATATCGATACCGTGTTGCACCTGGCGGCCGATCCCTCCCCCGATGCAGACTTTTGCCACTCGCTGATGGATAACAATATCCTCGGCACCTTCAATATATTCCGCGCAGCAAAAGACGCCGGCTGTAAGCGCGTAGTCTTCGCCAGCAGCGCACAGGCGGTAGAAGGTTATGCGCTGGATTATCAGATTAGGCCGCAGGACGCACCAAAACCGAAAAATATGTATGGCGTCAGCAAGGCGTTTGGCGAAGGCATCGCCGCCTATTTTGCCCATCAGGAAGGTCTTTCTGCGCTGTCGGTACGCATTGCCAACTTCACCACACTCGAGCCCGGTGAGCAGCTCAGCGCTCGCGATATGAGCGCTTTTCTCAGCCACCGCGACGCTGCCGATCTGCTGGAGCGCTGCCTGCGCGTTGAAGGCGTGCACCATGCGGTGGTGCACGGCGTTTCCAATAACCGCTACAAACGGCTATCGCTGAAGGAAACCAGCCAGCTGCTTGGTTACTACCCGCAGGACGACGCATTTAGCATCCTCGGTTTCGACTAAAGTTTGCTATCAATGCGCTGCAGCAGGTAAGGGAAAAACGGGTTGGAAGCAATACGCATCAGCGAATCGAGACTAACCACTAATACTGAGCTTTCACCGCGCGCAGCAAGGGTGCCAAGGCTAATGCCGAACTCATCACGCCGCACCGGAAAACGGCCATAAAGAGAATCGCTTACCGGGAATGGCAACGCCACATGCGACAACGAATAAATATCCGCTGGGTAAGTCATGCCCAGTAGCTGCTCACTGGCCGTAGTTGCCCCGGCTGGCGTTACGCTGGCGATCGCCTCAGTGCTTTCCGGTGAGGCGTTGGCGATCACCGTGGTCTGATAACGGCGTGGAGGCGGCGGCAGCAGTTGGCCGACCGCCGCAGCCGCATTTGGCCGCAGCAGCGGCCCGAAGTTTACCGTACGATTGACATCAAACAGCACCAGTTCGCTACCGTTAGCCGGCAATTCGTTGTATAACGCGCGGATCACCGCCCGGGTGCTGACCGTGGAATCCATTACTGACTGGAAGGTCAGTATCGGCGCTAATTTATCCAGCTTGCCATCACGCGCCCCCCGGGCAATTTGCTGTTGCAGACCATTACTGAGCAGATAAGACTGACGCGCTCCGTTCACCGGGAACGAGTTGTATTTGAAAGGGTTAAACTCCGGCAGAACCCCGAGCCATGCGGCTTTGGCAAACGCAGGGAACACCGCAGGCCAACCGGCAATACCGGCGAAACGGGCAAAACTGGTCACGCCGATCATCGGTGAGACCAACACCAGTCGCTGTGGAGCTGCCAATTGCGGATCGTCCAATGCATCCAGCGCGTACTTCATCGCCAGCGCACCGCCGTTGGAAAAGCCCACGATATGCAGCGGCTTATCGTCCCCGGCTTTGCTGCGCGCCTCGCGCACGGCTAAACGTGTCGCCGCCAACCAGTCTTGCCATTCAATATCGGTCAACGCACCCGGCACCGTACCGTGCGCCGGCAGGCGAATACCGACCGCCACATATCCCTGTTGCCGGTAGTTCTCGGCAATGTGTCGCAGGCTATAAGGGGAATCGGTCAGGCCGTGCAACAGCACCACCGCACCACGCGGTTCGCCCTGTGGCAACAGTTCATAGGAACGGTTCCAGTCTTGGGCGAAGTGCTCCGGGTATATCGGGCTGCCGTCAAAGTAGCGGTTGAGCGGAATACGTTCGCTGGCGGAGAGTTTGTCCGTGACGTTAGCCTTCACCTCATCAAACACCCGACTCTCTGCGGCCAGATAGCCTGGCCAGTCGGTCTTGTCCAGTTCGGTGGCCGACAGTTCATGCGGCACAAAGGTGTGCCAGGGTTCCAGCGCCGGGCCGTTTTGGGTATCGTAAATCCGTACCGCAAACAGTGTGAGCAGCACGCTGACCATCACGATCGTCAGCCGTTTGGTCCATTTGATTATCGCCCTGGAAGGCATGCTCACTCCTGAATTCACGATGATCCCAGCAGCGATTATAGAAGTTAAATGCCCACAGGGGCAGGCAGAACAACGTCGGGCTAGCCCGACGTTGTGACATGAATTACGGCTTTTCGGAGATTTTGCGCAGATATTCGTTATTTTTAAACGCAATAATGATCATTTCAAAGCAGACGCGAGTAAACACGCCACCGATGATGATTGCGAAAAGACCACGGAAAAACTCACCGTAGAACATCGCCCCAATCCCGCCAACAATAATGCCCAGCAGGCACAGCCAGTAGACACCAGTGATGATTTTCGGCGTCAGCATCGCATCAAAAAAGAAAATGTTTTTCATTGTAAATCCTTTCTTAGGCCAGTATTTAATTATCCCAGAGGCGCCGCATCGGTGCGGAAAGCCCGTTTTGTTACATCGGTAATGATAGCGAGTAACGCGACCAAAAGCGCAGAGAAATCAGCAAGCCATTACATAAGGGTTTAGGATGTTTAACAAAGTAGCTCACAATTTACTCGGTGTTTTGGCGGCGTTGTAGCTATTGGGCCAAAGCGCACTGACGCAGGAAACACTGATCTTTGTGCGGCATGGGGAAAAACCGGCTAATAACAGTGGGCAGTTAACCTGTAAAGGACTAAATCGTGCACTGGCATTGCCGGACATGCTGCAGGATAAAGCCAAATGACCTTCTGCTGGCTAAACCAAGTGGAGTCAGGGATCATCACTGGACATGGCTACCCGGTATGCATGTCACGCAGTTGTTTGACCCATTTCGTTATAGTGGAAAGACCTACATCCATAGCCTTAGCGGCATCAGAGAGGGTGTAGTTTTGATCGACAACCAACTGAGCAGATTCGCGTTTGAATTCAGGACTAAAATTTCTTCTTTTCATTGAAGCACCTGTGTTGTTCTGAGGTGGGCATATCACCTCTGTTCAGGTGGCCAAATTCAGTAAACCACTTCAGTCTCCCCGAAAACATAATTCGCTTGCTTTCTGATCTTGCTGGCGGATAATGCGCCAAATTACATATCTTTACACTTTATGATGAAATGGATTTTCATGAAAAGGACTTTTCTTTCGCACGGATTCACATCGAAGGCGGTGAGCCACGTTCTCGCTGGTGTTCTCTTCGCCGGCGCTTTCCCAGGCATGGCCGCCACGCCCTCCGACGCCCCGGAACGGGCAGCTTCCGCCATTGATGCCCTTGAGCAGCAGCGCCAGCAGGAGCGCGAGCGTGCCCTGCAACAGCAAAATGTCCCACAGGCCGATGCGCGCCTTTCCCGTCCCGAGGCCGTGTTGCCGGATTATCCTGCCAATGAGTCCCCTTGCTTCGCCATCAACCGGCTTACCCTTGTCGGGGAAGCGGCCGAACGCTTTCAGTGGGCGGTGGACGCGGCAGCCGATGCCAAAGGCCGCTGCCTGGGCGGCCAGGGCATTGTGCTTGCCATCAATAAAGTACAGAACGCCATACTGGCCAAAGGCTATGTCACCACGCGGGTGATGGCGCAGGAGCAGGACCTGACTCAGGGCGTGTTGACGCTGACGCTGCAACCGGGGCGTATTGGCGACATCCGCTTTGATGAACCGGTCTCCTGGCGCGGACGGCTGTGGAACGCCATTCCGGCCTCACGCGGTGATATTCTCAACCTGCGTGATATCGAGCAGGGGCTGGAGAACTTCAGGCGGGTACCCAGCGCCAATGCCGACATCAAAATCATCCCCGGCGCCCAGGACGCCACCAGTGACCTGCAGGTCAACTGGCACGAGGGGCGGCCGGTGCGACTCAGTCTGGGGTTGGACGACAGCGGCTCCAAAAGCACCGGGCGTTATCTCGGTTCGGCCACCCTGGCAATCGATGCCCCCTTTGCGCAAAATGACCTTTTCTATGCCAACATCGGCAAGGATGTGTTTCAGCACGGGCCGTTCGGCAACCGTTCGCATGCGCTGAACTACTTTTTCCCGGTGGGGTATTGGGCCTTCTCGGCCAACTACAACGACTACACCTACCATCAGAACATCCCCAACGCCAACGAGGTGCTGCGTTACAGCGGCAAGAGCGACAACATTCAGTTGACCGTCTCCCGATTGCTGTACCGCGACCAGTCGCACAAGTTAACGCTTAACCTGCGGGGCTACCGCAAGCACTCCACCAACCACGCGGATGACATCGAGCTGACCCAACAAAAACGCCGCACCGCAGGCTGGGAAATTGGGCTGAACCAGCGCAGTTAT
The DNA here is from genome assembly GCF_052691735.1 of Serratia sp. NA_13. Classification (NCBI taxonomy): domain Bacteria; kingdom Pseudomonadati; phylum Pseudomonadota; class Gammaproteobacteria; order Enterobacterales; family Yersiniaceae; genus Serratia; species Serratia sp. NA_13. Next base: position 156,933 of record NZ_JBQZFV010000011.1, read on the forward strand.
TTCGGTACCACCACGTTGGATGCGAACATCAGTTGGCGGCGCGGAACCGGGGCGCTGGGCGCCCTGCGCGCACCGGAGGAGGTCAACCATGACGGGTCTGCCCGTACAGGTATATTGCTCGGTGATGCAGCCATCAATATCCCCTTTGCCTTGGGCGAGCAGCCGTGGCGGATTTACACCAGCTTGCGGAGCCAGTGGAGCCCGAATGCGCTGACGCCGCAGGAGCGGATGGCGATTGCCGGGCGTTACACGGTGCGCGGCTTTGACGGTGAGCAGATGCTGTCCGGCGAAAAGGGCCTGCTGTGGCGTAACGAAATCGCCTGGAATGTGTTATCCGGCGGGCACGAACTGTATCTGGCTGCCGACTATGGCCGGGTGGATGGCCCGAGCACCCGCCCCCGCTACCTGGTGGGGCATCAGCTGGTAGGCAGTGCACTCGGCGTGCGTGGCGCGCTGTGGGGACGATTCAGCTATGACCTGTTTGCCGGCGTACCGCTCTACAAGCCAGAAGGCTTCCACACCTCCGGTGCTATCGCGGGTTTTAGCGTGAATCTGGAAATCTGAACATCACGATACCGACCACTGTGCTTATATTGACCTGACTGGACTGACTTTTCTCACGGATGTGACCCATGAATAAACATTGCTACCGCCTCATCTTCAGCCGCACCCACGGGGAATTGCGGGTGGTGTCCGAACTGGCCCGTAGTTGCAGCAACGAACCAGGGCAACGCCTCGGCACGGGGATAACGGACGCTCACCGTCTGTGGGTGACCGTGCGACGGTCGGTGTGGCTGCTGGGACTGGCCCTGTTCGCCGGACCGGTAATGGCGAATGGCATTGTGGCGGACGGTGCGGCTGCGCCGGGTCAGCGACCGGAGGTCATCAATACCCAGAACGGCTTGCCGCAGGTCAACATCACCGCCCCCAATCAGGCTGGGATCTCACATAACCAATATCAACAATTCGACGTCGACCCCAAAGGCGCCATCCTCAACAACTCGGCGGTGATGACCGCCACCCAGATGGCCGGGATGATCCAGGGTAACCCCAACCTCAATCCCAACGCTGCACCGGCTCGCGTCATCCTCAACGAGGTTAACAGCAACAACCCCAGCCAACTGCGCGGCTTTATGGAAGTGGCCGGTGGCAAGGCGCAGGTGATTGTGGCCAACCCCGCCGGTATTGTCTGCAACGGCTGCGGCACCATCAACGCCGGGCGCATGACGCTGACCACCGGCAAACCGCAGATGAACGCCGACGGCAGCGTGGCGGGTTATCAGGTCGAACGCGGCGTGGTGCGCATCGAGGGCGGTGGGCTCAACGGCGATGCGCGTCATGATACCGAGTACGTCGACATCCTGGCGCGCGCGGTGGAGATCAACGCCGGCGTCTGGGCCAAAGAAGGCGTGTCGGTGGTGGCCGGGCGTAACCGGGTGAGTGCGGACGGTAAAACCGCGACGCCGCTTTCAGATAACGGCAGCGCCAAACCGGAGCTTGCCATCGACATGGGCCAGATGGGCGGCATGTACAGCGGCAGTATCCGCATGATTGGCACCGAAGCCGGCGTCGGCGTGCGCAATCAGAACGGGCAGGTGCAGGCAGGCAAAACGCTCACCGTCAGCAGCGAAGGTAAGCTCAGTTGGCAGTCTGGTGCGCCAGATGCGGGCACGCAAGCCGGCGGTGATATTCAGCTGGCGGCAAAAGGCGACATCGAGACGCACGGCAAAGTGTATAGCGGTGGTCAACTGGCCGTGCAGAGTCGCGAGGGAATGTTAACGCAATCCGGTACGCTGGCAGCGGCCGGGGATGTGCGCCTGAACGCCGCGCACGGTATACAGAGCAGCGGCCATCTGCTGGCGGGCAGTGATACCAACAGCCTGCTGGTCCAGGATGCCAACCTGCAGCTTGATAGCCAGGGCGATATCCGTACCAGTGGCAGTCTGCTTGCCAAAAAGAATGTCAACGCGTCCGGCCGCCGGGTGGATATCAGCGGCGCACGGGTTGCGGCCGGCCGTACCGCGCTGACGGCTCGCGAAGGCGGTGTGGCACTGCGCCAATCCACCGTAGACAGCGGTGAGCTGGCCGTGAGCACGAAAGGAAATGTGGATGCGCAGCAGGCGCAGGTCAAGTCCGGGCGCTGGACGGTGGATGCCGACAACCTGTTCAACCAACAGGCTACCTGGTCACAGACCGGTGACGGTGAGAGCGGATTCACCCTGGCGGGCAAGTTGGATAACAGTGACGGTGCCATTGAGACGCAGAACCTCCTGCTTTCGGCCGGTCAACTGGTCAATCAGCGTGGCCGCCTGGTGGCGCTGGGCGGCGCGGCACAACACTGGCGGGTGGGTGGCCTGCTCGACAATGCCGGCGGCACGATGGGCAGCAACGGCAACCTGCGCCTGGATGCCGGGCGACTCGATAATCAGAGCGGCACGGTAAAAACCCAGGCGGGCTTCACGCTCCTTGCTGACGGCGCGGTGAATAATGCCGGGGGCAACCTGCTGGCCGGGAACGGCCTGACGATTGAGGCAGGCAGCGAGATGAATAACGCGTCCGGTACCCTGAGCGGCGATGACGTGCGTCTGGTGGCGCAGCGGCTGGATAACTCGCAGGGGCAGATCATCGGTCAGGGCAATCTCGACCTGACGTCCAGCCGCCTGGATAATCAACGCGGCCTCATTGGCGCCGGCAAAGCGCTGGATGTTCACGCCGGCAACTGGGACAACCGTGGCGGCACGGCGCAAGGCGAAACGGCCGTCACGGCAACGGCAGGCACCCTCAATAATGACGGTGGTAAGCTGCTGTCCGGCCAATCGCTAGCCCTGAATACCACGGGCAATGCCACCAACCGCGGCGGCGAAATCAGCGCCGCAGTGCTAACGGCAACGTCTGACCGTCTCGACAACACCCAGGGCAAAGTGATTGGCCAGCAGCGCCTTGATGTGAATGCCCGCCAGGGGTTGGACAACACGCAAGGGCTGTTGGGTGCCGGCGAGTTACTGGCGGTACGTACCGCAGGTGAATTGAATAACCATCGAGGCACGGTGCAGGGGAATGGGCAAACCACCGTGGCAGCGCGGGACATCCGCAACGAAGCCGGCAAGCTGCTGGGCGGGCAGCAGCTCGCCTTAACCAGCTCGGGGATACTGGGTAATCGCGAGGGTGAAATCAGCGGCGAGTCGCTCACGCTGACGACACAGAAAATGGACAATGCGCAGGGCAAAATCATTGCCGATCAGGATCTGAATCTGACGACGCATCAGGCATTGGGCAATGCTGACGGCTGGCTTGAAGCCGGCAACGTCCTCTCCGTACAAAGCGGCGGTGACTGGGATAACCGTGCGGGGACCGCACAAGGTGGCCATCAGGTCACCGCCAGCACGCAATCATTCGACAATACCGGTGGTCGGCTGCAGTCCGGCGGTAACCTGACGCTTGACGCCGCAGGCGATATTTTCAACCACACTGGCAAGCTGACCGCGCAACAGGCCCTCACCGTTAAAGGCGTTGCAACCAGCCTGTTCGACAACGATACAGGCTCACTGCAAAGCGGCGGCAACTTATCTCTGCAGGGCGGGCAACTGACCAACCGCGCCGCCGGTGTGGTACTCAGTGGGCAGGCGCTGTCTCTGAGTCTGTCGGGGGGCTGGGACAACCAGAGCGGCACCCTGACCGGCAATGGGCGCACGCAGGTACGCGCCGCTAATCTGTTGAATGGACAGGGTGCTATCAACGCACTGGATAGCCTAGACATGCAATTCACCGGCCAACTGGATAACAGCCAGGGCCGGATTTTCAGCGCATCGTCGCAGACTTTACAGGCGCAGACACTCTCCAACGCGCAGGGCTGGATAGGCAGTCAGGGTAGCTGGCAGGCCGTCAGTCGTGGTTTTGACAACACGGACGGCAGCGTACAAAGCCAGCAGGATGCACAGCTTGCATCTGACTGGCTGGGTAACGCCCGAGGTGTGCTACAGTCGGCACATGATCTGGTGCTGCACGTTGTGCAGGACATCGACAACCGGGCCGGCAAGGTCTCGGCGCAGGGGCAACTGGCTGTCGCGGGCGACAAAGACGGCGAACACGCCGGCGCCATCAATAACGCCGGCGGTCAGTGGCTGGCCGGAGAGGCGCTGCATATCGCCGCCCGCGCGCTCGACAATACGCAGGGCGGGCTGCTCTACAGCCAGAAACAACAACGTCTTACGCTGAGCGGCGCGCTGAACAACCGCGATGGGAAAGTACAAAGTGGCGAGGCGCTTCAACTTGACGCACAAACGCTGAACAATGCCGGCGGGACGATAGACGGCCAGCAACAGGTGGCGCTGCGCATTCTTGGCTTACTGGAAAATACCGACGGCGCGGTGCGCAGCAATGGTGACCAGCAGGTGTCAGCGGCTGGTATCGATAACCGTCAGGGTATATTCAGCAGCCGTGGCGGCATTGCCCTGACAACGGCACAACTGAACAATGCGGGTGGCACACTCATCAGTCAGGGCTCGGGTGCCTACCGTTTCGACACGCTCAACAACCAGCAAGGCAAGCTGCACAGCGGCGACGCGCTCACACTTGAGGGCGCGCAGGTCAACAACCAGGGTGGGCAACTGGTGTCGACCCAGGGGATGAGGCTTAAGGCCGGGGCGCTCGACAACAGTCGTCAGGGCACGATGAGCAGCCAGGCGGGGCTGAATGTGCAGACCGATCGTCTGAACAACCGCGACGGCGGGCTGATACTGAGCACCTCCCGCACTAACATCACCGCCCGTGACGTCGACAACACGTCAGGCCGGTTGCAAAGTGCGGGCCCCCTCACCTTCACGGATGTCGCCACGCTGGATAACCGCCAGGGGCGCATCCTGGCCAACGGCAACCTTGAGATTAACACCGCTCTCTCCCCTGGCGACTCGTCGCTGACGTTGCTTAACCAGGGCGGGCGCGTGGAGAGCGCGGCTCAACTGACAGCGCATGCGCGCACCCTGAATAACCAGAACGGCACCCTGCTGGGGCTACAGGCGCTAACGTTGTCCGCGCAGCAGGACTACACCCATCAGGCCGGCGACACCGTCAGCAGTAACGGCACAGTGACGTTCTCTCTGAGCGGCGCCTTTACCAACCTGGCGGACTGGTTGCTGCCGGGTAATCTGGTGCTCACTGCGGCCGGCATTACCAATCCGGCCACCCTGGTGAGCAAAACGCTGCAACTGACGACCGGGGCATTGCAAAACACCGGGCGTATTGAGGCTGACAGCATGACGCTGAGCGTCGATACCCTGGACAACGCCGCGGCGCTGATGGGTGACGACATCACCGTGCGCGGGCGCGTCATCGACAACCACGGTACGCCTGCCGTGATGGCGGCGACGCAGAGCCTGACGTTGCAGACTGGGGAGCGCTTGACTAACCGCGACGGCGCCCTACTTTACAGCGGTGACCGTCTGTCACTGCGCAGTGATGATTTGCTCGAGAACCGGGCAAGTTTTATTGAAGCTGACGGTGATGTCACGGTCGAAGCCCGTCGCCTGAACAACCTGCGTGAAGGGCTGGTGATTGAACGTGACGCCGAGAAGCGCGACTACAAATGGCACCGCTACAACTACTACTGGCGCTCTTATGGCTCAAAGGTCAACCCCGATAAGAACACCATGGCGCCGACCACCCAGCAACTGACCTTCCAGGATGACGCGGCGGCGCAAACCAACCGCTACGGCACCCTGCTGAACATTGATGCGCCGGGCAAGCGTGCACAGGTGCGGGTCAAAGACAATAAGGGGCAACTGACCGACCTGTGGGTCAACTACCTGGCGCTCAAGCCGAATGCCGATGGCAGCTATGCGATGACGTTCTATGAAACGCGCGGGGGAAATCAGCTGGCGTCCATCCCGACGCCTTACCAAAACGGCTTCCATTGGGAGCACGACTGGACGCAGGTGATGACCTGGGACCCCGAGAAGCACATCGATATCGACAGCGCGCCGTTCGTCACCGATTACAACAACCTGCGTGAGCGTACCGCCACCGGTACGGTGACGCGCGACAAACTGGTCTCCGAGGGCATTGGCGCGCGCATTCTGGCCGGCGGCAACATGGTGTTGCGCATCACCGGTGCATTGCTCAATGACGCCAGTGTTATCACCGCCAACGGTAATTTGACGCAGGACGGTGGCGGCAGCGTGGACAACCGCGCTTACTCGGTCAACGAACGACGTCAGGAGCATATCGTTGACCACATGGATAAAGACACCCACCACTGGTATCCGACGTACAACCGTGATGAGACCACGGCGCTGGCGACCGTTGACGGCGTGATCACCGGCAACGGCACGGTCACCATCAACGGGATCCGCATCACCAATACCACGGTCAATCAGGCACAAATCAGCCAGCTTCAGGCGGTATTAAACGCCGTGGATGCCGAACGTGCCGAACTTGAGCGCAACCCGCTGGCCTTCACGGTAGAGGGCACCGGCCGCCAGGATGGCGACACGGCGCTTGCGCCGGGCGAGCAAGTGACAAAATCGGGTACCACGCCGTCCTCGCCGCTGGGGCGTCCGCTGCTGCCGGCAGAGCTGGCGCTGACGCAGTTACAGCATCTGGGCAATGTGGCCACCGCCATTCCCAATAACGCGCTGTTCAGCCAGCACACGGCGACCGGCAGCCCATTCCTGGTGGTGACCGACGAGCGCTTTACCCACCGCGACAACTTTATCAGCAGTGACTACATGCTCGAGCGCGTAGGGTATGACCCCGCGCAGGCCCATAAGCGCCTGGGCGACGGCTTTTACGAGCAGCGGCTGGTACGCGAGCAGGTGCTGGCGCTGACCGGCAAACCGTCCGTCAAGGGCTGGGATGTGATGGCGCAGTACCAGCAACTGATGAATCATGGCACTAAAGTCGCCCAAGAATTCCATCTGGTGCCGGGCGTGGCCCTGACGCCGGAGCAGATTGCGGCGCTGCAACAGGATATCGTCTGGCTGGTGAGCGAAACGGTACAAACGGCCGACGGCCTGCAAACGGTGTGGGTGCCTAAGGTGTATCTGGCGCAAACCACGCTGCGCCTGACCGGCGATGGCGCGGTGATTGGCGGCGGTAACCTGCAGCTCTCGGCCGGCAGCATCACCAATGCCGGTAACCTGTTCGCCGACAAGGCGCTGACCGTAGATGCCGGGCAGTTCCTGCATCAGGGCGGCGACATCAAAGCGGGCAGCATCGACGTGCAGGCCGACAGCCTGACCCTGAGCACCAACCTGCAAGATGCCTTGCGCCAGGCTATGATGAGCGCCGACGATATTCGCCTGCGCGGCACCGATATCACGCTCACGGGGGCGAAGCTTGATGCGACAGATACGCTCAACCTGAGTGCGCGTAACAACCTGACCATCACCGCCGCGAAAAGTAGCCATACCGCCGATCTTGAGGTTATTTCCGGTTCAATGGGTAACCGCACCCACGGCGGCACGGAAGCGGCAGGCTCCCGGATGGCGCACGTCAACGGTGAATGGCAGCAGGCGCTGGGCAGTGAGCTGAACGCCGGCGGCAACCTCTCACTGGCGGCCGGACGGGATGTCACCTTACAGGGCAGCCAGGCTAAGGCGGGGGGCAACGCCCGCGTAGAGGCCGGTGGCGACATCAACCTCAAGGCTGAAACCACCACCAACAGAACGCATCTTGAGGCCAACAGCCGCACCTCGTCGGTCAGCAACAGCCGCGAGGAAGAACGCCTGACGCTCAGCACGCTGAGTGGTGACCAGAGCGTGGCCCTGGTAGCGGGCAATCGCCTACTGGCCGCAGGCGCACAAGTTGACAGTAAAGAGGGACGCATTGGTATCAGTGCGCAGGACGTGACCATTAAAGACGCGCGCACCCGCACGCAGGACCAGGACAGCGAAAATAAACGCAAGGGCAAAACCCGCAGCCATCGCGAAGAGCAAACCGAGCGCGAAATCAGCACCGGCAGCACCTTCAGCGGGCGCGACGGTGTGACCGTGATCGGGCGCGAAGGTGACGTCACGGTTACCGGCAGTACCCTGCACAGTGACCAGGGCGCCATCGCGCTGCAGGCGAAAAAGGAGGTGACCCTTAACCACACCACCGACAGCGAACATCGCGTCTCCAACGAGGAGAGTCGCGGACGGAAAACCAAAGGTGAGCGCGCCGAAGAAACCCTGCGGGAAAATGTGGTGGGCAGCACCCTCAACGGGCGCGACGGCGTCACTGTGGTAGCGCAGGACGGCAGCATCACCGCCACGGCCAGCACCCTTCACAGTGACCAGGGCGCTGTTACCCTGCAGGCGAAGCAGGATGTGACCCTCAATACCGCTACCGAACGCGAGTCGACCTTCAGTGAAGAGCGGTCTCAGAAAAAAGGCTTCCTGAAAAAAAGCAGCAGCCACAGTATCGCCAACGATACGACCACGCGCGAGAAAGGCAGCCTGCTCAGCGGGAACAGTGTCAGCCTCAGCGCCGGCAATAACCTGACGGTTACCGGCTCGGCCATTGCTGCCGACCAGGATGTCAACCTGCAGGCCGGCCGTAACGTCGACATCGGTGCGGCCACCGAGACCGACACGCATTACCGGCTGGAAGAGAAGAAAAAGAGCGGCCTGCTGGGCAGCGGCGGTATCGGCTTCACCATTGGCAAACAGTCGAGAAAACACGAAATCGACGAGAAAGGCCGGACCCAGAGCCAAAGCGTCAGTACCGTCGGCAGCAGCCAGGGCAGCGTTAATATTACGGCGGGCAACCAACTGCACATTGGCGGTGCCGACCTGGTGGCGGGCAAGGATCTGGCTCTTACCGGCGACAGCGTGATTATCGATCCCGGCTACGATCAGCGCACACGTAAAGAAACCTTCGAGCAGAAGCAGAGCGGCCTGAGTGTGGCGCTGTCGGGCACCGTGGGTAGCGCACTCAACACCACGGTCAGCTCGGCGCAACAGGCGAGGAAAGAAGGCGACGGGCGCCTGAACGCCCTGCAAAACACCAAGGCAGCGCTGTCCGGCGTGCAGGCTGCACAGGCCTGGGAACGTGACGATGCCCTGACCGCGTCGGCAGAGACGAAAAACGCCGCTGCCGGTTTGCAGCCCGGAGACGAAGGTGCGGCGCAAGGCGCCACCAACACGGTGGGCATCAGCGCCTCTTATGGCAGCCAGTCGTCGAAGAGTGAAACCCGTACCGACAGCAGTCAGTCGCAGGGTAGCACGCTCAACGCCGGGCAAAATCTGTCAATAACGGCGACCGGTAAA
>NZ_JBQZFV010000012.1:0-151500 GCF_052691735.1 Serratia sp. NA_13
TTGTCTCCGGTTGTCGTTTTCCCCCTTAGTTGAGTTCCACGTCTACAAGGAAAGTCAAATGAAACGCTCATTATTAAGCCCGCTGCTGGCGGGTCTGCTGCTGTTAACCGGCTGCTCACAGCCTGTCGCTCAGGCAAGGGGCGGTGGTGGCGGAACAATTAAAGCCATCAACCACACCAAATGGGCGATTAACCACTTCAGTGTTGATAACCAGTCGGGCATCGACATTATTGGCCCGTTCCAGGGCGGCGGTGGCGGCTGCTGCTACAGCGTGCCCGCCCGCTGGACGCCGGGTATGACGGTACGAGTTGACTGGGAAAGTGGGGAAGGAGGGTCAAAAGGCTTTCCCGGGTTTGCTGATACAGAAAAATATCTTGCTTGGGAAAAAAAATGAAGGCCCAGAACCGTCAGCACAGCAAAACTGTCCCGGTGCCTGATTATAACGGCCAGGATGTCTGCGGCATCACGGTGCACTTTTTGCCCTGTGATGAGGTGAAGGTCACAACCAGTTGTTGGTCACCGAGAAATGCTAACTACCCGATTAAAGAGCCCATCAGGATGAAGGAGCCGAAAGACTGTCCGAGATAACTTGTCTCCGGTTGTCGTTTTCCCCCTTAGTTGAGTTCCACGTCTACAAGGAAAGTCAGATGAAACATTCATTATTGAGCCCGCTGTTGGCGGGTCTGCTGCTGTTAACCGGCTGCTCACAGCCTGTCGCTCAGGCAAGGGGCGGAGGTGGCACTATCGACGCCATCAACCACACCCATTGGGCGATTAACCACTTCAGCGTGGATAACCAGTCGGGTATCGACATTATCGGTCCGTTCCAGGGCGGTGGTGGTGGCTGTTGCTACAGCGTGCCCGCTCGGTGGACACCGGGTATGACGGCGCGTATTGACTGGGAAACTGGGATTGGGTATTCAATGGACTTTCCTGGTTATCAGGACAGGAAAAAATATCTTGCTTGGAAAAAAAGCATTGATGCACAAAAACGCCAGCACAGCAAAACCGTCCCGGTTCCCGACTACAACGGCCAGGATACCTGCGGCATTACGGTGCACTTTTTGCCTTGTGATGAGGTAAAGGTGACGACCAGTTGCTACACCTATGGCAGCCCGGCCTACCCGATTAAAGAGCCCATCAGGATGAAGGAGCCGAAAGACTGTCCGAGATAACCTGTCTCCGGTTGTCGTTTTCCCCCTTAGTTGAGTTCCACGTCTACAAGGAAAGTCAGATGAAACGTTCATTATTAAGCCCGCTGCTGGCGGGTCTGTTGCTGTTAACCGGCTGCTCACAACCCGCCGCTCAGGCCAGTGGCGGCGGCGGTACCATTAAGGCCATCAACCACACCAAATGGGCGATTAACCACTTCAGCGTGGACCGTCAGTCGGGTATCGACATTATTGGCCCGTTCCAGGGCGGCGGTGGCGGCTGCTGCTACAGCGTGCCGGCCCGCTGGCAGCCGGGCATGACGGTGCGTATTGACTGGGAAAGTGGGGAGGCATCAACAGAAGGTTTCCCGGGATTTACTGATTACGAAAAATATAAAGCCTGGGAGAAAAAGATGAGTGCTCAGAATCGCCAGCACAGCAAAACCGTCCCGGTTCCTGACTACAACGGCCAGGATACCTGCGGTATTACGGTGCACTTTTTGCCCTGCGATGAAGTGAAGGTGACCACCAGTTGCTGGTCACCGAGAAATGCCAACTACCCGATTAAAGAGCCCATCAGGATGAAGGAGCCAAACGTATGTCCGAGATAAAGGAAACCGATTTAGCCTGGGCGCCACCGCCGTTCCCGCCACAGGGACGCCTGCCGACTCAGGCACTGCAGGTCGGGCAGAGCTGCCATCAGCAGAACAGCGCCGAACGGCTCTACCGCCAGGAACTGTGCCTGGCTGCCGGACGGCGCGTGGAGCCGCCGTGCTGCAAAACGCTGCATATTAGTCTGTTTTTCGACGGTACCGGCAATAACCTGAACAATGACCTGCTCCTGTCTGACCCGAAGCATCCGACCAATATCGCGCGTCTGTTTCGTGCCACTATCGGGACCGGCACTGCGGGTGGAGTGCCAACAGACGGCCAGAGCACGTTGCTAGATGATGCGGAAGACGGCGAGGGGAAATATTTTAAGTTCTATATGCCCGGTGTGGGTACTCCGTTCCCGGAAGTGAACGACCCAGACTATTCCACTCTGGGGCTGGTGGGTGCAACTAAGGGCGAGGAGCGTATTAACTGGGGGCTGCTGCGCATTATTGATGTACTGAAGTTCACCGCCACTGAAAAATGGTTGACTACCGCGGAGAGTCGTCAGTCCATCGGCAAAATGGGTACCAGTTGGAACCGCCTGTGGTTTGGCGGCAGCCACAACCGTTATGAAGAGTTCAGCCGCTTACTGAATGAGTTAGCCCCGCAGTTGAAACCATTAATTACCCAGCCGGAGCCGGGAAAACCCAAGCTGTTAGGCATCAAGCTGTATGTTTACGGCTTTTCTCGCGGTGCAGCGGCGGCGCGCGCCTTTGTACGCTGGCTGAGCGAACTGTTGCCGCCACCGGCGGCGGAAGGTGAGAACCCCCCGCAGTGCCTGCAGATTGGTGAGCTGCAGTTGCCCCTCAGCGTGGAGTTTCTCGGGCTGCTGGATACCGTGGCCTCGGTCGGGGTGGCGCACGTGGCGCCGATTGCCGAGGGGCATATGGGCTGGGCGGACGATACGATGGAGCTGCCGAGTGATGAAACCTATGGCGGGTTGATAAAAAAATGCGTGCATCTGGTCTCCGGCCACGAGCAGCGGCTCTGCTTCCCGCTGGACTCGGTGCGCCGGGGGAACGGCAAGTACCCACCTTATGCCACCGAGGTGGTGTATCCAGGGATGCATTCGGATATCGGTGGTGGTTATCCGCCGGGAGATCAGGGGAAGGCGAATGGTGAGGATGATGCTTTATTGCTGTCACAAATCTCCTTGCATGATATGTATGCTTCAGCCTTTTCCTCTGGTGCGCCATTAAAAGTGCCCGTGGAAGCATTACCTGATGACAAGAAGACGGACAACTGGCGGTTGATGCCTTTAGATTCTTTAAAAGAATTTCTAATTCACGGAGATCTAGTCCAGCGCTTCAACGCCTGGCGCGAGCTCACCCTTAATCTGACTACTCCGGCCGACATCAGCCCAGATGAGGCGGCCAACTACGATCCGCCGCGCGCCAGCGGCAGTCTGGAAACCGTCGTCGTAAACCAGATTGCCTGGATCACCGCCTGGCGTATTGATCGCTATGCCAAAGGGACGCTGGTGGAACAGCGGTTCTACAAAGCTGCCACGGATAAGGAAGCGTTGCCCGCTGTACGCAAGGCTGCTGAAGAGGTACGAGATAAAAAGCAGCAAGAGGTTATCAAGGCACGTCAGGAGCAGATGGCAAATCAACCCGCCGACCAGATGGACGATCTGGTGCTGCATCCAGGCATCAAGGATTTCGACCCGGATATGGCGCAGACCCAGCTGTTTGAAGCGGCGAAGGAGTTTGGCAAGGACTACCACGACGGCTACCGCATCCCGGAAAATCTGGCGCAGGTGGTGCTGGACACCGTACTGCAACCGATGATCTTTGTCCTCAATACCGATGATGAACCGCATGAATACCGGCGGATTAAAACCGACGGAGATGCCCGCGTGGCTACCCTGTTCCCCGCCGCCGGAGAGGCCAGCAACGCGGAGCAGCCCGCCGGGTTGGTCAGGGCATTGTTCGACGACCAGGTGCACGACTCGCGTGCCTGGTTTATGCACGCCGCGCTCAGCTCGCGCGAGATGTGGGGCGGCTACTTCCGCTACCGCATGATTTACTTCAGCGACCAATGCAATAAGTCGCTCTCGCCGCTGGTGATTGCCGGCAACCTGGTGGGGTTTGCCACCCTCACCACGGGGGTGGTTCTGAGTTTCAAACAGAAAAGCCTGAGCGGCAAACTGGCCGGCCTGGCCGCCACCGGTGCGGTGCGTTCGCTGCAGGTCGAGGTGCTGGACAGGCTCACCGGCCTGCCGCTGCCCGAGCTGCCGGGGGGCGAACAGCTCAGAGCCTTTACCACCGAGCCAGGTGTGGTAGTTGCCCTACAGAAAGCCGCAGTGGCGGAACAGCAACTGACGCGGGCGAAATCGGCCATGCCGGCCAGTTGGCTTGAGCAGGTACAGGCGGCCATCGCTTAAGTCCAGGGAAGGGAATCTGATGAATAAAGTCATTCGCCAGGGGGATACGCTGCGGGAACATGGCGGCAGGGTGCTGGGCGGGCACTATCAGTGTTTTAGTCAGGGATTTGCCTGCAAGGGCGACCCGGTGAGCTGTAATAAGCACGGCATGACCACCATCGCCGAAGGCAGTTCAAGGACCCGGATCGATGGCCAGCCGGTTGCGCTGCACGGCCACCGTTGCGCCTGTGGCTGCACGCTGGTCAGTTCCTTCCCGGATTGCGGTATTGACCAGTGAGGCCGGTTCCTGACTATCCCGGCTATAAAACGGCCCGCCCGCCGCTCGCCGCTCGCTGGCTGTCGGCCGCGGCACTGCTGGTGCTGCTCGGTGGCGGCATCAGCGCACTGCTGCCGTCTGCACAGGGGAGAACCTCGCCGATCGCGGTCGGTATCCTGCTGTCACTGGTGCTGGCGGGTACGGGTTGGCTTATCCGCCTGCTGTACTACCGCGTCAGCGTGCATAACACCGCTTTCTACCATCAACGGGTGGCGTATGAACAGCAGCGGTGGTGGGCACAGCATCGCCAAACGTTCGCATTAAAAGAGGTGGTATTGCTGGGGCCCGCCGGTGGGCGCTCAACCGACTGGCTGCGCCTGCTTAAACGTGAACATCGCCAGCCGGAGGAAAAAAAAGAAGGCGGCGGCCGGGCGCTGCGCCTGCCGCAGATTTCGGCGGTGGATGCCGCTGGGCGTGAAAAGCGGCTGGCTGAACTGCTGGTTATTGAGTGGCAAAAGCAGCATGGCGATAAAATGTTTACTTCGCCGCAGTGCTGTTACTGGCAGGGTACAGACGCGGGTTGGCAGGCGTTCAGCGCGCAGATGGCCGCTATCTTCCCGGCGTGCTCTTTGCCGCCGCGCCCTGAACCCTGGCAAGGGGAAGCCAGCCTTGCGGCGATAGCGAGCGGGCTGGCAGCGGCTAAAACGGATGACGTTATACTGATCGCGGGTTGCCGGTCGGTCGTCGCAGCGCCCGGTACACCGCGTCCCGCCGGGGAGGCCGCCGTGCTGTGGCTGGCCGGGCAGGATGGCCCGGTGCAACTGGCGCGTGGCGAAGTCTTCTCCGCGGAGGCGGGGGATGCACTTCCCGCCGTTTGCGCCCGTGCGCTGGTGCAGAGTGAGCTGAGCTCCCCTCCCGAAGCCTGCCCGATGTTCGCCTTGCCAGAGTTGGATGGGCTGGCGCACAGCGGCTGGGACGTCAGCCAGCATCAACAGGATGCCAACTGGGGCGATATCGGTGATATGGCCGCCTTGACCGTGATATCGCTGGCGGTCATTTACGCCGCGCACCACCAACAACCGTGTGGCTGGATTGCCCGCGACCCGATGAACACCCTCGCACTTGGAATCGTAAAACCTGATGGACAACGTCAATAAACCTGCTGCCCTCTCAGTGGCAGCCACGGCCACCGTCTGTATTGCCGTGGTCACCTTGCTGGTGCTGCTGGGCGGGCTGGCATGGTGGCTGTGGGGGACCGACCGCGCAACGGAATGGGAGGCGCTGCGCCCACTTATCGCCGCCTGTTTTATCGTCTGGGGAGTGGCGCTAAGCCTGTTGGTACTGGGGTTTATGGCCTTCCGCCTGCTGATTAAGGACAAGGTCAGTCCACCGGTATCCCGCCAACGTCAACCGGCACCAGAAAGCCAACGTGAAGCGATTTACGCGCCGCTGAAAAATCACCTGTTCCGCCGTTATAAGCTGTTCTGGCACCGAAAAGTCCGCCTCCTGTTAGTCGTCGGCGACGAGGCCACAATTGAACAACTGGTGCCCGGTCTGCAAGCCGGCCAGTGGCTTGAAGGTGAGCGTACCGTTCTGATCTACGGCGGCAGTCTGACGGCTGAAGTAGATACAGAAAAATATACCGCGCTGCGCAAACTCCGCCGTGGCCGCCCACTGGACGGCATTGTCCGGGTGCTGGGGGAAGGTGAGATCCTCACACCGCAGATGAGTGACAACGATCTGCGCGGGCTGGAGAAAATCGGCGAAGCGCTGCGCTATTCTGCCCCTGTCTGGCTGTGGCAGCTGTGCGGCAGTGAATGGTCGCAGGCAGGGCGTAAATCGCAGTCTGTCGGTATCACGCTGCCACTGCGGGCGATGCCGGAGGCGGTGGCGACACAACTCGATAAGCTGCTGCCGCAACTGCGTGAACAGGGCATGTCGCAGATTGCCGAACAGCGCCAGTATGATTTTCTGCTGCGCCTTGCTCAGCAGCTTGAGCAGGGGGAAAGCAAACGCTGGATGTCCCGCTTGACACCCTGGCTGTACGGTTATCAACAACGTATCCCGCTGCGGGGGCTGATGTTCAGCCCGGTCAATAAACCCGGCTCCCCGAGTGAAGAAGCAGGCAAAAACGTGGCGGAAAGCGCCATTCCGGCTGCGCATAAACATGCCCTGACGTTTCCGGCAACCTGGCAAGGGGTGACGGAAGACTGCACGCGTGTGCGTGGCCGCCGTGTCGGTATGGCCTGGGAGCAGACGCTGGCATGGGGCATTATGGCTGTGCTCGGCATCTGGGGGGCGGGGCTGCTGCTCTCTTTTTCCCTGAACTATAGTCAGATTTCCTCTGTAGCGAACAAAGTCCGTTCTCTGGTCGAGCATCCCTCCGTTTCTGACTCTCAACTGACTGCTCTGCACGACCTGCGTAACGATGCCGGTCGTCTGCAACATCATGTTCAGGGCGGTTCACCGTGGTATCAACGTTTTGGCCTCGATCATAATCCGCAACTGTTGAGCGCGATGCTCCCGTGGTATGGCGTGGCGAACAACCGCCTGATCCGTGACCCGGCCAATGCTGCCCTGATGCAGAAACTGACTGCTCTGACAAACTCGGCACCTAACAGTGACCAGCGCACGCAATTGGCTAAACCCGGTTATGACCAGCTGAAAGCCTGGCTGATGATGGCGCGTCCGGACAAAGCCGATGGTGCGTTCTATGCCCAGACCATGAAGGACGTTCAACCGTCCAGGACCGGCATATCCACCGGTCTGTGGCGGAGTCTTTCTCCGGACCTATGGGCATTCTACATAAATGAGTTGCCGCCGCAGCCGCAGTGGAAAATCACTCCGGATGCGCAACTGGTCAGCCAAAGCCGCCAGGTGCTGTTGCAGCAGATTGGTCGCCGTAATGCGGAGGGAACCCTCTACGAAAACATGCTCAAATCGGTGCGCCGTAACTTTGCCGATGTGTCTCTGGAGGACATGACCAGTGGTACCGATGCGCGGCGACTGTTCACCACCGATGACGTGGTGCCGGGGATGTTTACCCGTCAGGCGTGGGAAGGGGGGATTCAGCAGGCCATCGAGAAAGCGGCGAACTCGCGGCGGGATGAGATTGACTGGGTACTGAGCGACAGTCGCAAGACCGTTTCTGCCGACCTCTCCCCGGAAGCGCTTAAAGCGCGTCTGACGCAGCGTTACTTCACTGATTTTGCCGGCAGCTGGTTGAACTTCCTCAACAGCCTGCGGCTGAATCCGGCGCACAACATTGCGGATGTGATTGACCAACTGACACTGATGAGCGATGTGCGTCAGTCGCCGATGATCGCGTTAATGAATACGTTGGCCTGGCAGGGACAAGCTGGCGAGCTGCGCGAAGGGCTGTCGGATTCCATCATCAAGTCGGCAAAAGATCTTATCGGCAAAAACGATCGGCCGGTTATCGACCAAAAAGCGGCGGGCCAGCAGGGGCCGTTGGATGACACCTTCGGGCCGTTACTGACACTGATGGGGAAAAACCAAGCCAGCAACGTGATGTCGGCGGACAGCACGCTGAGCCTGCAAACCTACCTCACCCGTATCACCCGTGTGCGTCTGCGCCTGCAACAGGTGGCGAGTGCTAACGATCCGCAGGAGATGATGCAGACCCTGGCGCAGACGGTATTCCAGGGCAAAAGCGTTGATCTGACCGATACCCAGCAGTACGGCAGCCTGGTGGCGGCCAGCCTGGGTGAGGAGTGGAGCGGCTTTGGCAACACCCTGTTTGTGCAGCCGCTGACGCAGGCCTGGGAAACCGTACTGCAACCGTCTGCAGCCAGCCTGAACGACCGCTGGAGCCGTTCAGTGGTAGCAAACTGGCATACCGCCTTTGAGGGGCGCTTCCCGTTTGCCGCGAGCAAAAGCGACGCTTCCCTGCCGATGCTGGCGGAGTTTATCCGCAAGGACACCGGGCGTATTGACCGTTTCCTGACCGCTGAACTCAGCGGCGTATTGCAAAAAGAAGGCAGTCGGTGGGTGCCGAACCGTACTAACAGCCAGGGGTTGACGTTTAACCCGGCATTTCTGAAAGCGTTAAACCAATTGAGTCAGCTATCCGACATTCTGTTTACCGACGGCAGCCAGGGCATCAGCTTCGAATTACAGGCCCGCCCGGTACCACAGGTGGTGGAAACCCAGCTAACGATTGACGGGCAGCAGTTGCATTACTTCAACCAGATGGCCGACTGGCAGTCCTTCCGCTGGCCAGGGGATACCTTCAAGCCCGGTGCCATGCTGACCTGGACTTCAACCAGCGCCGGAACGCGTCTGTTCGGGGATTACAGCGGTACCTGGGGCTTCATTCGCTGGCTGGAACAGGGCAAGCGAAAACAGCTTGACCACAGCCAGTGGATGATGAGTTTTACCGCCCCGGATGGTCGCACGTTGCAGTGGGTTCTGCGCTCCCAACTTGGCAAAGGGCCGCTGGCGTTACTGGATTTGCGCGGTTTTAGTCTGCCGGAAAAAATATTCAGCGTGGATGCCGAGGCGACGGCTCAGGCACTGAGTCGTTCTGATAACCTAGCCATGGATGGAATGAAATAATGGCCACATTACAAAACCTACTTCAGGTCTGTGGTGCAGATGAAAAGATCTCACTGGTTCAGGCCAGGGCACGCAGTGCTGACTGGGAACGCTGGCTGGTACCTATTAATGGCAATGAACCGACTGGGGAGGATCCGGGCTATGACGATGATTTCCAGCGCATCCGCGAGGAGGTCAATAAACTTTCGGGCATTGATACAGGCCTGATTTGCGAGTTGGCGGAAAAGCTGTTGACCGGCACCTGCAAGGATCTGCGTGTCATCACCTTCTACGTTTGGGCGCGTCTGCATCAGGATGGCGAGTCCGGGCTTGCTCAGGGGCTTGAACTGCTGGCTGCAATGCTGGCGCAGTTCGGAACCCGATTGCATCCTAGGCGTGAGCGCAGCCGTAAATCTGCCCTGGAGTGGCTTGGCAGTAACCGTGTGACAGACAGCCTGTCTTTGTACCCGGAAGTGGATATGTCCGTCATGCAACGCATCACGGCTGCGCTGTTACTTGCAGAGCAGACACTCCAAACGTTTGCTGAGGACGCGCGTCCAGATTTGGCAGGACTGTATCAGGCGCTGGATAACCGGCTGGTGCAAAGCGGTGGCGCCAACAGTCTGGTGCCGCAAACCAGTCGTGAAGAAAACGCTACTAGGGTGCCGGCATTATCGGCGCCGGTGATGAACGCAGTCACGTCAGGACGCGATTTGCTCGATCAGGCCAAAGTGCTGGCGAAATATCTCCGCGATCAGCCCGGTGGTTGGCTGGCCGGGCATCATCTGCTGAAAAGTGTGCGCTGGGACACGTTGACGGAGTTACCGCCGCTGGACGCCTCCGGGCGTACCCGGCTGGTCCCCCCCAAGCCAGATAACAGGGCACATCTCAAACGTCTGTACCTGCAAAAAAGCTGGTCTGAACTGTTGGAGCATACGGATACCCTGCTGGCACAGGGGGTTAACCATCTGTGGCTGGATGTGCAGTGGTACGCCTGGCAGGCATTGGTAAAGCTGGATAACGACAGCGTGCGTGCCGATATCCTTTGCCGTGACCTGGAAGGGCTGCTGGCTCGCCTTCCAGGATTGGAAGTGCTGGCCTTCAATGACGGCACGCCTTTCGCCGATGAAGTGACCCTGAACTGGATTAAAGAAAACGTGCTTGATGCTATGCCGGGATGGAAAGATGAGCCGGTGACGGCAACGGCGAGCAACAGTGATGATGTACTGATGCTGGAGCCTGAGGTCCTGGCAAAAGCAGACAGTGAAGGCATTGAAGCCGCGCTCAGTTGGTTGCAGGTTCAGCCGGGTTACACCTCTTCCCGCGATCGATGGCTGATGCGCTTACTGATGGCTCGGGTGAGCGAGCAGTACGGTAAAAACGAAATGGCACTGCATTTGTTGGGTGAACTCGACGGCAGTGCCCGAGAACTGACGCTTGAACAATGGGTGCCAAAGCTAATGTTTGAGGTCAAAGCCCGCAGACTCAAGCTGCTGCGTGGCAAGGCCGGGCGCAGTGAGGCGGATAAAACCCGTCTGCAGCCTGAGATGGAATCACTGCTTTCCGGGCTTATTTCTCTCGATCCGGCACGCGCCGCAGTGCTGTGTGGTTAACTCACCGAACAAAAAGATGATGACTCTATGGACGACTTAACCCTGCGTTATTACGACGCCGAAATGCGCTACCTGCTGGAAGCCGGTGAAGAGTTTGCCCGCGCTCATCCTGAGCAGGCGGCGATGCTGAATCTTGATAAAGCGGGCGCGCGCGACCCCTATGTGGAGCGCCTGTTTGAAGGCTTTGCCTTCCTGATGGGCCGTCTTCGTGAAAAGCTCGATGACGACCTGCCTGAACTGACAGAAGGGCTGGTCAGCCTGTTGTGGCCGCATTACCTGCGCACCATTCCGTCCATGTCGGTGGTGGAGTTCACCCCCGACTGGCGTGAAATGAAAGAGCAGATGCGTATTGTCAAAGGTTTCGAGGTGAACTCGCGGCCGATCGGTGAGAAGGGCACGCGCTGCCGGTACACCACCACCAAAGAGATAACCTTTCAGCCGCTGTCGCTGGAGCACGTTCGCCTGTCGACTGACCCTGACGGGCGGTCGGTCATCAGCCTGCGCTTTAATTGTAGCCATCTTGCAGACTGGAGCCGTATGGATCTCAGCCAGATCCCGTTCTACTTCAACGCTGACGCACCGCTGGCCTGCGCCATGCACGAAGCCTTTACCATGAACGCTGCGCGTCTGTGGCTGCGGATGCCGGGTGACGTGGACAGAAGACCGCTCGACGGGTATTTCGCCGCGCTGGGGTTTGGAGATGATGACGGGCTGTGGCCGAAGGGTGACAGCAGTTTCAGCGGCTACCAGCTGCTGCTGGAGTATTTCACCTTCCGCGAGAAGTTCATGTTCACGGGCCTACGCGGGCTGGAGACCGTGGTCTTTCCGGCCGAGCTCCCATGGTTTGAAATCGACGTGGTGCTGGCGGAACGCTGGGAGCATGACTTCAGCTTTACCGAAAAGCATCTGCGTCTGAACTGTGTACCGGTGATTAACCTGTTCCCGCTGGAATCCGATCCGCTGACGCTCAATTCTCTGCAAACCGAATACATGCTGCGTCCGATGCGCGTCCAGGATGGTCATACCGAGATTTACGCGGTGGATTCGGTGATGTCATCGAGCCAGCATACCTACGTCCCGTTCTCGAGCTTTCGCCACAAAGGCGGAATGATGCGCCATGAAGCGCCGGAGTATTACTACCACACCCGCGTGCGCCGCGGCCCGTCCGGGCTGCATAACACCTGGCTTATCCTCGGCGGCGAAGCCTTTGACAATCACACGGTGCCGGAAGATGAAAGCCTGTCGCTGACGCTCACCGGTACCAATGGCCAGTTACCGCGCCGCGCACTGCAGAGCACGGTGCTCGATACGGTGATGAAAACCACCTCGACCAGCATAGCCGTACGTAATCTGTGTGCCCCTACGCTTCCCTGTTACCCGCCGGCTCAGGACCGGTTTCACTGGCGCGTGCTGAGCCACCTCGGTAGCGGTTTTCTCTCGATGATGGATAATGCCGATGTGCTGCGTGGCACGCTGGCGCTGTATGAGTGGACGGACAGTGAGATGAACCGCCGCCGTCTGGAGGCGATTATCGACGTGAAGCACAGCGAAACGGAGCGTTTTGAGCAGGGCTACCTGGTGCGCGGCGTACAGATTGAAGTGACACTGGACAGCCACGGTTTTGCCGGACGGGGCGATATCTGCCTGTTTGGCGAGATGCTAAGCCGCTTCTTCGCCCTCTATACCGATATTTACCTGTTTAACCGCCTGATTATTATTCTGCAACCAACCGGAGAGCGTCTGGAATGGGAAGAGAAGCACGACCGCCGCATTCCCGGCTGACCCCACGGCTGGAAGCCGACCTTCACCGGATAAACTTTTACCGTTTATGTCAACTGCTGGAGAAGCGTAATCCGGGCAGGCCGCTGATGGGGTCGACCAGCCATCCCGCTGATGACCCGGTGCGCTTTGCGCCGCATCCGGGGATGGGGTTTCCCGCCAGCGAACTGAAGGCCGTTGAATACGATGAGGATGATGACAGCAGGCCACCGCTCATCCGCACAACCTTTATGGGGATGTACGGCGTCGACTCACCCTTGCCAACGGCCTATCTCGATGACATCACCCAGCGCCGGGAAGGGCACGAGGCGCTGCAAGGGTTTCTCGATATCTTCAGCCACCGCATCCTGACACAGTTTTATCGCATCTGGCGAAAATATTCCTACCCGGCCACATTTGAACCCGGTGGCACCGACTGCATCTCACAGTCGCTGCTGGGCCTGGTGGGGCTGGGCATACCAGGCACAGCAGAGCATATTGCCACCCCGGTATCCCGCTTTCTGGCTCTGCTGGGAGTGTTGCAGCAACCGTGTAAAACCCAGGAGGGGATGCAGGCGCTGGTGAGCTTGCTGGCACCGGACACTGTGGTGCTGGTCAGTCCGTACTGTCTGCGGCCGGTGGAAGTCAGTCAGCCGCTGGGTTTTTACGGGGATGAGGATTTTCTGCTGGATGGCAACACGGCGCTTGGCGACGAGGCGATGGATGCCAACAGCCAGTTGCTGATTGCGCTTTCAACGGATAACGAGCGGGAAGCGCAGGGCTGGAAGCCGGATGGCCTGCTGTACCAGGATCTCCTGGTGATGCTGCGGGTGTACCTCGGCTGGCGATTCAAGGCCAAAATCACTCTGACCACCGCCACTCGTCTGCTGGCTGCGCCACCGCTCGGCGAAGCTCCCTTCTGGCTCGGCATGAACGGCGTATTGGGTGTGGAAGACGAAGCTCTCCCGGAGGATATTCCACAGACCTTTACGACCGAACTGGGTTACTACGCCGGGCTGGAGCCTGCGACACCACAACAAGGAAACCGACGTGTTACGTACAAGTTTAACTAAAACAGCGCGCTGGCTGTTACCCCTGCTGGCATTCAGCCTGGTGGGTTGCGGGGTGACGCAGGGCATCACCGATGGCACCAAATCGGCATTTAACACCGTGTTCTACAAAAAGATTAAGGTGCTGCACCTGGATTTCACCGCGCGTGAGGCGCTGAATACCGATTCGCGCGAGAGCAACTCGCTGTCTGAGCCGGTGGTGGTCCGTGTCTACCAGCTGAAAGACCGCAAAACCTTCGATAAAACAGTCTACCAACAGTTGCTGAAAGACGGGGAGACCATTCTGAAAGCTGACCTGCTGGCGAGCCGTGATGTGGTGGTGAAGCCGGGGGGGGATGCGAACCTGAATATGCCGATGGAAGCCGATGCACAGTTTGTGGCGGTGGTGGGGCTGTTCCGTCACCCGGATATGGTCAACAACACCTGGAAGCTGGTGATAGGGCGCGAAGACCTTGACCCGGATAAACCGCGCATTCTGGAAGCCGGTAACAATCATCTGACGCTGCAACCTCTCAAGGACAACTGATGCCCCAGGGACATAACACGCCTTCGCTGTATGAAATGCTGACCGGAAATTTTACCGGTGGCCTCGACCTTCATCAGGTCAGCGAGCAGAACCAGGTGATTCTGTCGGTGCTCGACAACATGCAGCGCATTCTTAACTGCCGTGCGGGAACGCTGGCGCATCTGCCGGATTATGGCCTGCCCGATATGACCAGAATCCTGCAGGGCATGCCGGGAACGGCCCATGAGTTGATGGGTACCCTGTCTGCTGTTCTGCTCAAATATGAGCCACGCCTGAAAAAAATAACGGTTGTCCTGCTGGAGCAGCACGTTCCCGGTGAACTGCGCTATGCCATTGATGCTGAGCTTAAGGGCATTGGCCTTGTGCGTTACGGCACCGAGTTTATGCCCGAGGGACGAGTGATGCTGAGACACCTGAAGCAACAGCAGTATATCGATACCACAACCCGTCTGTAAGGCCAGATAGCATCATGTCAGTAAAATCACAGTTTCTCGAAAAATTGCAGACCAGACAGTCTGCTCCGGCTTCATCTGTCAGCAAGACTCAGGCTGATATTGCAGAGTTTCGCCTGCGAATGACACAGCTTCAGGAACAGATGGACGCGTGGCTGGTGGGTACCGGACTGAATGTGGAGACGCTCAGTACACCCGTTACGGACCTGCTGGTTGAGGGGGGAGCATTTGAGATTGCGACCCTCGTTCTGCGTATCGACGACCGGTCAGTAAAATTTGTGCCGGCATTCCTTTATGGTCAGGGTGTAACCGGGTGTGTGGAGGCGACCTTCCATAATGGAGGACTCGTGACGCCACTGGGGCGATTATTTATGCGGTCTGGAACGGTGAACAAGTGGACCTTTACTCCGCCTGGTGCTTTATCCTCCTCTGGGCAGGGTTTTGATGAGAGCACATTTTTTGGTTTGATTCTGGCGCTCCTTCCATAGCTCAGCCGGAATGAGTAATAGTTTGTTTGCCTGTCTGTCATTGCATAATTACCTGGCGAAACAGTTAATGGCTGATGGAGAACAGAGCCACAAAATAACGAATTAAATTACGGATATGGAAATGAGAAAATTAATCTTCCTTCTGGTCTCAGGAATTCTTTTTACGGCACAGGCTGATGCTGCGCGAGGAAGGCAGCCCTGCTCAGGTTCAAAAGGCGGTATAGCGCACTGCACATCGGATGGACGCTTTGTCTGTAATGACGGGAGTCTGAGTCAGTCGAAACGATTCTGCTCCGGATATGTTTCCTCAGAAACCAGCAATCCGGTAAAACCGTCTACGTCCTCCCGCAAAGCGCAGACGAAAAAAGTGCCAACAGCGAAAAAGCAGAAACCGCAACGCGTTGCAGAAAACGACGAACCGGTCAGCACGCAACCCCGACAGCCAACATGCGCTCCCCTCTATATGGTCAACAAGCCCGGATACACCCATTTACCGATTTGCTCAGAGAACCAGTATTAATCGGATATGGCAAAGATTCCCTGCCCGTTGTAAAGATTAAATAGTCAGGATTAAAAGAAGAAAGGAAAAAATAAAACATGGCACGAAGAAAAAAAGATGACAATGCTGCGGGTATTATTCTGGTTATTATTGGCGTAATTGCCTGGGGTATTTATGTTGCAGTAAGAGCATTAATTAATCTTAATGAGCGATTTATTGAATCTGTGTCGAATCCGGCAGGAATACTCGGTCTGTTCTTTGGTTTACTGATAGCCGTTGCGCTGATAATACGGGTTTTCATTTACCGGGGCTTTCGGAAGAAAACAGCAGAGCTCGGACAGGCCGCTTCGGATCTGGCACAGAAAGAGAAAGCCTTTGAAGAAACCGTCAATACTGAAGTAGCTCGAGGTCTGTATCAGGAAAAGAAACAGCTTTCGGGTCAGTGGGATGACTTTCACAATGCCAGAAATAAAGCCTCCCGGGCACTGCAGCGTATTGTGGACTCGGCATATAAATTCAAAGTCAAAACACTGCTTTCCGGTACCACGGTAAATAATTGGCAAAGCAAGTACGACCAACTCAGGAAGGAGAGAGACGCTTACGTGGCCATCAGCGAAAAAATCACCTTTCTGGAACTTGACGATAATGCCGACTGGGAAGGCGTAAAACAGCAGTTTCTGGATAAGGTTGCTCTGCTGGAAAAAGCGCAGGAAGAAAAGGAATATCAGGCTGAGCTCAAGCGTCAGATGCGGGAAGAAAAACAGCGTCAGGATGAACTGGAGCAGCAGCAGCGAGAAGCGGAAGAGGAGGAACAACGCCTTGCGGAGCAGCAGCGCTTACTGGAAGAAGCCCTGCTCGCCGCTGAAGGTGCTCACAGAGAAGAGCTGGAACGACAGCGCCTGGAGCTGGAGCAGAAAATCCAAGACGTGCATCAGCAGTATGAACGCGCCAAATCCATGGCCCAGCTCACCAGACAGGGACATGTGTATGTGATTTCGAATATCGGCTCTTTCGGTGAAAACGTCTTCAAAATCGGTATGACCCGACGACTGGAGCCTATGGAGCGTGTGAAAGAACTGAGCGGGGCAGCCGTGCCGTTTGATTTTGACGTCCACGCCATGATTTCCTGCGATGACGCTCCTGCGCTTGAAAAGACACTGCATGACCATCTGGAAAGTTACCGGATTAACCGAATCAACCTGCGCAAGGAGTTTTTCCGGGTCGAGCTCAGCAGAATTATTGATGAGGTGGAGCGTCACCACGGGCAGGTTGAATATATTGCTGACCCTGTGGCGCTACAGTATCTGCAGAGTCTCGAATATGCAGAAAGCGAAGCCGCATAAACAATCACTTTCAATAGCTCCTTATATGTCAAATGGATATCTGGTCATGAATGACATTCCCTCCCGTAAAATCAAAACCGGCGGCGACCCGCGCACGCTGCCGGATTATGCTGCCCTGCGCGATGAGCTGAGCAAGCTGTCACATCCGGCACGTCCGGATGTGAACTGGCGTTATGCCGAAAAACTCTGCCTCTCGCTGTTTGAACAAAATGGCGTGGAGCTGCAGACAGCGGCATGGTACACGCTGGCCCGCACGCAACTTGCCGGATTATTCGGTCTCAATGAAGGGCTGGCGATACTGGAAGCCCTGATAAGCCATCAGTGGGGGGTACTCTGGCCGCAGCCGGTACACGCCCGTATGGAAATCCTCAGCGCTCTGAGCCAGCGTATACAACAGCTGATGCGTACTCTCCCACTGAATTACAGTGACCTCAGCCAGCTTTATCGTGCAGAACAGCAGCTTGCCAGCCTGGGGGCGATATTACAGCGCTTGGAGCTCAAACATCTGAGTCAGTTCGATACCTTGCGTACCCTGATGCATAACAGTGCTGTTCGTCTGGAAAACAGTGACGGCGCATCGGGTTCCGGCGTTGTTATTCAGCCCGGAATCGTGCCGTCTGCTGCGACAATGAATGACTTGGGAATATCATCTGAAGCCCACTCAGGTATCCCGATTGCAGAGAAAGATGCACCGGCCAGCCCAGTGAAGTGGGTGTATGTAACGCAACCAGAACACCAGGCGAATGTGGAAGTACTGGCAGCTGTGCCAGCTCCGGAAAAAAAGTGGCATTTCTTCGCCGCCGGGATGTGTTCCATGCTGGTGACAAGTTTGGCAACGGTGTGGGGTTGGCATGTCTTGCACCGACCTGACCCGTTACAGACTCAGTTTGCTGCATCTCTGGCACCGTTACCCGCAATACTCACACCTGAACAGTTGGATATGTTGCGTCAGCAATCCCTGTCATCACAAACAGTGATAGCGCAAACACAACAGCAGCTTGCCCGACTGGATAAATTACCTCCTGACTGGAATATTGCCTACAGTCGGCAGCTTCTGGAACAGGCTCAGTTGCTGTGGCCGGAACAGACTAAACCTCTGGTACAACAATGGCAGCGGCAGTTGAACGCTGCTGGCATACCTGCAGAGAACCTGAATGGCTGGCATCAAGGGATGACGAAGCTACAGCAACTGAGTAACCGGCTGAGCGGGCTGGATGAGCAGAAGGGTAAATACATGACGGTCAGTGAGCTCAAGTCCGTGGTATTTTCCACCATGCAGTCATTTAATCAATCCATACCGGCTGAAGAGCAACTGCGGGCATTATCACAAAATCCTGCTGGAGAACCTTTACCTGCCGCTCTCAGGGCTCAACTGGAGATGCATCTGAAGCAACTGACTACCCGATATGCTGAAATAAAACAGAATGCATCAAAATAAAAACGGTGCTAGTTATGCAGCCAGTTCTGGATACCTGCGACTAATTGTTCGCGCATAGTTCTGGCAAGTTTTCCGGCTTCGGCGATACCGATCTCGGGGTAAATACCTAGCCCTGCGTTACGACGCTTTTGTGTTTGAGGGCTTATAAAACGGAGTACCCATTTTCCGCGCCCCCGTTTTGAGGATGGGTGAAGCGCCAGGCCAGTTACGCTTCCGTGAGGGATAGGTTTGTCGTCCAGTTTGATATTTTTTGCTTTGGTATCGGTGATTACAGCCATGGGCTTTCCTCGAAATCCAGTAGGCCATTTGTTTTGGCTATCAGTGGATTTGATTGAACAGCTTTAAATGAGTGCTGTAAATAACATCATGATATTAAAGATTTAATTGAATTGCGTTGGATTGGATGTGAGATAAGAGGTCTGTTCCTCCGCCATAAATTATGACCCCGTGCTCTTGGATCGCGGGGTTTTTTTATGCTCAGAAAATGGTTCGCCGTGCTCGATCCAAAAAAACCGCCCCGGATGGGGCGGCAGAGTAACAGCGAAAAGTACTAGCGTACCAGGTGCAGGAAGTGCAGGTGTTTCTCGTACTGGTCGAGAATATCGTGAATGATCTGTTCTTGCGTCCAGCCCATCACATCGTAATCCTGGCCCCCTTCTTTCAGGTGGACTTCACCCCGGTAGTACTTATGTTCCTCATCACGTTCCTCGTCTTTCAAGCCCGCCAGAGCAAAGGCCGGTTGAATGTAGGCCCGCAGGCGAACCTCATAGACGAAGTTCAGGTCATCACCCAAATCGACTTCGAAACGGATGCGATCGTCCTGTGAATCATCAATAGAGGAAGTGGTGTTTTGCTTGGCTAATTCAGCTTCTACCAGCGCCATGGCCGGTTGAACCACCTCACTGACAAAGCGTTTTACCTGAGAACGTTTCGGGAAGTAGGCGATATTGCGTAACCGCCGTTGCCAAGAAATCGGGTTGCGTGCGGCGGTCGGTGCAATAGTGGTCATCACCTGGCTGTCACGCTTATAGGCGTCGATGCGCAAGGCCTTTAACAGCCCGTAGATAGACATCAGCAATATCATCGAGAACGGCAGGGCACTGGCGATGGTGACGGTTTGCAGTGCGCTCAGCCCACCGGCGAGCAGCAAGGCAATGGCGACCAGGCCCATCATGCCGGCCCAGAAAATCCGCTGCCAGACCGGAGTTTGGTCGGTCCCCCCGGAAGCCAGAGTATCTACCACCATCGCTCCCGAATCCGCTGAGGTGACGAAGAAGACTACCACCATGGCCATGGCGATAAATGACAAGATATTAGAGAATGGGAAATGTTCCAGGAAGTTGAACAGTGCCAGTGCTACGTCATTTTGCACCGTGTTAGCCAAATCTCGCGCACCTTCGACCATGATCAGATTAATGGCACTGTTACCGAACACGGTCATCCACAGCAGCGTAAAGCCCGCGGGGACGAAAAGCACGCCGGTAACGAATTCACGGATGGTACGTCCACGTGAAACGCGGGCGATAAACATGCCGACGAAAGGCGACCAAGACAACCACCAGCCCCAATACAGCAGCGTCCAACCGCCCAGCCAGTTACTGGATTTCGGCTCATAGGCATACAGGTTAAAAGTCTTGCTGACGATGTCAGAGAGATAACCGCCGGTATTTTCGACAAAGGATTTTAACAACAGCACGGTCGGGCCGAGCGCAGCCACCAGCACCAGCAGCAACACCGCCAGGCCGAGGTTCAATTCGGACAGAATTCGGATGCCTTTATCCAGTCCGGAAACCACTGACAGCGTAGCCAGGCCGGTGATCACCACGATCAGAACCACCTGCACCGTTGCGTTGATCGGCAAGCCAAACAGGTGGTTAAGGCCGGCGTTAACCTGCAACACACCGTAGCCCAGCGAGGTGGCGACACCGAACACGGTACCAATCACCGCAAAAATATCTACCGCGTGGCCAATCGGCCCATAAATGCGATCGCCGATAATAGGATATAGCGCGGAACGCAGCGTCAGTGGCAGGCCGTGGCGATAGCTGAAGAAGGCCAGGATCAGCGCCACGATAGCGTAGATTGCCCAGGCATGCAGGCCCCAGTGGAAGAAGGTTAGGCGCATGGCCTGTTTAGCCGCTTCCACTGTTTCCGGCGTTCCGATTGGGGGGGAAAGATAATGCATTACGGGTTCGGCGACGCCAAAGAACATCAGGCCAATGCCCATCCCGGCGGAAAACAGCATGGCGAACCATGAAACATAGCTAAAGTCTGGCTGGGCGTGATCCGGCCCGAGCTTGATATTGCCGTAACGCGACAATCCCAGGTAGGTCACGCTCATCAGGATCAGTGCCACCGCCAGAATATAAAACCAGCTGGCGTTAGTGAAAATACCCTGTTGCAACGCTTTGAATTTGCGATCGGCCAACTCTGGGTAAAAGGCGGCAAAGGCCACCAGGACGATGATTAAAGCGGCAGAGATAAAAAATACCGGAGGATTGATATGGCTACGACGTGCCACAATTTCAGTGTCGTTTTGGCTCATAGAATACCTTCTAGCTAGTCCGTTAGGAGTGAGGGTTTATCCGTTAAAACAGCTCCATAAAAAGTGGGCGAAACAGGCTGCCCGAGAAATCTAACCTAGCGAGTATAGCGGAAAAACGGGGCTATTAACATTTTTTGGTTGAAACGGCTATTTTAAGCGGTTTGGTTAGACTTTTTAGCTATATGAAAAAAGAGCCTGTGAGAAAGGGTAATCCGCTCTTTTCGAAGGGAAAAACGAGTCGGCCAAACCGGCAATAACAGCAACTGGACAAACAAAGCCTCTGGTGGGGAATCGGAGGCCGTGCAAGATGCCGCTGGCGGCAGGGTAGAGCAATTCCTGATAGAAATGCCTATAACAGCGGCCCTGAACCCGGGGGATAGGTCGTTGACTATTGATCGGGACAATGCAGAGGGTAAAATAGACTGACGCGATCGCGTTTAACTCTTTCATGGAGATAGAGATGACCTGGTATCAAATAGCATTGTGGACCATGATTTTTCTGAAGTCCGGTGCGTTTCTGGTGTTCGTTTGGTGGTGGATGTTCAAACGTGCCACCAAACCTTATGTTCGTCCGCAAGATGTTGTCATTGATGAAACACCGGATGATGAAAATCTGACCATGGAAGAAGTGATGAAGAAACACGGCATCACCCGTGTGGAAAATCAAACTCAATAAAAGCGAACTATGCCGAATTCCTCAGGATGAAGGCAGAAACTATCCTTGCGTGGCTTGCGGCCAAACCTGCAAGCCGGGGATAGCTCCCCAACCTGCAATCACAGGATTTAACGCTGTTTTCTTCCCACCAGCCAGACCAGGATGAGCAAGGCCAGTACCGCCATGCTGATTGCCGGAGCCATATAAGGCTGTAGGCTGGCCAGCAGCGGGATCGGGCCACCTTGCCGCAATAGGTTGACGTCCGTGGCGCTGACCTTAACTGCCGGATTGCCATACTGTTGCAGGACATAGTTGCTGATAGCAGCGATCTGTTGGTCGTTCAACGCCGAACCGAATCGCCGAGATCAGGTTGGCCGGGTTACCGGAACCGGTGGCCGTGTTATTGAACAGAGAAGGGTAAGCCTGATTTTTACTGCCGCTGCCGTCCGGCTGGTGGCAACTGGTGCAGTTGCCGCTAAACAACGTGGCACCATCGCTCAGGGTGTTATTGGCCATGGCCGACGGTGCCGGTATACCAGGCGGTGATAATCGCGGTGACCACATCCTGCAAGCCGGCCTGAACGGCCTGTTGCTAAACTTACGTAGTGAACTGGGCATTCTGATTATGCAGTGCAGTATGTATTTACAGTGAAATTAACTTATCGCAACGAAACGAATACAACAATGAAACACATTCACGTTACGAATGTGTCAGCGTTGGTACAGAAAAGTTGAGGAAAAACAGGCGATACGGCGACAGGGCGGCGAAGGTATCAAAAACGCCAAAAAGCTCGGGAGCACAAAATCAGTATAGGGTAGATCTCAAGGCGGCCCAGCAACATCGCCGAGCACATTAACCATTTGGCCGCATCGCTGAGCG
This sequence comes from Serratia sp. NA_13, assembly GCF_052691735.1. Lineage (NCBI taxonomy): Bacteria > Pseudomonadati > Pseudomonadota > Gammaproteobacteria > Enterobacterales > Yersiniaceae > Serratia > Serratia sp. NA_13. The sequence goes on from NZ_JBQZFV010000012.1 coordinate 22,272, forward strand.
TACCAAACCCGGCGGCGGTTTCACCAAAGCCTAATCCCATATTATTAATACAGGCGGCGACGGTAGCGAAGGAAGTGACCAGGTCATAGCCCATCAGGTTCAGCAGCCAGACGAAGAAACAGCTGAAGAAGACATACAGAAAGAAGAAGCTCCAGACTGAACGCAACACGCGATCCTGAATCGGCGCGTTGCCAACTTTGATGGTGAAAATGGCGTTGGGATGAACCAGTTGGTTGATCTCATGCCGGCTCTGCTTATACATGATCAGAAAACGCAGTGCCTTGATACCGCCGCAGGTCGAACCGACACAACCACCAAAAAAACTTGCCGCCAACAGCAACATAATGGTGTGAGAAGGCATTTTGGCATAGTCGGCGGTGGCTAACCCGTTATCGGTCATCATCGAACTGGTGAGGAAAAAACCGTGTACGAAGGAGTCTTTGGCACCGTACATGTCAGAGCGGTACAGCTCGAAACAGACAATCACCACAATAATCGACAGCACCAGCAGGAAAAAACGCAGTTCCGGGTTTCTGTAGAGCGGCTTCAGGCTGCGGCGTCCCACGGCGACGAAATACAGGGTGAAGTTCACCGCAGCCAGGATAGAAAAAATCCCGCCGACCATTTCCACCGCCGAGCTATCGTAAAAGCCCAGGCTCTCATTGCGGGTGGAAAACCCCCCGAGTGAAACGGTAGAAATCCCATGGCAGAGGGCATCAAACCATGGCATGCCCGCAATGCGAAATGCCACCGTGCAGGCCAACCCCAGGCCGAGATAAATCAGCCACAGGTTTTTCGAGGTGTCGGCCAGCCGCGGGGTCAGGCGTTCTTCCTTGAACGGGCCGGGCATTTCCGACTGATAAAGTTTGGCGCCACCAATGCCGAGCAAGGGCAGTACCGCCACGGCTAATACAATGACGCCGAGGCCGCCGATAAAATTGAGCTGGGAGCGGTAGTAGAGGAAAGATTTGGGCAGGCCGGAAACATCATTGAGCACCGAAGCACCGGTGGTGGTGATGCCGGAAACACCTTCGAACATGGCATCGGTCAGGCTGATGTTTAGCGTGTCGTCCATCCATAACGGCAGGGCGCTGACCATGGAAAAAAGCAGCCAGAACAACACAATGATTAAAAAACCGTCCTGCGTGCGCAGCTGTACCCTGGACTGACGGGTGCTAAACCAGCCCAAACCGCCGAGCGAACCGGCAATCACCAGCGTATAGAAGAAAGAAAAAACGCTTTTTTCTTTATACAACAATGCCACCAACAGAGGGGGGATCATGGACAGGCTGTAAAGGAAAACTAAAAAACTGCAAAGATGAATAACGACCAGAATCTGCTTATTCTTGACCATACTTGCGCCCGAGTTGCCTGTCGGCAATGAGTCGATTTATTCTTTAAGTCTATAAAGAATAAGGCAGACGATATAAAAAAGGCGTAAAAATTTATATCGTCTGCGAAGGTTGGCACGTTTTTTAACCTTGTTGGTGTTTATTCCAACAGGTTGTTGACGGTGCGCCGCACGTATTGCGTCATCTGAGCCAGATCTTCGGGCGATACCGGCCCACCGCCAGCACGGACTACCTGCTGTTCTATCTGGGCAATTTCTTGCTCGACCTTATTGGCAATCTGTACCTTGACGATTTTATCCACCGACGAGAGCAGAACCTTCAGCACCACTTTCAGCGCCACATTCTCGCAGAACGAATCGTAGTGATGAACCGCAGGCGGCGTCACAGGTGGTTCGGGTGCGCGTGGGGCCAGAGCCTTGAAACTGTCTACATTTTCAATAATAAGATCCATGTCTCTTATTAGTTCATCAAAATCTTTAGACACTGACTTATTTCCCTTCGCTATGCGCAAAAACAGAACGCCCGTCATCAGGGCACGGGGCGGTGATTGACGGGCAGAACGAATTTCGACCGTGACGTTCAGGTAGTGAATGGCAGGCTGAGCGGCATTTTAACCTTGCTGTGGGTTGGCAACAAGATGGGGTCGAAGGAATCAACGACCCCGTAGTGCAGGTAACAGAAGGTTATCGCTTAACTTTTCAGCTTGGCGGTGATTTTTGCCACGTGTTCGCCCTGGTAGCGGGCAATGGTCAGTTCTTCCTGGCTCGGCTGGCGTGAGCCGTCCCCCCCGGCGATGGTGGTTGCGCCATAAGGCGTACCGCCACGCGTTTGGGAGACGTCAAACAGTTCCGGGGTGGCGTAACCGATCGGCACAATAATAAAGCCATGGTGCGCCAGGGTGGTCCAGGTGGAGGTAATGGTATGTTCCTGCCCGCCGCCGGTACCGGTGGAGGAGAAGACGCTGCCCACTTTGCCGTATAGTGCGCCAGAAGCCCACAGGCCGCCGGTTTGATCGAGGAAGGTGCGCATTTGCCCGGCCATATTGCCAAAGCGGGTCGGCGTCCCGAAGATAATGCCATCGTAATCGGCCAACTCCTGTGGGCTGGCCACCGGTGCTTTTTGATCTTGTTTACCACCGGCTTTGGCAAAGGCTTCTGCCGCAATGGTTTCCGGCACGCGTTTCAGGGTCACTTCAACGCCACTGACCCGGCGAGCGCCTTCCGCTACCGCCTCCGCTAAGGTTTCAATATGTCCGTACATCGAGTAATAAAGGACCAATATTTTCGCCATGTTCCATTCTCCGCTTTGGTGATTGAACGATATGCCCCCCTAAGCATAGAAGTGAATGCTGAACTTATCTTCGCGGCATTATTTTATTCCGGCCAATGCCAACAATGTGCCGAAGGTAATCAGCAGGCTACCGAAGACTCTGTCGATACCTTTGCGCATACGCAGCAGGCGCGTATTGATGCGGGGTGCGGAAAACAGCAGCGCGACGGCACTGAACCAGAAAATATGGGCAAGTGAAATAAACAGCCCATAGCCGATTTGTACGCTGAGCGGTGTCTGCGGATTAACCACCTGCATAAACAGGCTGACGATAAAAATGGTGGTTTTCGGGTTTAGCACGTTGGTTAAAAAGCCGGTTTTCAGCGCAACCATATCACTAGCGGCTGTGGGCGAACTGGACGACGGAGCTGCCTGGGCACCGGCGTTACGCAGCATACTGACGCCAAGATAGATCAGATAGGCGGCGCCAATCGCCTTCAGCAGGGTGAATAGCCACAGAGATTGCTGGATTAACACACCGACCCCAATCAGGGTATAAGTGACATGGATCAGTACACCAGCGCCAATGCCACAGGCGGTCACTACCCCGGCGCGGCGGGAAAGCAGCAGACTGTTGCGTGACACCATGGCGAAATCCGGCCCTGGGCTGATGACAGCGAGTAAAGTAATGGTGACGACAGCGAGGAGTTCGGTCATAGTTATCCTATTAATAAATCAGAAGAGAGTCGCTGATTTATAAGAGAAATGGTCGAAGGTGACAAACGATGAAAACTGACAGTACCGGTGAGAAAAACTCACGCAATGCTAACCGCCCGTTATCCTTGGGTGGTTTGCGTTGTTTCGAGGCCGCGGCGCGGCTGGAGAGTTTTACCCAGGCGGCGAACAGCCTGAGTTTGACGCACGGTGCAGTTAGCCGTGCTGTCAGGGGGCTGGAGGATGAACTCGGCGTGATGTTATTTGAGCGCCGTCATAGGCGGGTGTATCTGACGGCGGCGGGTCGTACGTTATTGCAGGCGTCACAACAGGCATTCGGTATTTTGGAGCACAGCGCACAAACGCTGCGGCAGCAGGCGCAGGACGCACCGCTGGTATTGTCCTGTGAGCCGACGCTATTGATGCGCTGGCTGATACCGCGTCTGCCGGCATTTCAGTTGGCACACCCGGACATTAACCTGCAACTGGTGGCTGGTGGTGGGCCGTTTTCGTTTCACGATGGGATTAACGCCGCTATCCGTCGCAATGATTTTGACTGGGACGACAAGCTGAACAGCGTGACGTTGTTCAACGAACGGGTCGGGCCGGTGTGCAAACCTGAAATGCTACGGCGTTTCGTTACCGCCAAGGGTGGCCAGCCGCAGTTGAGTCAAGACGCGGTGTTATTGCACTCGGCCACCCGCCCCGATGCCTGGCTACAGTGGGCACACGTGCAGGGCGTCGCGCTGGTGGGGCGTTCGGAACAACGCTTTGATCATTTTTACTTCAGTTTACAGGCGGCGGTGGCGGGGATAGGCATTGCCATCGGCCCGTGGCAGCAGGTACGTGATGATGTCGCTAACGGGTTGCTGTGCGCACCTTTTGGCTTTTCGTCGGACGGCAGCGGTTACTGTTTGCTGACGCCGCAAGAAATCCGGCCGGGCAGTGCGCTGGCCCGGTTGGCGGATTGGCTACAGCTTATGGCATGCGCCTGAGTTTTTCTGCCAACCGTTGTTGTTGCCAGCGACGGAAAACATCACGCAACAGCAGGGGCCTCATGGCACGCAAGACGAGCGCGATGCTCATGCCGCCGATGGCCCACAGTGACCACAGATCTTGCGGATGGGTAAACCAGTTGATGGCAAACTGCTGTTCTCCAAAATGAACGTTCACTGAGCACAAGTGTAGGGGCTGCCACCCTCGGCCGCCACGACAGTAGCATGACATGGGGACGACAGAGGGGTGACAGCCTGCTGAAAATGCGGGCTGACGTGGCGACTAGAAGGTGACGTTGCAGATAAAACGTATTGGCAGCTCGCTGCGGTTGGCATAGGCATAGTGCTGATCGCTGTTGAACACCTGGGTTTGTCCGGCCTCCAGTGTCAGGGTTTGCTGTTCCAGTACCAGCGTCAGGCTACCGACGATCACGTAGATAATTTCGCTCCAGCCTTCGGCATCCGGCACTGAGTCGTAGTGCTCGCCCGGCATTAGCGTCCATTCCCAGAGTTCAACCCGCTGGCGCGCAGGCACGCTGGCAGCGAACAGCGCCTGACTTGCCGGTTGTACTCCCTGCCAGGCCAATTCACCCACCAAATGGCTGCCGCGCGCTTCGGGCGCCTGGATCAGATCGGTGAAGGCGATATTCAGGGCGTCGGCCAGCTTGTCCAGCACCGCCAAACTAACGTTACGGTCACCGGCCTCAATACCGGCCAGCATGCGGCGGCTGACGTCAGATTTTTCTGCCAACGCCACCTGGCTAAGCCCCGCCTGCTGGCGATAACCGCGCAGGTTGCTGCTCAGGTATTGCAGTACCTTGGGAGCTTCATGTTTACCGTTGTTCACTGTATTGCCCATCCACTGGCTTTACCTCATACTGGCAGGATCTGTGCATTATATTGCACCCAGCAGGAAGGGCAAGCCGGTGTCCGTAGTAAAAAAATCCTTTATTTCCACGTACATTCCCAAGATAAAGCGACAGGAAGCGGTGCTGATTTTCATCACCATGATCTGGGGCGGCACCTTTTTGGCGGTGCATCTTGCCATGCAGGTCAGCGGGCCGTTCTTTTTCGTTGGCTTGCGATTTGCCGCAGCCACGCTGGTACTGGTGTTGTTTTCGCTGCGCAGTTTGCGTGGGCTGACCTGGTATGAGCTGAAAGCGGGCGTGTTTATTGGCGTTGCCATTATGTTCGGCTACGGTCTGCAAACTGTGGGGCTACAAACCATCAGCAGCAGTCAGTCGGCGTTTATTACCGCCATGTATGTGCCTATGGTGCCGCTGCTGCAGTGGTTGGTGTTGGGCCGTTTTCCCGGTGTGATGGCCTGGGTCGGTGTGTTACTGGCCTTCACCGGCCTGATGCTGCTGGCAGCGCCGAGCAGCAGCGATATGACGCTCAGCGTGGGCGAGATACTGACGCTGATTGGCACCTTGGGCATGGCCGCCGAGATCATTTTGATTGGTGCCTATGCGGGCAAGGTCAATGTCAAGCGGGTGACGGTGGTGCAATTGGCTACCGCCTCAGTGGCCTCGTTCCTGATGATGGTGCCTACCGGTGAGTCGGTACCGCCGTATAGCAGCTACTTGTTGTACAGCGCGCTGGGGCTGGGGCTCGCCAGTGCCATCATTCAAGTGACGATGAACTGGGCGCAACGCAGCGTTTCGCCAACGCGTGCCACGGTCATCTATGCCGGGGAGCCGGTCTGGGCCGGGTTGGTCGGGCGTATTGCCGGCGAGCGTTTGCCCGGTGTCGCCCTGTTGGGGTGCGCACTGATCGTGCTGGGGGTGCTGGTTAGCGAACTGCGTATTCGCCGCAAAGAGAAAGCGGCGGCGTTGGCCGAATAAGACCAGCGCCGTTTAATTAACGTACGGTACTGTCTGCCAGCGGCAGCGCTTTACGCTTGCGCAGCAGGGCATTAAGGATAATGGCGCCGAAAGTGGCGGTGCCTATCCCACCCATGGTGAAGTTGCCAATAGTCAGTGCAAAATCGCCCGCACCCAGTACCAGGGTGACGGCAACCATAATCAGGTTGCCGTTATCGCCCAGATCTACTTTGTTCTGCACCCAGATGCGCGCGCCGGCGACGGCGATCAGACCGAACACCACCACCGAGGCACCGCCCAAAACCGGGCCGGGAATGGTGTGGATCAGCGCGCCGAACTTCGGTGAAAACCCCAGTACAATCGCTACCAACGCCGCCGCGATAAACACCAGCGTAGAGTAAATTTTGGTCACTGACATCACGCCGATATTCTCGGCATAGGTGGTCACCCCGGTACCGCCCACTGAACCTGAGAACATGGTCGCCAGTCCATCCCCGACGAAGGCACGGCCGATATAAGGATCGAGATCGCGACCGGTCATGCCCGCCACCGCTTTGACATGCCCGAGGTTTTCCGCCACCAGAATGATTGCCACCGGGGCGATCAGCAACATGGCGTGCAGGTGAAACACCGGCGTGGTGAACTGTGGCAGGCCGAACCAGGCTGCCTGACTTAGTGCGCTGTAATCCACCGGTTTGCCAAGCCCAAAGCCGTTGGTGGCTATCACGTAGATTAAATAGGCGGCGAGCAATCCCACCAGGATCAACAGCCGTTGCATCAGCCCGCGGGTAAATACCGCGACCGAGCCAATACACAAAATAGTGGTCACCGCCATCCAACTGTCAAAGCTGGAAGCTGAAACGCTGCGCACCGCGATAGGTGCCAGGTTAAGGCCAATCGCCATCACTACTGCACCGGTCACCACCGGCGGCATCAGGCGTTCGATCCAACGGGTACCTACGCTCATCACCACCAGGCCGATCAGCAGGTACACCAAGCCACAGGCGATAATACCGCCAAGCGCCAGCGCAATATTCGGGTTAGCGCCCTGGCCACTGTAGCCGGTCAGGGTGATTACCAGCCCGACAAACGCCGCGCTGGAACCGAGATAACTTGGTACCCGGCCGCCAACCACCAGGAAAAACAGCAGCGTGCCGATGCCGGACATCAGAATGGCCAGATTGGCGTCAAAGCCCATCAGCAGCGGCATCAGTACCGTGGCACCAAACATCGCCACCGCATGTTGCAACCCCATCACCAGCGTTTGTGCCAGCGAAAGCCGTTCATCGGGCGCAACAATCGAACCGTCCAGACTGCCTTGTTTCAGGCGCCATTGGGGAAACCAGGTCTTCGCCATCGTTATCTCCAAAATTTTAGGGTGTAGGTGAATGGGTTTGAGCGGGTTATGCGCCGCTCATTGTTTCAACAGCGAGTGGTAGCGCCGGTCGAAATAGGCCAGGCCGTGGCTGTCGTCATTACGCGTCAGTGCCACCGCCTGGCAGAACAAAATGTCGTGGGTGCCGACGCTGACAATCTGGCCGATCTGGCAGTCGAATGAGACCACCGCCCCGTGCAAAATGGGGGAGCCGGTCGCCAGCGTAGACCAGCGTGCAGCAGAGAAACGCAGGTCCATCGGGGTTTTACCGCCGAACAGATTCGACAGCGACTCGTGTTCCGCGGCCAGCGTATTGACGCACAGCGTTTGGTTTTGTTTGAACACCGAATAGACAGACGCGGAACGGTTAAGGCACACCAACAAGGTTGGTGGCGTGTCGGTGACGCTGCAGACTGCCGAAGCGGTAAAACCGGCTCGGCCGGCAGGGCCATCGGTAGTGATGATATTGACCGCCGATCCCAGGCGTGCCATGGCGTCGCGGAAGTCCTGTTTTTCTACAGACGGCGGCTGTAGTGGCGTATTGGAAAGCAGCGTTTGGCTTTGCATATTGTGTCTCCGGGCTAGGGTTGCAGGTGGGCTTGGGCGTATTGCGTTTTCAACAGCCAACCCAGCAGGATGCGGTTAAAGTGCTCGGTGTTGGTCACGCTCATGGCATGACCCCCGTAGGCCATCTCGGCCAGTTCGCCGTTCGGCAGGCTGGCCGCCAATTGATGCGAGCAGTGGTAGGGCACCAGCAAATCGTCGCGGGAGCACAGCGCCAGGGTCGGCGTGGTGATGTCCGCCAAATGTGGACGGAAATCGGTGTTCATCAAGGCATGCAGACGGCGCAGCAGGTTTTCGGTGCCCTGAAAATGCGCGGTCTGATGCTGCAACTCTTCATCCAGCAAACTCTGGTGGTGCGACAGCCAGTCGGCGGGGAACAGGAACAGCGGTTGGGCACGCACGTAGGCTTCCACGCCGCTGTTGAGCAGCAGATCCTGACGTACTTTAAAGCAGCGCTGTGTCTGGCTGTCCAACGCCGACCAGCCGTTAACCACCACCAGCTTTTCGACCCGTTGCGGATACGTGAGCGCCAGTTGCAAGCCAATCATCCCGCCGAGTGCATGGCCGACGAAGTAGCAGCGTTCTACATTGAGTGAGCGTAGCAACTGCGCCACCTCATCAGCCATGTCGGCCATGCTGTAGCCATTCGGCACGCTGCCCTTGCTGTGTGCGGTACCGAAGTGATCGTAAACCACCACACGGAAATACTCACTCAGCGCGTTAATCTGCGGTTGCCAAAAACTGCCTGCGCCACCCAGCCCGGCAGATAGCACCAGCGTGGGTGCCAACGGCGTGTCTTTTCCCAAAATCTCAAAATACATGCTCAGTCCTCAGTGGATAATGACTCAGCGGCCCAGATGGGCCACGGTGGCAATTTCAATCAGGGCGTCCGGTTTTACCAATCCGCACTGAATGCAGTAGCGTGCCGGTTTGTCGCCGGGGAAATACTCGGCATACACCTGATTGATGGCGGCATAGTTTTGCCAGTCGGTGAGGAATATCGAGTTAAAGGTCACGTCGTCCATGCTGCCGCCGGCGGTTTCAATCACGCTTTTGATGGTCTCAAGCACGTGACGGGTTTGCGCCGCCGCGTCACCGACGTGTACCACGTTATTGTTCTTATCGAATGCCAGCGTGCCCGAGACGTAAACCACGCCGTTGGCCAGGGTGCCGGGCACGAAAGGAGCCAGCGGTTTGCCGGTGCCCGGCGGGGTAATAATGGTTTTTGGCATAGTGGTGCTCCTGGAGAAAATTTAATTTTGGTTAAAGGCGGGCAAAACTCATGCCGTCTGGCTGAGCGGGGCGGCGAGCACATCACAGAAACTGTCGACATCCGACACCCAACCAAAGAAGGTTTCGATGTTGTACAGCGCCGCCTGCTGGGCGAACGGTGGCCCGGCCTGGTGGGTGGCGTCAGCCAGCACGATGCCGAAATATTCGAGGAAAAAGCCGTCGCGCAGCGTGGATTCCACGCAGACGTTGGTGGCAATGCCGGTAAACACCAGATGATGAATACCATACGAGCGCAGCAGGCTGTCGAGCTGTGTGTTAAAGAAGCCGCTGTAACGCGGTTTCGGGATCAGAATGTCGCCGGGCTGCGGTTGCAGTTCGTCAACCAGATCGTAATCCCAGTCGCCCTTGGCCAGTAGCTTGCCCATCAGTTCCGGGCGTTTACGCATGGTTTTCAGCGCGTTGGATTTATGCCAGTTGGGGGAGCCCTGGCCACCGGCTTCGATGTACTGGTTATCCCAGCCATTTTGGAAAAAGATCACCTTGATTCCGGCGGCACGGGCAGCACTGATGGCGCGTTTGATGTTGGCGATCACCGGGGCGGTGGCCGAGACATCAAAACCGGCGAGATCCAGATAGCCGCCCTGCGAAGCGTAGGCATTTTGCATATCGACCACGATCAGCGCGGTTTCCTGTGGTGCAAAGACGATAGCCTCCGGACGGGCAGGCAGGGTAAGGGTAACCCCGGCCTGTGGTGACTGGCGGCGCACTATTGGTTGGTTTTCAACAATTTTCATTATGCTACCTCGCGGCTTGTGGCAGTCTGTGGGCAAACGTCGGCGCGACTTTTCATCAGTGGCTGGATGCGCTCGCCGAAGTCTTCCACCCCTGTGACGAAATCATCGAAGGTCAGTAACACACCTTCGGTACCGGCGACGGTGGCGATTTCATCCATCATGCGCGCCACGTTGGCGTAGGAGCCGACTAGCGTGCCCATATTGATATTGACGGCGGAGGTGGGATCCGCCATCTGGCGTACGTTGGTGTCGGCACCGGATTTGGTGTCCTTGCCGCTTTGCTCCGTCAGCCAGGCCAGGGCTTCGGTATCGGCCCCCGCTTTATAGCTTTCCCATTTGGCACGGGCGGCCTCGTCGGTTTCATCGGCAATAATCATAAACAGTACGTAGCAGGCCACGCTGCGGCCTTCGCTATCCGCCGCAATTTTTAAGCGTGCTGCGGTTGGCGCAAAGGCGGTCGGCGTGTTGACGCCCTTGCCGAAGCAAAAGTTGTAATCGGCATATTTTGCCGAGAAGGCCATGCCCGCATCGCTTTGTCCGGCGCAGATCACCTTGATGTCCGCCTGCGGCTGCGGGCTGACGCGACAGTCGTCCATCTGGAAGAACTCGCCTTTGAAATCGGATTTACCGGTGCCCCACAGATCACGCAACACATTGACGTACTCCGCCAGATAGTCGTATCGACGGCCGAAGTAATCGTCGCCCGGCCACATGCCCATCTGCTCGTATTCCGGCTTCTGCCAACCCGTCACTACATTCAGGCCAAAACGCCCGTTGGAAATGGAGTCAATGGTGGAGGCCATACGGGCGACGATCGCCGGTGGCATGGTTAACGTGGCTGCCGTGGCGTAGATCTTGATGCGTGAGGTGACGGCGGCCAGCCCGGCCATCAGGGTGAAGGATTCCAGGTTGTGGTCCCAGAACTCGGTTTTGCCGCCGAAGCCGCGCAGTTTGATCATCGACAGCGCGAAGTCGAAGTTGTAGTGCTCGGCCTTCTGCACGATGGTTTTGTTGAGTTCAAACGTCGGTTGGTACTGCGGGGCATTGCTGGAAATCAGCCAGCCGTTGTTGCCGATCGGGATAAATACGCCAATTTTCATTTGAACACCTCGGTTGCTAGTGGGACGGATCATGCGTCGCCTGAATGCTTTCTGCAGGCGGCGCTGGATACGGAGGCTTTTGCAAAGGCGGTGCCAGTTTTGAAAATGGCTTATTTATCAACGATTTTTTTTAAGGTGTAATTTTTTTTGTTGAGTGAATGGTCTAAAACAGACCATTTGGTCAAAAATAGCTGCACAAAAAACAGGCGAGACTGCGCGTTAAAGGTGCAAATAATCACTCGAAAGGGGTAGGCAAAAGCGTGGGTTTCACCCAATGGCTTTGTTATGCTGGCCCGAATCAGGTTGCGCCAAGGAGTCGCAGTGAAGCCACAAGCCCTTAAACCTCCCACGCGCCGCTCGCGTGCGGTGGCTGCAAAACGCAGCACCATTATGGATGCGGCGCTGGAGTTCTTCTCGCTGTACGGTATTCATGGCACCAGTCTGGATCAGGTGGCGGAACGCGCCGACGTCTCCAAAACCAATCTGCTGTATTACTTCCCTTCCAAAGAAGAGCTGTATGTGGCTGTGCTGAAAGGCATTCTTGATGTATGGCTGGCACCGCTTAAAGCGCTGCGTGCCGATCAGGAACCCTTGCAGGCCATTCGTGAATATATTCGGCTGAAGCTTGAGGTATCCCGTCATCATCCGCAGGCTTCACGGCTGTTTTGTCTGGAGATGATCCAGGGGGCGCCTTTATTGAAACTGGAGCTGCAGGGCGGGTTGAAGGCGCTGGTGGACGAGAAGTCCGCCATGATTGAGCGCTGGATTGCCGAAGGTCATATCGCGGCGGTAGATCCGCACCATCTGATCTTCATGCTGTGGGCAACCACTCAGCATTACGCTGATTTTTGGGTGCAGGTAGAAGCGGTGACCGGCAAGACCCTGGACGATGAGGCGTTTTTTCAGCAGACGGTGGAGAACGTGCAGCGGGTGATTGTCGAGGGTATTCGGCCGTGCTAAGCGCCAGGAGCGGAAAGGGGGATAGCGGACTATCCCCCAGCAGCGTCTTAAGCGGTTTTCTTCTTACGCAGGAACACGTAGGACAGGCCGAGCACCACAAACCACAGTGGCGTGACGATCAGCGCCTGGCGGGTATCTTCGCGCAGCGTCAGCAGCACCAACACAAAGGCGAAGAACGCCATACAGACCCAGCACATCAGTTTGCCGGCCGGCATCTTGTAGATCGATTTCTGGTGCAGCGCCGGGCGTTGTTTACGGTAAACCAGATACGAGCACAGGATGATGGTCCAGACAAACATAAACAGGATCGCTGAGACGGTGGTCACCAGCGTGAAGACTGTCATCACGTTCGGGATCAGGTAAATCAGCACCACCCCACCCAACAAACAGATACAGGAGAAGGTCAGGCCATTAGCCGGTACTGCTCGCTTGGACAGGTGGGAAAACGACTTGGGTGCATCGCCTTCCTGTGCCAGACCGAACAACATACGGCTGGTGGAGAACACACCACTGTTGGCGGAGGAAGCGGCGGAAGTCAGTACCACAAAGTTGATCACGCTGGCCGCGGCAGGCAGGCCAATCAGCACGAACAGTTCCACGAACGGGCTCTTATCGGCGACCACGGAACTCCATGGCGTGACTGACATAATCACGATCAGGGCGAACACGTAGAACATGATGATGCGGATAGGAATCGAGTTAATCGCGCGCGGCAGCACTTTTTCCGGGTCTTTGGTTTCAGCCGCGGTGGTGCCCACCAGCTCAATGCCGACAAAGGCGAACACTGCAATCTGGAAGCCGGCGAAGAAACCGCTGATGCCTTTCGGGAACATGCCGCCGTCATTCCACAGATGTGAGAACGAGGCGACGGTGCCGGTAGGCGACTGGAACTGCATAGCGATCATCACCAGCCCGGCGATGATCAGCCCGACAATGGCGACGATTTTGATCATAGCGAACCAGAATTCCATCTCACCAAACATCTTCACCGTCGCCAGGTTCAGGCCCAGCAGCAGCAGGATACACAGCAACGAAGCGATCCACTGTGACAGTTCGGGGAACCAGAACTGCGCGTAGGCGGTGATCGCCACCACGTCGGCAATACCGGTGACCACCCAACAGAACCAGTAGGTCCAGCCGGTAAAGAAGCCAGCCCAGGGGCCGAGCAGATCGGCGGCGAAATCGCTGAAGGATTTATATTCCAGATTGGAGAGCAGCAACTCGCCCATGGCACGCATCACGAAGAACAGCATAAAGCCGATAATCATGTATACGAAGATGATCGAAGGTCCGGCCAGGCTGATGGTTTTGCCGGAGCCCATAAACAAACCCGTACCTATAGCACCGCCGATGGCAATCAGTTGAATATGTCGGTTAGTTAGGTTTCGCCGTAGATGATCTTCTGATTCTGGCGCGGCCTCTGTGGCTATTTTAGAGTGATCTACCATCTTATGATGTCCTGTTTTACCTGTCATGAGTGAAATAGCGAGCTCTGAAGTGGCTCTTTTTTATACGATTATCCGGTTGGCCCGGCTTTAGTAAGGTAGTGCAATAACGCCACCTTCGTGCAACATATTTACAACATTTATGCGAGGGATAAAAGTCGATTGTTCTTTACACTGCGGAGACAAATCGGACGTCTTGGGGGCGGAAGATTACTCTGGGTCTTAGCAGATTAACAGCCCTAATGTGGCTTATCTTATTGATAAAACAGGGGGTTGAAAATATCGCATGAGAAAAACTAATGCGTGTAAGCGTTTTGCATTTGGGGAACGGAGGTGAATAAGTTAACACCTTGAGTTGTTAGCACTGTGGGTAGCATCCTTGAGGTTTAATTAATTGATTACGGGGTTGGATTTAATAAAAAATATAAATTAAATCAATTTTTTAGCGGTTTTTTTCTTCATGGTTTTTTAACGATTAATACCTGATTGAGACTCTTCCCACAAAAATTGCCTCCTTTCAGGAGGAATTTGCCGTTAAGTGATCTGGCGCAAGGTGGGCTTCCGATCTCAACCTTTCGGGTGTGGTACAGCCAGCTATTTCCTGCAAAATTGATAATGGGACTTCGATTGAATAAGCCGATTGCCTTGGGAGCATGATATATGCCGGACGTAGTGGGAAGTGTCTGGATGCCGGAAGTCTATCGAAAAGTGTTGTTGGCTTTCTGTAAAATGAAAACAGCCATCGATAAAGTTATTGAGAAAGATAAATGCGCTGTAGGTTTGAGTAATGTAGTTATCACTCAGCTCAACCATGCCTTCCTGTTTGGCAAGATTGGTGTTCGGGCAGAGGGTAACCTAATTATTGACCGTAGCCTTCCGGGTTGTGAAAACCACGCGTAACCATCGAGCCACCTTTAGGTGGCTTCAGACTGATGACAAACCTCATTCCTGCCCAGAGCGAGTAGAGGCCGATAAATAAAAATCAGGAAAATCAATTTATTGATTTTCGGCTGCTCACCACAAAGCAGGAAAAACCACGCTTTTTCCTGCTTTGTCAGCAACCTAGAGCCACCTTTAGGTGGCTTTTTACTACCTTAGCCATAGTATCGGCCAGTCTGGTATTGATAGTCAGGTCAAAACACCCGACTAACCAATATCAGAGCCAGCGCCCAAATCCCGGCGGACAGCGCACTGGCGCAATAGACCTGCCTCAGGGGCAATGTAATGATGCCGGCCACCAACGGCACGCTGTAGCGCATCACCGCCAAAAAACGCGAGATAAACAACAGTGGCATGCCTTTTTTCTGCAGTGCGGTTTGTGCCCTGTGCAGTGGTGCATGAAATCTGACCGGTAACCCTTTGAGTGATCCCCGGAGGCAGAACAGCGCGCCACAATGGAAGGACAAAACGGAGCCGAGTAAGGCGCCCAGGGTAATCGCCCCCCAGACATGAACGTCGGGGAGCACGCTTTTACCGGCAACGATGCCCAGTATTAGCGTGACCGACGCGGGTGGCAGCAACGAGGAAATAAAAATCACTGACTTTCCCAGCGAAAATAAAAAGATAATCAACAACAGGAATTCAGGTTCCGGGCTGTATTTGGCAATAATTTGTGTGAGTTGTTCCATCGGCCACCTTTGAAAATGTATCCTCTGGTGACCAGTTTCCCATTGATAACCTCAATAAATGGTCAATTAGGTTTTGTTAACTGAATAGGTTCATCCTGATGAGATAGCGCGGTTACCCTGATGGTTCGCTTGAGATAAAAACAAGGAAGGTAACAATGTTAAAAGTGATTGCTGAAGATTTTATCAAGCTCGATTGTGTTGAAACGGTGATGCTGCTGTATCAGGAACTGGTGCAGAAAACCCGGCAGGAGCCGCTTTGTCTCTCCTATGAACTGTTTATCGATCATCAGGACGCGGGGCATTTTATTTTTGTCGAAGAGTGGCCCGATCGCGCCGCGCCGGACGCCCATTGCCAGACGGAACATTTCAGGCGTTTGGTACCGTTAATCAACCAGCATCAAAGTAAACCCTGCACCTTCCTGTTTATGCAGCCATTTGCCTTGGTGAAGGGCTAAGGGAGCAAAAAAATCCCCGCAGAGCGGGGTTAATGGCTTCTCAAGCACTGTCTTGTAATGATTAAAAATTAGACTGCGAATGATTACCATTCATTAAGAATGTTCCTAAAAGGATATTGCCGCCTGACGCGCCCGGTTTACCCCACTTTGTTGGTAGTCAAAGGAAGGGGCTTCGTGTCGGTTTAATCCATGGTGGACGATGGCCTTCACCGCCTGACTTGCCTGCGGATTTTTCTGCGCAATCTGCCGGGCGAGATTCAGCGACTCCTCATATGCGCTGCCCTCGCTGATGCGGGAAATAGCCCCCTGTTGCCAGGCTTCCTGTGCGGTGATGATCCGGCCGGTCAACAACCAATCGAGGGCGATGTAGGGTGAGATGCGCGCCGGCAGCCGTGAACACTCTCCCTGCGCGGCTATCAATCCCAGCCCGGTTTCCGGGAAACTGAATTGCGCGTTGCGGCTGGCGACAATCAGGTCGCAGGCCAGTGCGCGTAACGAAACCTTCTTCCTGTGGTTGGCGCAGATGGTTCATAAAACGCTGCGTGAGGCATTAATATCGGTAAACGACGAGGCAATCAAAGATGTGCTGACTCTGCGCGAAAAGGATATTTTGCGCTGGTGCAGCGAAGGTAAAACCTCGGAAGAAACTGCTCAGTTAATGGGGCTGAGTGAACGGACGGTGAATTTCCACATTGGCAATTCGATTAAAAAGCTTTCGGTGGCCAATAAAACCGTCGCCACGGCGAAGGCGGTGTATTTACAGCTTATTTAACCGCGTTTGAAATAGTTAATCGGCTATCCGTTAGAAATGTGATGTTTATATTTTGTTAAATAAGGAATTATCCTGGTCAGTATTTACCGCCGATCACAAAAGCGCGAATAAGCGGTTCACCCGTACTCTTCCCGGCAGTACCCTGTAGGCACCAAGGTTGCATAGAAGGGATGTGATATGTACAAGACTATATTAGTGCCGATAGATATTGAAGAAGATCTGTTGACCGAGCATGCGCTGGAGCATGTTGAGTACCTGGCGAAAATATCCGGTGCCAAAGTGCATTTCTTCCATGCGCTGCCGGATGCTTCGGCATTCGTTACCGCTTATTCTTTCGGTATCAAGGAATTTGAGAATCAGGCGGAAGTGAAAGCGGTAGATAGGCTCAAGAAGATCATGTCGGAAATAGACATTCCCCTGGATCGCCTGGATTACACCATCAGCTTTGGTTCGCCGCGCGATGAGGTGCTGCAGTTGGCGGAGGAGATCAAGGCCGATCTGATCATCATCGGCTCGCGTCGCCCGAGTGTAAAAACCTACCTGCTAGGTTCCAACGCGGCGGCCATTGTGCGCCATGCCAATATCTCGGTGATGGTGGTCAGGTAATCCCGTTAAATCAGGCCCGCAATATTGCATTGCGGGCCTGATTCGTTCATCGGCAGAGCGCCACAATCTCGTCATACAGCGTCTGCTGCAAGCTAATGCCGTGCTGCTCACTGTACTGTAGGCGCTCAAAACGCCGTTCCCCCGGAATACGTGTCCCTTGATCACTCAATCCGCAAATAAGACTTCTGCCCTGGCCAAATGCACCGTCTTGTCCGCCCCCAGAAAACGATCGGGATCCATCGCGATAATCAGCTCACCGCCGTAAGGGGAGGAGCCGGTTTGCCGATCGTAGGCCAGTGATTCCTTACTGGTCATATCGCCAATCAACGGCCCGGCGCTCAGTTCGACCATCGCCGCCAGCGCCGACCCCTTATGACCGCCAAAGGTCAGTATCGCCCCTTGCAACACGCTCGCCGCATCGGCGGAGGGTTGCCCCTGGCGATCGATGCCCCACCCCGGTGGCAACGGCTTACCGGCGCGGCGATGCAGTTCGGTTTCACTGCGTGCTGTTGCGTTGGTGGCCATATCGAAAATAAAGGGTGGTCGCTGAGGACGTGGCCAACCGAAGGCAATCGGATTGGTACCAAACAGCTGCCGGGTTCCTCCTGCCGGCGTGACCCAGACATGGTTGGGGGTATAGGCCTGGGCCACCAGCCCCTTGTCGGTCAAGGGTTCGATATCGGCCCACAGCGCCGAGTAATGCACATGCCGAAGGTAAACTGCAACGCATGGCGGAGTATGGTGTGAGCAGCCAAGCACTGAACGCCGCGCAGGTTACCTTTGTGCTTAACCCTATGCTGAAAACGCTGGCGACACGGGAAACGCTATTGTGTCGTTGTGAGGATGTGCCGCTGCATCAGTTAAGTAGATTAGCCGATTGGACGGCCGCCAAGTTGAGCAGCCGCTGTGGCATGGGTGCTTGCCAGGGCAAGATTTGTGCGGCGGCAGCGCGCCATTTGTTCGGCTGGCCACTGCCGGTCCCACGGATCCCCCTGACGCCAGCCAGGGTGGCTACTCTGGCTCGGTTGGGCCATATCGAGCACGGCGGATAAGCCTGCTACACTCAGACATAGTGACCAGAAAGATCGGGCGGACAACGGATGATAAATGCACTGATTACGCTGGGGCTGTGCCTGCTGCTGATACCGCTGCTGCTGTGGCTGATTGGTCGGGCATTATCGGCCGCAAAAGATAAAAAACCGGAACAGAATAAAGCTAGGCCGAGGACCGGCATGCCGCACGGTGATGATGAATAATCCCCGGCGGTAAGCAGTGTCAGTTGAGCTAAGTGCCAGCCTCGACAACGCTGAGATTACTGTGGCCAGTAATAGGTTTTCTCATGCCAGCCTTTGCCATACATACAAGCTTCGATAGTCGCCGTTCGTGCCTCTTCATTGCGATCGTTTTGCACCGTTTTAAACGAGGGTTGTTTATCGTAACGGTAGCCTTTCGGGCAGTCTTTTTTGTCTTTCTCGCAGCTGTGGTATTGGTTCTCGTAGCTAAACTCAAAGTCACGTACCACATCGGGAGGAAACCGCTCGTATCCCCGCCCCTTGCATTCTGCATACTCCGCATCACGGGTGGCGTTGCCGGCGCCAGCGCGTTCCCATTGGGTACAGGCGGTCAATGTTACTAACGGTAATAAAATCAAAAAGCTATACTTCTTCATGGTATTCCTGACTCTTCCTTTCGTCCTAAATGCACACGCTGAGAATTTTCTCAGGTGGAGCCTGAGTGTAATAAACTGCTGCTAAAATTGAAAATGATAATAGTTATTGTTTAGATGGGGTTGAGGTGAGGCTGGTGGCAATGTGTGAGGAAGATGCCTTGTTGATAAGTAGAATAATACTTATTTGTTATCATGTTCGTGCTAATTTTTTTCTGTGTTTTTTTATTTTTTATTGTTTATTCATTAAGATATTTGCCTAAGGATTTATTCTTATTATTTGCTGTATAAGGATATTTGTACTCTGCGTAATTAAATTGAGTTTTTTTATATTGCTTTTTATAAACAATCAAGATTAAAAAAATTATTGAATATGTCGGTAATGAGATTGCAATTCAGGTGTAAATTTTTTAGATTCAGGATCGATGAATGACTGTCATGATGATGAAGACATTAAAGGGATTTATATTTTGGCGAATAAACCTAAAACACTTAAAGATAGTGGTGATTTACCTTCATTATCAGAGGATTGTGAACGGCTGAGAAATCTTTCTGATGTCGGTGATTCATTGGGTTATGGCCGTACTCGCTTCTATCAATGGTGTCGTGGCCGCGGTTTTCTTACTCTTATGAATGCACCCTCTACGGAGATGATTAACGCAGGTTATATGGTGACTACGCTGTCAGAAAACGGTTACTCGCGGGTTTATGTGACGGAAGATGGTTTTAACTATGTGGGTAAAGCCTTTCGCGATGACATACAAAAACGCATGGTCAAAATTTAGAAAAACCATAAAATTTTTATTATTTTCAATATACTGTATACAGAATATTCTTATCTCTACGGACTGCCTTGCCTTGTAGCAATAGAGTTGGCGTGGGTAAGATTATTCCGGCTCTTTTTTTCTCAGCCCACTGGAAGTTATCCTATTTTTCTATTGGTGATACCCCGGTGCTACAGTCAGTGGCTATTCTCTTGCTAGTATGAGGGTTGGTTTATTTCAGGAGCAAAGGATGAAGCATTACGCCGCGTTACTTGTTACCACCGTGCTATTGTCTGGTTGTGCCACCCAGGCCGTTCCGCTGCAGCAGGCCGAATCACCGCCGCCCAGCCGGTTGCTGCTTTATCAGAATGTGCCACAAACGCCATTTGCCACCATAGTGGTGGTACGCGACAGCGGGATGCTGGCGGGAAGTTGCCGGACTGGGGTTTATATCAACGGCGAGTTCGCCGCCTCGCTGGCATCCAAAGAGAAGGCCGAGTTTCGGGTGCCGGTAGGCAATAACGAAATCAGTATTGGGCAGGATATGATCGAAAACAGCCTGTGTATCTGGCGTGATACCAGCGGGCGGCTGCCAATGACGCTACGCGCCGGTGAGAGCCGCTATTTCCGCGTTGCCGGTGATATGCAGCGTGGGTTTGTACTGCAGGCCGGTAGGCCTTAAGCCTGGCGGGGGGACTATCAGCGCCGCTGCCACCATTCTCCTGGAGGGAATGGTGGCAGCGGCGATAAGGGCAGGCCGGAAGGGTGACAGATTATTGACGGTAAGCGTGCTTAATCTGTTGGATGCTGTTTTTAAAAATTTCGGCCTGGGTCGGGTCTTCAATCTGCGCAATAAAGCGCTCCATGTTGATAATGACTTTCCCGGCATCGGCCTGACCGATCGATTTCAGGATCAGCGTCAGCGTGGCTTTAAGGCAGGCAACTTCTGTTGCTAGCGTTTCCGGGTTTGCAGACGTAGTGAAATCAACGTTGCTCATTTTCTCTCCTGGTTTTTGAGGCCGAAGCCTGAAACAAAATGCATTTTGATGCGCACCCACACCGATATCATTCACTCGAACCTGCAGATGCGTATTTAACTGGGCGCGGAGTATAGCATAGCATGCAGCTATCCATCTGCACTGATAGCGCTGTCGTAGTCCGTACCATTAACTGGAGTCAGTTCCAGGGTTTAAGCGACTTCACATTATAGTGCATACTCACTATTGATGAATTAATCGGCTTGCTGAACAATACCGCCAAGTTATTTTTTTTTGAGTTAATAAGTATTTGTCTGGCAGGTTATTGTTACCTTGCTCCTGTTATTTAAATGATCAACATTAGTCTCTGGCCTGACGTTGGCTTGGCATGGATTGAATAATTTCTTTTGCAATGAATTTCGCCATGTGAGATAAAGATAATCTTGCCATTTTGTGTTGTTTCAATAAATTACAAGCTGGTCATGCCGGTGTTAGTATTATCTGTGTTGCGATTGCTTACACTGGTTTTACCTGCGGGTTAGGTTAGACGCACTATCATGAGGTCAGAGGCCCGCATGGTAATATTCATATCGTCGGTTTTTTATCGACAAACAACGGTTTTATCGGGCTGCCTTGGGTGACTAAAATTCAAAAATTTGGCCCATTGCGCAAAGTTAATCGGGAGTAAGTATTAATCTGTGTTCATTCTTGGCTGAAAAACAAGTAATATCTCTGCCTATAACAGCGGCTGATTGCGTTACTCCCTTCTTTTTGGAGATTTTTCCTTGATTAGCGTTCTTCTTGTTGATGACCACGAACTGGTGCGCGCAGGGATACGACGCATTCTTGAAGATATCAAAGGTATAAAAGTTGTCGGGGAGGCCCAGTGCGGTGAAGACGCCGTGAAATGGTGCCGTGGCAATGCTGTAGATATCGTTCTTATGGATATGAACATGCCGGGTATTGGCGGGCTGGAAGCCACGCGCAAGATTGTACGCTATGCGCCCGACGTAAAAGTCATTATGCTGACAATCCATACTGAAAATCCATTGCCGGCCAAGGTAATGCAGGCGGGCGCCGCAGGCTACCTGAGCAAGGGCGCGGCGCCACAGGATGTGGTGAATGCCATTCGCGCCGTGCAGGCCGGGCAGCGCTATATCGCGTCCGATATTGCCCAACAGATGGCATTGAGCCAGTTGGAACCGCAGACGGAAACGCCGTTTAGTTGCCTGTCTGAGCGCGAACTGCAGATTATGCTGATGATTACCAAAGGCAAAAAGGTTAACGAGATCTCAGAACAACTGAGTCTCAGCCCCAAAACGGTGAACAGTTATCGTTACCGCATGTTCAGTAAGCTGAATATCAGCGGTGATGTTGAATTGACACACCTGGCTATCCGACACGGATTGTTCAATGCGGAGACTTTGTTAAGCAGTGAGTGACCGTTTTGATGCCAAAGCATTTCTAAGCACCGTAACCAGCCAGCCCGGCGTCTACCGAATGTACGACGCCTCTGGCACGGTTATCTATGTCGGTAAAGCCAAAGATCTGAAAAAACGCCTTGCCAGTTACTTCCGCCAGCAGGTGGGAAGCCGTAAAACTGAGACGCTGGTTAAAAATATCGCACAAATAGACGTTACTGTTACGCACACCGAAACAGAAGCGCTATTACTGGAACATAACTACATAAAGTTATACCAGCCTCGATATAATGTTCTTTTGCGAGACGATAAATCTTATCCGCTGATCTTCCTCAGTGCGGACAGCCACCCGCGGTTGGCCGTGCATCGTGGTGCCAAACATGCCAAGGGGGAGTATTTCGGCCCATTCCCCAATTCCTATGCTGTGCGTGAGACGCTGGCGCTGCTGCAGAAACTGTTCCCGATACGTCAGTGCGAGAACAGCGTATACCGCAACCGCTCGCGCCCTTGTTTGCAATACCAGATCGGCCGTTGTCTGGGACCTTGTGTCGCCGGGCTGGTGAGTGAAGATGAATATCGTCAGCAGGTGGAGTATGTTCGCCTGTTCCTGTCCGGCAAGGATCAGCAGGTACTGCATCAGTTGATTGAAAGGATGGAAATCGCCAGCAAGGCGTTGAACTTCGAAGAGGCCGCGCAGATACGCGATCAGATCCAGGCGGTACGCAGGGTGACTGAGCGTCAGTTCGTGTCCGGTAACAGCGACGATCTGGACGTGATCGGCGTGGCATTCGAGGCAGGCATGGCCTGTCTGCACGTACTGTTTATCCGCCAGGGCAAAGTATTGGGCAGCCGCAGCTACTTCCCCAAAGTGCCAGGCGGCACCGAAATGAGCGAAGTGGTGCAGACGTTCGTCGGTCAGTTCTATTTACAGGGTAGCCAGATGCGTACCTTGCCGGCGGAAATCCTGTTGGATTTCACTTTGCCGGAAAAAGACCTGCTGGCCGAGTCGTTGTCTGAACTGGCCGGTCGCAAAATCCAGATCCAGAGTAAACCGCGAGGCGACCGTGCTCGTTACCTTAAACTGGCGCGTACCAATGCCGCGACAGCTCTGACCACCAAGCTTTCCCAGCAGTCGACCATTCATCAGCGACTGGCCGAGTTAACTAAGGTGCTGAATCTTTCCGAGATTAACCGCATGGAATGCTTCGACATCAGCCATACCATGGGTGAGCAAACTGTAGCTTCCTGCGTGGTGTTTGACGCTAATGGGCCGCTGCGTTCCGAGTATCGTCGCTATAATATCACCGGCATTACGCCAGGGGATGACTATGCGGCGATGGCGCAAGTGTTGAAACGCCGCTATGGTAAGGCTCTGGAAGAGAAAAAAATCCCCGACGTTATCTTTATTGATGGTGGCAAGGGGCAGCTTGGTATGGCGATTGACGTATTTAACTCGCTGAACGTGAGCTGGGATAAAAACAAACCCTTGCTGATCGGTATCGCCAAAGGAGCAGACCGTAAAGCCGGGTTGGAAACACTTTTCTTTGTACCTGAAGGTGAGGGGATTGCTTTGCAGTCGGATTCACCGGCGCTGCATGTGATCCAGCACATCCGCGATGATTCACATAACCACGCGATCACCGGGCATCGGCAGAGAAGGGCAAAAGTAAGAAATACCAGCGCGTTGGAGCTGATCGACGGCGTTGGACCAAAACGGCGACAGGTGCTGTTGAAGTATATGGGCGGACTTCAACCATTATTGAACGCCAGCGTTGAGGAAATTGCAAAAGTGCCGGGTATTTCACAAGCATTGGCAGAAAAGATCTACAATGCATTGAAACACTGAGGGCAATGTAGCAACATACTCTTAATTCCCACTCCAGCCAGATAGTTACCCTAGCATTATGCAATTGAATATACCGACTTGGCTTACTCTGTTTCGCGTAGTTCTGATCCCATTCTTTGTTCTGGCATTTTATCTGCCGTTCACCTGGGCTCCGATGGTTTGCGCCGTCATCTTTGTGTTTGCTGCCATAACCGACTGGTTTGATGGTTTCCTCGCCCGCCGCTGGAAGCAAACTACCCGCTTTGGAGCCTTCCTCGACCCGGTCGCGGACAAGGTGATGGTGGCGGTGGCACTGGTGCTGGTGGCGGAACACTACCACGTCTGGTGGATCACTCTGCCGGCGGCGACCATGATTGCTCGTGAAATTATCATCTCGTCACTGCGTGAGTGGATGGCGGAGATTGGTAAACGCAGCAGCGTAGCGGTGTCCTGGATTGGCAAAGTAAAAACCATGGCGCAAATGATGTCGTTGGTCGGTCTGCTTTGGCGTCCGGACCGCACCGTTGAGTATGTGTCTTTTGGTTTGTTGTACATTGCTGCGGTGCTGACTTTCTGGTCAATGTTCCAATATTTGAACGCTGCCCGCAAAGATTTGCTGGAACCCTGATCAAAGCGCTGCAAAAATCGTCAAACAAACGTAATGAGCCAACAATTTTATTGACTCATTACGTCAGGTAAGTAGAATGCATCGCATCAGACGGCAGCAGTGATTTGCCGAAAGATAGCAAAAAAATCAGTAAGTTCTGATTAATGCGGGAATAGCTCAGTTGGTAGAGCACGACCTTGCCAAGGTCGGGGTCGCGAGTTCGAGTCTCGTTTCCCGCTCCAAATTTGATAAAGCTGGTGTTTTACGAGCTTTAGCCTGAAAAAGGTAAACAGAATTTAGGCGCGTTAACAAAGCGGTTATGTAGCGGATTGCAAATCCGTCTAGTCCGGTTCGACTCCGGAACGCGCCTCCAATTTTCCCGAGCCCGGGTGGTGAAATCGGTAGACACAAGGGATTTAAAATCCCTCGGCTTATGGCTGTGCGGGTTCAAGTCCCGCCCCGGGTACCAGGAAAATAAATTCAAGAATAACAAGCAATAAGTAGTAATGTCGTGACCGCCGGAAGGCGGTTTTTTTGTACCCGAAATCACCTTTCAGAACATCTTCAGAAGATGCTTTCAGAAGATAAAACCTGAAAGCAGCATAAATATTCATCCTTTCTGATTACCCACCACCGGCACTATTTTCACTTCGGGTTATTGCGGCTGGAAAAGGGTTTGCACTAGGTTTCGGCCGGGCTGTGTCCAACTCTGGCGCGCTGATAGCCGAAAGTGGTTACGAATCCCTGCCTGCCGATGGGATTTATTCGCAGTTTATTTTGTACCGTATCCCGCTACCGAACACTGAAGGTTACACGGGAACCGGCGTAATATCTGCGGGAACTATACGACGGTTCCTGACTGGCTGCGCGTCCGGTTCGGGAATGACTCATTCCTGACAGATGCTGTTTGGATCAATCACGGTGGTACGGCTGTCAGTGACCCAAGCAATTATCCGATCAATACGACGATTGCAGGATTTCGCGATAATCAGTGGCACATTGCAGCAATCGAGGCGACGAGCTCGCATCATCGTTGGGAGCATGACGGCGCACTATTACAGCAGAAAGAGATCCAGATCCCGGCTAAGCCGTTCTCAACGGCTGCATCGCGCCAGTTGATCGTAGGTGGCGCAGGCAACCCATTGAGTAACGGTTTTCAAGGGGACATTACCGCGAAAATAATCGTCCCCGGTGCGCTGTCGGTTGACGCGAAAAACACGCTCTATGCGCGATTCAACGCGTTAAAAGCCGAGTTGATGGGGTGATTATGAAAGCCGGGATTGATCCCGGCTCATTAATTTAAATCGACAGTGTGCGCCCCAGCGGTGCGCGCTCACACCACCTATCTTTATACGCCTCCGTCGGCTTGCCGAAGGAATAGCGCATCTCCTTTCCTTCCTGTTCGCATAACTCGTATGCGGCCCGAACGTTTAACCAGGTGACAATCGTCCCAGGGCAAAATCCGTTATGTTCACGGTCATATCCACCATTCACATAATCAAAGCAGATCCATCTTGGACTGTCAGTGCGAGTAATTAATTGAAAAGCACACGGCTTGCCGTTATAGAACAGCACAAAACCGAATATCATTTCACGCAGCGACGTTATCATTTCCATCATCTGACGCTTGTTTCCGGGCTCCCGGTCCCAGCGCTTGGCATACAACTCAAAGTAAATGTCTACAATTTGAGCTGGTGTTAATAATGCTTGGTCTACTATTTCACCACCTGAATTCAGGAATTTTTTTAGCTCGCGGTTCCGGCTGTTTTTTGTTGATGATGAATATCCACCTTTGCCGCAGGTTTTAGCCAGACAAATTTCACGCTGACTATTAAGCGAAAACGTAGAGTTCAATGTTGAACGGCCGTTTAAGGACGATAGGATTTTAGAGCGATAAGGGATCACTGTCTTAACGCTGCTGCTAATTGGTAAAATCATTTCGTCTTTGTTAAACGGGAACATATCAACCCCGATTTTTTTCGACTGACGTCCGACGATAGCGATCTCTTTTCTTCCATTGGTACACATACCGCCGAGTAGTGAGCCATTGGAATCCCGCTTGATGTAGTATTTATGGCGTAAGTTAAGTTGACGTTGCATAAAAGATAAAACGTCAGGGTGAGTTACAAAACTACCGCCATAAAGGCAATAACATGTTCTATATTCTTCTGCTGTGCCTATGCGCCAACCAGACGCATAAGAAATAAATTTCCGTATCATAAATTAGTTAGTTTCCTATATTATACTGAGCCATTATATGCTAAAAGGCCTTGATCTTTGAAGTGCTATTGTTCGACGTGGTCGCTTGGAAACGTCCAATATTACGATGGTCGGTCACTTTTTCATCTTGGGGTGTTTTGCAGTTTGACGGGAGTATCCAATAAGGAATTAAAGGTAACTTGGCATTCGGCCGGTTATGCATGTAATTGTTCGGAAGATGGGGGTTAGTCTTGCTCTAACTAGATGATTTCTAAATGTGAAGTTATTAATCCATGTTCCGAATTTTTAAACAACCCATTGTTTTTTAAGATGTTAACGCTGAATTTAAAATCCCTCGGCTTATGGCTGTGCGGGTTCAAATCCCGCCCCGGTACCAGGAAAATAAATTCCAGAATAATCAAAGCAATAAGTAGTAATGTCGTGACCGCCGGAAGGCGGTTTTCTTGTATCTGGCCCCCGTTGAGCCATACCTCCCTGATATCCCTTTATTTTATTCGTGCGCAAATAATTTACAGTCACCCAAACGACAACAATCATTCTGGCTTGGCGCAATACCCGGCGGTTGAGCCGGGGTTGTGCTTATCTATCTCTCCTGAAAGTCTTGGTCGCACTAGTGAATACCAAACGGCGGGGCTAGATCAGCGCTACAGTTCGCTACCCACATAATGGCCACCACGGCGGCGATAGAGAGAATGGTGCATAGATCCGATTTTCGCATGCAGTTCCTTAGCGGCCAGTGACACCAATAACTTCGATTGCCGCCCTGTGCAGCTTTTGGCAATGGTCATCGGGTTGTGTTTCGATCTCTTTGATCAAATAGGCGAGAATGCTTTGTTTGCTGATGGGCTTGTTGGCGGAGAGCACCTGAATAACGCCCTTGCCGAGCAGGTTGTAAATTTGTTCACGGTACGTCTCGACATCTTTATCGTTGAGACCGTAAAGGGAGTAATCGATCATGGAATTTTACCGCTGATGAAATGTAAAGTGCCAGCCGAAGCTGGCAGAGAAGCCATATAAAAATTAAAGTTGTGCAAATGCCACTTAGGTCACTACCTAATTGGCATGTTAACGATAACGTAGTAAGAATATTCCTATCAATAGGGTGGAGCAATCTGGATGGCTAATTAGGAAAATCCTCAGACGATAACCAGAGTTAAGGCTTGTTCTGTGGATTTAATCTTCCGCTTGCGCACCGAGGCTTTCTGGCATTAACTGTGCCAGCAACAGATCCAGCGTCAGCATCAGCCCATAGCGTGCGGCACTCCCACCACTCAGGGGCAGGACCTTATCTGCCAGGGATGCCAGAGTGCTGCCTGCCGGGGTCAACGCGATGCGATAAGCGCCAGTGGCACCGGCTAACCTGGCGGCATTGAGCAAATCGCTATTTTCCCCACTCAGCGAGAGTAGTATCACGCACTGTTGCGTACTCAGGGTGGAGGCCGTCATGCGCATCAGTGCCGGATCCTGGCAGGCAAAAGCGGGATAACCCAAACCCACCAGGCGTTGTTGCAGTTCGTTGATGTACAACGTCATGCTGTTTACGCCAAAAATATGCACGCTTTTGCACTGGCTCACCTGTTTACTGGCGTCTATTAATGCCGAATGTTCTACCTGTTGCAGTTGTTGATGCAGCGTGGTTTCTACGTCATTGACGCGCTGCAGCCACAAACGAGGTGGCCCATTGGGGGTTGTCTGGGCAGCCAAGTAGCGTGATCCGCTGACGCTTGCCTGTGCCAGCTTCATGCGCAGATCGCGAATATCATCACAGCCTATGGTTTTGGCGAACCGAGTGATGGTTGCCGGGCTAACCCCTGCCTGACTGGCCAGCAACTCTATCGTAGCGGAAGAAGCAAAGGCGATATCGTCCAAAATGGTCTGTGCTACCTTGGCTTCCTGTTGGCTGAGTTGGTTTTGCCGCGCACGGATTTGATAGACGATGTCGCCGATATCTTCACAACCGATGGATTTGGCGAAGCGACTCAAAGTCGTGGGGCTGACACCGGGCAATTTACCGATATCGGCAGCGGACGAGAAGGCGATATCCATGCCGCCCAGTACCGGTTGCGCCACGGTGGCTGGCTGGCTTATTGGTAAAGGCTGAGTGCGCATCAACGAGATAAAGTCGTTAAGATCCTGACAACCAAGAGACAGGGCAAAATGCGTGACGATCTCGGTACTGACGCCGGCCCGCTCTGCCAACTGTTCAATAGTCGCGGTTGAAGTGAACCCGGGATTGTCCAGGATAGTCCGGGCAATTTTTGCCTCCTGACGGTTGAACGGATCCTGACGGAACTGAATGTGGTAAACGAGATCCATAACTGCAGTGTCCCTTCTGTGTGCCAACCGATGCCCGGTGCTTCAAACTAGCCTGTTTTTCGCACGCTATAAAGCCCTGACTGGCAGAATAAATTAATGAAAATAATTTTCAATGCACTCTGTTGTAAAACACGACACTCATCTCGGTGTTGATTTGTTGTGTCTTTATCCTTTTGTTTTTAAAGGATTTTAAAATGTTATTGCGATTATTAAACCAAAAATTAGATCGTCGATCACAGTGTTGAAAAAAATTTTCATGATAATTTTTTTTAATCGATTGTTTTTAAATGATTAAGTAAAAATCATAATCGAATCGTATGGATTTAAGGTATTTACAAGCGTGTTACGGAGTTGTTTTATATTTGAACAGCCGTGGTGGCTAACAACCGGGACACTGAAAAATGCAAACAATCGTCTTATGCTGTGCCGCAGGAATGTCGACCAGCATGTTGGTACAAAAAATGAAAAACGAAGCGCAAAAACGAGCGCTGGATATCGAGATCGAAGCCGTTCCGGTGGCAGACTTTGAACGCATCCTGGGGTGGGCAGACATTGTCCTGTTGGGGCCGCAGGTGAAATATGAACATGCGCGGCTGGCCGAACTGGCTGCGCCATTGGGAAAAGCCGTGGCGGTTATCGACATGATGGATTACGGCACCATGCGCGGCGATAAGGTGCTGGACAAGGCGCTTAGTCTGCTGGCCTGATAAACACTCTGGGGACGTAGTTCCCCATATTCATTTATTTATTGATTTACCACGGGTTATTTCATTAACCCGCGGTGGGATCGCCGTGTCTGGAATCAGGACGGGGGAGGTAATGATGGATTTGGAAACTAGTGTGATGGAATTGCTGGTTCATGCAGGTAGTGCGCGTAGCTCGCTGCTTTCTGCATTGCAGTTAGCGCGTCGCGGTGAATTTGAAGCCGCCAGCGCCAGGCTGGAAGAGGCGAAGGCCGATATTGGCCGGGCGCATGGCATGCAGACGGAGCTGATTGGCATGGATGAAGGCTGTGGAAAGGTATCGGTCAGTTTAATTCTGGTGCACGCGCAGGATCATTTGATGAATGCGATGCTGATCCAGGATCTGGCCACTGACATGATCGAACTTTATCGTCGTTTACCCCAGGGGGCAGGCAATGACTAAAATCACCGTAATAGGCGGGGGCAGCAGCTACACGCCGGAGTTGGTCGAGGGATTGATCGCGCATTTTCAGGATGTGCCGTTAACCGAGCTGGCGCTGGTTGATGTGGAGTCCGGCCGCGAGAAAGTGGGCATTATTGCGGAGCTGACCAAAAGAATGCTCAAGCGCAATGGGCTGGAGCAGGTGGTGGTTTCGGTACATTTCACGCTGGAGCCGGCCATTCGCGGTGCCAGTTTTGTGCTGACCCAGCTGCGAGTGGGGCAACTGGCAGCCCGCGCTGCCGATGAGCGTCTGGGGTTGAAATATCAGCGTCTGGGCCAGGAAACCACCGGCGTCGGCGGTTTTGCCAAGGCGTTACGCACCATTCCGGTGATGCTGGAGGTGGCACGCGTGGTGGAGGCGGTGGCGCCTAATGCCTGGATTATCAACTTCACTAACCCGGCTGGGATCGTTACCGAAGCCGTTTCCCGTTACAGCAAGGCGAAGATTATTGGTTTGTGCAACGTGCCGATCACCATGCACCACATGATCGCCGATATGATGAAAGCGCCGTACGATCAGGTAGATCTGCGGTTTGCCGGGCTGAACCATATGGTGTGGGTGCATCAGGTGACGCAAAGCGGTAAGGATGTGACCGCCAAGGTGCTGGAAATGTTAAGCAATGGCGAAACGCTGTCGATGAACAACATCAAAGACCTGCCGTGGCCTCCGGCATTTCTGCAGGCTCTGGGGGCAATCCCTTGTCCGTATCATCGCTATTTTTATCAGACTGCCGGCATGCTGGAAGAAGAGCTGGAAGCGGCTGCCGCGCAGGGCACCCGTGCAGAGCAGGTGATGAAAGTAGAAGCAGAGTTATTTGCCTTATATGCCGACCCGACACTGGATAAAAAACCGGAGCAACTGAGTTTTCGCGGGGGGGCCTTCTATTCTGAGGTGGCGGTCGAATTGATCCGCGCAATTCACAATAACAGCGGCAAGGTGCTGGTGGTGAATACTCGCAATAACGGTGCCATTCAGGGCTTGCCCGATGATGCGGTGATTGAAACCAACTGTGTGATCGATGCACAGGGCGCGCATCCGCTGAGCTTCGGCCCGTTGCCAATGGCCATGAATGGACTGACTCAACAGGTTAAAGATTTTGAACGCCTGACCATAGAGGCGGCGGTGCATGGCGATCGTCAGAGTGCGCTGTTGGCGCTTGTGGTGAACCCGCTGATTGGCGGTGTCGGCATTGCGCAACCCTTACTGGACGAAGTGTTGAGCCTCAATCAGGCCTATCTACCGCAGTTTAATTAAGTCGATATTCCATAATAACAATCACGACGACCGGCTTTGCCGGGCAGGGGGGATGATGGCGGGTTTAAATAACATTCTGGAACGTTACGTGTTGCCGACGGCGTTAAAAATTGCCGGGCAAAAACATATTTTGTCGGTGCGGGACGGCATAATTCTCAACATGCCGTTTATGTTAATCGGGTCGTTTTTCCTGATCTTCGCTTATTTACCGATCCCCAGCTACGCCAATCTGATGGGCGAGGTGTTTGGTGCGGCGTGGCGGGACAAGTTGTTGTATCCGGTCAAGGCGACCTACGACATCATGGCGATCATCTCCAGCTTTGGCATTGCCTACCGGCTGGCGGAAAAATACCGTGGGATGGATCCGCTCAGTACCGGTGCGGTTTCGCTGGTGGCGTTTATCATGACTATTCCCCAGCATACGCTGTTTTCACCGGTGAAAGGGGCCGCAGAGCAAATTGTTAAAGGCGTGCTGCCGATGAATTTTATCGGTAGCCAGGGGCTGTTTGTGGCGATCGTAGTGGCGCTATTATCGACGGAAATCTACCGTTTTGTGCATAACCGTAATCTGGTGATCAACATGCCGGAAGGGGTGCCGCCAGCGGTAGCCAAATCCTTTCTGGCCTTGATCCCGGGGTTCTGCGTGCTAGCAGTGATTTTGCTGCTGCGTTTGATTGTTGAGGCTACGCCGTTTGGCGATATCAACACCATGATCGCTACGCTTATCGGCATCCCGATGCATCACGTGGGTGGAACACTTCCCGGAATGATTTTCTCGGTCATTCTGATCGGCCTGCTGTGGACGCTGGGGCTGCATGGCGACGCTATCGTACTGGTGTTTATTCAACCGGTGTGGCTGGCGAATATGTCAGAAAACCTGGTGGCGTTTCAGGCCAATCAGCCGATCCCGCACATCATTACTCAGCAATTTTACGATTTGTGGATTGCGCCCGGCGGGACGGGAGCGCTGTTGGGGCTGGTGATCTTTATGCTGTTGCGCAGCCGTAGCACTCAGATGAAACAGTTGGGGAAAATCGCCGCACCGGGTTGTCTGTTCAACATCAGTGAACCCATGGTGTTTGGGATCCCGTTGGTGATGAATCCGTACTTCTTCCTGCCGTTTATTCTGACGCCGGTGGTGCTGGTGATCGTGACCTACAGCGCGATGGCAACCGGGCTGGTGACGCCTCCGGTCGGCATTGCCTTACCGTTCACTACGCCGATTTTCATTAGTGGCTATCTGGCAACTGGCGGTCATATTTCAGGAACGGTGATCCAGGTGGTCAATCTGCTGATTTCAATGGCGATTTACTATCCGTTCTTCCGCGCCTGGGATAAGCAAAAATACCGCGAAGAAAATCAGGCGGCGATGCCAGTACAAAACGCCGTGACTGATGAGCAACCGCAGATGCCATAAAACGGACGATTCCAGTAACGGTGGTCGGATACTGCCGTTACTGGAGATAAACGAAAACAACGCCACACATGAATTGTTACATCATAACAGCACTAATTTCACCCACCGTGGCAACGCCGGCCTAAATTGCCTGTCAGATAACCATTCCAGCAGCAGGAGAGAGAAAACTCTCAACAATAACCTGTATCTGGCAAGGGTATGAATTCACTTTGGCAAGAATGGTATCAATAATGCAGAAGTTCCGACGCTGGACCCAGTTGCAGGTCTCTTTCTTTATCGCTTTTTATCTCGGTGTGTTACTCAATATCCCCATATTTTACCGCCGTTATCAGCAACTTCATTATGACAACTCCTTGTCGATCGGCATTGAGGTGCTCGCCGCCTTCTGCCTGGTGTGTTTTATCACGCTATTGATCTCGTTTTTGGGGCGCAGGCTGTTCCGTGTTTTGGCATCGTTACTGGTGTTGAGTTCGGTTGCCGCCAGCTACTACATGGTGTTATTCCACGTTGATATTGGCTACGGCATTCTGGCGGCGGTGATGACCACTGACGTTGACTTGTCCAGGGAGTCGGTAGGCTGGCATTTTGCCGTGTGGGTGGTGTTGGTGAGCCTGTTGCCGATGCTGCTTATTTGGTTGGCCCCGATGCACGAAGCGACTTATAAGAAAGGAAACGGCTGGGCGTGGTGCAAGAAGGGCGGCATTATGCTGAGCGCCGCACTGCTGTGCTGGCTCCCCCTGAAGCTAATGGGGCAGGTACAGGATCGTCACGATCGGGAAAGTAATCAGTTGATGGCCAGTTATGGTGGGGTGGTGGCCGGCAGTTATTCGCCGTCCAACTGGCTTTCTGCCTTGGGATTGTTGACCTACAGCTCATACAGCCAGGCGGAAGACAGCCGTAATCTGTTTGATCCGGCGGCGCACTTTACCTATCAACCGCCAAAAGACGTGAATGATCTGTACGTGGTGTTTGTGATTGGCGAAAGCGCCAGACGCGACCACATGGGCATTTATGGCTACCAACGCGACAACACGCCGAATCTGGATAAGGAAAGCAATCTGGCGGTGCTGCAGGGCTATTCCTGCGATACCTCAACCAAGCTCTCGTTACGTTGCATGTTCGTGCGTGAAGGCGGAGCGTCAGAAGCGCCGGAACGGACCCTGAAGGAAATGAACGTATTTTCCGTGCTGAAAAAGCAGGGTTTTTCCTCTGAACTGTTCTCAATGCAGAGCGAGGCCTGGTTTTATAACAAAACCCAGGCGGATGATTATGAGTTGAGAGAAAGTATTCAGGCGGAAAAACGTAATGCCGGTAAACCTGTGGATGATATTGCGCTGATTGACGAGTTAAAGGATTCGTTAGGTCGCCACCCGCAGGGCAAGCATTTGGTGATCCTTCATACCAAGGGCTCGCACTATATGTACACTGAACGTTATCCTCGTGCTTTTGCCCGCTACCAACCGGAATGTCAGGGTATTGATGATACTTGCTCTACGCAATCAATGATCAACTCTTACGACAACAGCCTGCTGTATACCGATTACGTCCTTGAGCAGGTCTTCAACCAGTTACGTAATCGTAATGCCATCGTGTTTTACTCCTCGGATCATGGTGAATCGATCTCGGAGAATATGCATTTCCACGGTACCCCGCGTGACCATGCACCGCAGGCGCAGCGCACCATTCCTATTATGGTCTGGGCATCCGACAAGTTTCTTAGCCAGCCCGACCATCAGGCGGCTTTTAATCAGTTAAAGGCGCTGCAGCAGGCGAAAACGCCGGTTTTCCACGAGAAACTGTTCGACAGTATTCTGGGCTGTATCGGTTACACCTCGCCGGACGGGGGGATAGTGAAACAGCATAACTGGTGCCAGGTTAACTAAACCAACCGCTTGGGACGGGACACCAGGAGCACTTTTTTATTAGAGCATGGTTTTAGTCCAGTTTTGGATGCTGGTCGACCAACGTCTGTTTTTTCTTTTCCAGCTCGGCGATCTGCTCGTTGATTTCTTCGACTTTCTGTTCGATGTTGTCGTAGTTCTCCTGCAGCAGTTCTTTGGCTTCCGAGCGGTCTGAAGCGGCTGGGGTAGCACCGCGCAGCGGTTTATTGGCGGTTTCCTTCATGTACAGGCCGGTGGCGAGACCGATTACCGCTACTGTCATCAGGTAGTAAGCCGGCATATACAGGTTTCCGGACGACTCGACCAACCAGGCGGCCACCGTTGGGGTTGCACCGGCAACCAGTACCGAAATATTGAACGAAATTGCCAATGCGCTGTAACGAATGTGCGTTGGGAACATTGCCGGCAGAATCGAAGCCATCACGCCGGTGAAGCAGTTCAATAGCACCGCCAGGACTAACAGCCCGACGAAAATTAAACCAATCACATTACTGTTGATCAAAATAAAGCACGGGATCGCCAGCGCCAGCAGGCCGATGCTGCCGCCAATAATAAACGGCTTACGGCCAATGCGGTCACTGGTCATGCCGATTACTGGCTGCACGAACAGCATGCCGATCATGACGGCGATAATGATCAGAACGCCGTGATCTTCCGAGTAGTGCAGGTTATGCGACAGGTAACTCGGCATGTAGGTCAGCAACATGTAATAGGTCACGTTGGTCGAAATCACAATACCGACGCACACCAATAGGCTTCTCCAGTGCTTGGCCGCAATCTCTTTGAACGACGTCCTTGGCGGGTTTTCGATAGCGTTGCGGTCTTCCTTCTCCATTTTTTCCACGTGCTGCTGGAATGCCGGAGTTTCTTCCAGCGCATGGCGCAGGTACAGACCAATCAGGCCCAACGGCGCGGCGATGAAGAATGGAATACGCCAGCCCCAGTCGAGGAAGTTGGCTTCCCCAACAATGCTGGAAATCAGCACTACAACGCCGGCACCCAGCACGAAGCCGGCAATCGAGCCGAAATCAAGCCAACTGCCCATAAAGCCACGCTTGCGGTCTGGAGAGTATTCGGCGACGAAGATGGCCGCGCCGGAGTATTCGCCACCGACCGAGAAGCCCTGCGCCAATTTTGCCAACAGCAGCAGCACTGGTGCCCAAATACCGATCGAAGCGTAGGAGGGGATCAGACCGATACAGAAGGTGCTCACCGCCATGATAATGATGGTGATGGAGAGGACTTTTTGACGACCGAATTTATCGCCCATCGCACCAAAGAAGATGCCGCCTAACGGACGAACCAGGAAGGGAACGGAAAAGGTTGCCAGTGCGGCAATCATCTGTACGCCGGGAGTGGCGCCAGGGAAAAATACTTGTCCGAGGGCGTAGGCCACGAAGCCATAAACACCAAAGTCGAACCACTCCATCGCGTTGCCCAATGCCGCCGCGGTTATGGCCTTTTTCAACTTGCTGTCGTCAATAATGGTGATGTCATTAATATGCATCGGCTTATGACGTTTTTTTCTTAACTTCATACAATCATCCCTTAATCAATTTTAGTCGTACGTGAATTCGCGATCCTTCTGCCCAGTTATCAGTTTGGTTAATCTAAGCGCTATACGCAGAGATCGACCATTGCCATTTTTTGTGTGATGCGAATCACGTAATATTTCAATTTTCACCGGGAATATGTCATTTAGGTGACTAATTATTTTGCATCTATAGCTTAACGTTATATCTTGCGGTGATCAAATTTAGCAGTTTATCTAATGAATTTGCACCGATTTAGCGCATAAATAGATTAACTATTGTGCATGTTGACGGTTTTTTGTCTGGTGAGGGATGGATTAAGTATAGGAAGAACTGCGGTAAAAACCGGCAAAATTAATGCGTTCTGCGGCTGAAAAAAGCCTGACGAAGACGTCAGGCCGGGGAGGGGAGTTATTGCGCTGAGCCGCCGAATTCCAGATAGAGTTGGGCCAGGTTCTGATATTGGCCAAAACGGTTTTCATCCAGCGCCAGTTCTGCCAGCCTGCGGCGATTCTGCGCATCCAGCCAGAAGCTGATTGGGACGGCACCTTGCCGGTAGCGCCTCTCATTCAAGCGTTCAGATTTTTGCGCCAACGCCAACGAGGCCTGTAAGTGTTTTTCCTGAGCTATCAATTGGCCACGCAACGACAAGGCATCGTCGACATCGGCCATGGCTTTATACAGCGCCTGTTTGAATTCCAGCACCTGCAGATCATAGTCGCTGCGGGCAATTTTGATATCTACGTCCATCTGCCGCCATTCAAGGAACGGCAGCGACAGCCCTGCCCCCACCGAAGTCACAGGGTTGCGCAAAAACTCCAGCAATGCGGTACTGCTGGCACCCAATGAACCGGTCAGGCTGAAGGTCGGATAGTACTGGGTACGCTTTACATCGATGTTGGCCAATGCTTCACGCAGCCGCATCTCTTTGGCGCTGATATCCGGCCGATGACGCAGCACGTTGACCGGGATACCGGCATTGATTTGCGGCAGCGGGCCGGTGGGTAAACGGGCGGGTTCTACCAAAGTCTTGCCCGGGGGCGAGCCCAGTAACACCGTTTGTTCATTCAAGGCTTGTTGACGCTCACGCAACAGCGCCAGATGGCTGCTCTCCTGGTTGTTCAGATTTTGCTCGGCATCCACCACGTCCAGTGAAGAGATGCTGCCGGCACGGTAGCGGGCATTGACCAACTGCAAGATCTGTCTGGAGTAAGCGATATTTTGCTGACTGACGCCAATCCGTTGATTGATAAAACCGAGGCGCCAGTAATTTTTGCTGGCGTTGGCGAGCAATGCCAAACGTGCAGTTTGCAAATCTTGTTGAGTTGCCTGACTGGCCCATTGTGCGGCATCGCGCTGTCGTGCCAGTTTGCCCCACAGATCGACCTCATAGCTGACGCCGAGGTTGGCGCTGCTGTTTTTATTCCAGGGTGATGAGTTGGACAGAGCGGTGCTGGTACCGGTATTGAGCGTCGCGTTTACGCTGGGAGCGGTGCCGATGTCGACCCGTTGGGCCGCCAACTGGGCGCGATAGACGCGCAACGCGGCAGCGGCCAGATCGTTATTAGCCAGCATCACCTGTTGCAGCCAGCGGTCCAGTTGGGGATCGTGGAAGTCATGCCAGGCAAAAGGGACTGACGTAGCGGCATCGGCACCGGGTTGCCATTGGGGCGGATAGTCCACCTTCGGAGGTTGATATTCGCTTTTCAGCGCGTTGCCGCAGCCGGTGCTGAGCAGGGCGGTGAGGCATATCGCCAGGGGGGATAAAATTCTCATAAGTTACTCGCTGGCCAGTGAAATGACCGGATCCATCCGTGCCGCTTTGCGGGCTGGGAGATAACCGAAGATCATGCCGATCAGAGTGGAGCAGCAAAAGGCAACGGCGGCGGCCTGCCAGGAATAGATGGCGGTGAGCATGCCGCCCGCCAGCAGGGTGAACAGCGAGCCGGCGGCGAAAGACAGTAAAATGCCCAGTACGCCACCGATCAGGCAGACCAGCACCGCCTCAATCATAAATTGCTGCATAATGTCGCTGCGACGTGCGCCGACGGCCATACGCACGCCGATTTCATGCGTCCGCTCGGTCACCGAGACCAGCATGATGTTCATCACGCCGAGGCTGCCGATGATCAGAGAAATTGAGGCCACCATCAGGATCAGTAGGCTGAGGGTCATCGAAGTTCGTTCGATCGACTTACGGAATTTATCGAGGTTGAACAACATAAAGTCTTTAACGCCGTGACGCTGGGTCAGCAACTGGTTAATGGCGGCGACAGCGGCTTCGTTGGCAACGTCATCTTTCAACCTTACGCTGATGCTGCTCAACTTGGTTTGGCCCACCATGCGGTACATGACGGTGGTATAGGGCATCCACACTCTGATGCGGTTGGGGGCAGAGTCCTGGTTACTTTGCACCACGCCAATCACTCGCGCCGGTACGGCGCCAAGAAACACGATCTGGCCCAGTGGCTCTACGCCGAAATCACCGAACAACGACTGGCGTGCGTTCTCGTCAATGATCACTTCCTGTAGGGCGTTGCGGTCGTCCTGGAAATTGCGACCTTGCAGCAGAGTTAGGCCGTTAACGCGTAAATAATCACGTCCAACACCAGTGATCGACGCGTTGGCTGATTTGCTGCGAAAGTGGATGCTGTCTGAGGCAGTGACCTCAGGGCTGACACTATCGACAAAGCTTTGGCGGGCCAGCGCGTCGGCATCCGCCGGCACCAGGGTGCGGATGCTGTCGATGGCATCATCAAAGAAATCACGGCCGGGATAGATGCTGACCACGTTGGTGCCCAGGCTTTTAATACTCTCCAGCGTGCGTTGTTTGGCACCTTCACCCAGCGCGACCACCGTCACCACCGCAGCAATGCCGAAAATGATACCGGTCATGGTCAGTGCGGTACGCAAGCGATGGGCATTCATGGCTTTCAGCGCCATCTGTAACGATTCACGGGTGCGATCGACCAGACTCTGCCAATAGCCTTGAGCAACCGGTGGGGTCTTTTTCATTATCGGCAGAGGAAGCGTGGATTTACAGCCACTGTCGGCGACGATCTCGCCGTCCTGCAGCTCGATGATGCGCTGAGCGTGCTGCGCCACCTTCATATCGTGAGTGACGATCACTACCGTATGGCCGCGCTGATTAAGTTCGCTGAGGATCTCCAGCACTTCCTGACCTGATCGGGTGTCCAGGGCGCCGGTGGGCTCATCCGCCAGGATAATTTCAGCGCCGTTGATTAACGAACGAGCAATACTGACACGCTGTTGCTGGCCGCCGGAAAGCTGACCGGGTTTATGGTGTTCACGACCTTCCAGTCCCAGCCGGGCCAACAGTTGCGCCGCATGCAGTTGGCGTTGGTCCCGCTTGCTGTTGGCATAAATCGCAGGGATCTCGACGTTGCCTAACGCGCTGATATCCGGCATTAGATGATAACGCTGGAAGATAAAACCAATGTGTTCACGGCGAAGCCTGGCCAGTTGGTCCGGCGATAGATGAGCCGCGTTTTGGCCGTTGATGTAATAGTCACCCTGATCCGGTACGTCCAGACAGCCAATGATGTTCATCAGCGTGGACTTACCGGAGCCAGAAGCACCAATGATTGCGACCAACTCCCCGGTAGCGATGCTCAGATTAATGTTTTTCAGGACGGTCAGCGGCTGGCTGCTGTTGGTGTAGGTGCGGCCAATACCTTTCAGCTCAATGATAGTGTTCACAGTGAGAGGTCTTCCTCGCCCGGTCTGGTATTTTCCTGCACCAGCACCACGTTTTCACCTGCCTTCAATCCGGACAGGATTTGAATATCGACATTATTGGTAATGCCGGTTTTCACCTCGCGCATTTCCAACCGGTTGTCCCCGGTCAGCACTTGTACCTGTTGTTTATTATCTGCGGTTTTATGTACCGCCTGGATCGGCACCAACAGCGCGTTTTTCGCCTCACCGAGCAGCAATGAAACTTGCGCCGTCATGGCAATCCGCAAGCGGTTATCCGCGTTTGGGACGTCCAGCAATGCGTTGTAATATACCGAAGCATTGGAGTTACCGGAACCGGAGGACGAACTGCCGGCGGAGATCGAGTCGTCTTTCATCACCGATTCCGGTGCCAATTCGACGGTGCGCAGCGTGGCGTCGTAACGTTTATCGGGTTCGGAGAAAATGGTGAAGTAGGCCTTTTGCCCCTGAGAAACGCGGGTAATGTCGGCTTCGGAAATCTGCGCCTTGATGGTCATTACGTCCAACTGTGCCAGTTTGACGATGGTGGGCGCGCTCTGGTTGGCATTCACCGTTTGGCCTTGCTGAGTAATCACTGCAATAACAATGCCGTCCATCGGCGCCAGAATACGGGTGTAACTCAGGTCGACCTTTTTCTTGTCTACTTCAATCTGTGCCTGCACGATGCGAGCATTCAACGCGATCAGTTCGGCGCGGGTGGCGGCGAGCGTGGCCTCAGCCGTCTCAAAATCTTCGCGGGAGCCAGCTTCATCCATCAACATGCGCCTTTGGCGTTTAAAGCGGGACTCGGCCTGTTTCAACAGTGCCTGTTTGGCCTGTAAATCTGCCTTGGCGACATTCAGCGCTGCTTCTGCGTTGCGCAGATCGTTGCGTTGGGGTAGATCGTCGATGTCGGCAATAGGTTGGCCTTTGGTGACCCTGTCGCCAAGTTTGACCTTCAGGGATTTGACTTGGCCGGAAACCTGAGCCCCGACGTTGACCCGTTCTATCGCATCAAGTTTGCCGGTGGCCAGTACAGCATTTTCAATATCGCCCAGGCGAGCCGGTGCCGTGACTGAAGCGGCTTGCGGGGGGCTTTGTAAAGAGAATGCTACCAGGGCAAGGATGACCAGCAGAGCGCCGGTCAGGATAAACGCCAATCGGCGCGGGGTGATTTTCATAATGTTATCCATAACAGAAAACGATGATCCCGGAAGGCACTATAGTGGCATCCAGCGCCTTAACTAACAATAAACACGCCGCAGACGAGCCATAAAATGATCATTATTAATTATCACACGGTGAAATTAATTCTCCGCTGAAGGTTAAATAGGCGAAAATATAAGATTTCTCTGCAAATGCAGCGGTTCATATTTCGATAATTTTAATGTGGGTAATGACATCCCGAAGCAAAGGAATGCGCTATTAACTCAGTTGGCAGAGTGGTTGGTTTTAAAATGTTTTATTGGCTACAAAATTGATAGACGCGGGGTCGAGTCCGCATAGCGCGCCAGCTTGCTTTTGTGAACTGTTACCGTAAAGTGCACCCGGGTTGATTTGCACTATCGGCTCCTTATTGGTTTTTTCGGGTGTGCTTTGCCGTAACCGTTTCTCTTCCTTTCTTTATGTTTTCTTCCGTTCCAGCGATCTTTGCTAAACTGTAATCAGGCAGGTATGCTGCCCGGCAACAGGAGCTCGCTATGTCAGAGTCCGATCAACTGCAGGAATTAATGCAACGCGTAGCGATACTTGAAGCCAGAGAAAAGTCGCTGACCGCCGCCTCCAACGCCTATCAGGCGATTATCACCACCATGCTCGGCAATCTGGATAAGCAGGATCGAGACAAGATTATCGCAATGATTGACCAGGCACATGAGCTTGCCTATGCTCGTGCCATCCAGCGCTGCAATGAGCCGCAAAAGCAAAAAATCAAACAGGCTGACGATATTGCTCAGCGGATGTTTATGTTTGCTCAAGGCAAGAATTCCCTGCAACGTTAGCCATTAGAGGTATAACAGTTACCCATTTAAAATTGCTTAACTGATCTACCTGCGCAAACTGTACTTGTGTTAGTTTGAGGAATGATTATTGATAGCAATAATGTCCCCCAGGCATAAGGTTGTAGCGATGGACGCGATTAAAAGCATCTTGGTAAAAGAAATCGAGCGGATCAACAGGCAGGAAGGGCGCGACGGTAAACTGCGTTTTAACAGTGAGTTTGCCCGCGATCACCGTTATCTGTGTCTCGCCATGTTTGCCGGTTATTTTGCCGTGATCGCCGTGATGTATCAGGTTCCCTATATGGGCTTCATCTCTTTCCTGGCTTTCACCGCCTTCGTATTGTTCATGTTCGCCATGCTGCTAATTGAAATCAAACCGGTGTATCGCTTTGAGGACATCGGCGTGCTGGATCTGCGCGTATGCTATAACGGCGAGTGGTATTTCACTCGCGCACTGTCGCCGCAGTCGGTGAAGGCGTTGTTGGATGAACCGTCGATCGCAGCAGCGATGAAAACACGCATGCAGGAAATCATCGCCAATAAAGGCGAAATTGATTTCTATGACGTTTACGATCTGGCGTATTCAAAGAAGCCACAGGATGAACAGCCACGGGTGGTGGTGCTCAACTGAAGGGTTTGCGGCTGAAGAGTTGTCGATTATACTCACGCATTGAAGCCAGTTAAGCGTGAGGAGCTTACCATGAGTGATGATATTTTCGATTTTGATATCGATGCCGAATTGGCGCAGGCAGAAGAGAAAGCGGCACAGAAAGTAAAAGAGCTGCCCGAAATCCTTGAGGATGAGGCAGATTGCGAAGGCTGCAAGATCTGATCGCCATCGCCAATAAAAAAACCGCTGAGGCGGTTTTTTTATGTCCGAATTTGGGAAGATTGCGCCCGTCAGGCGGGGGGTTAATCCAGCACAAAACCCCAAATGAGTAACGCCGCCACAGTAATCAGGCAGAGTGCGGAGACGGTAATCAGTATCTTGCCCAGAATGTCTTTTTCTTGCTGCTGCTGCGCCACGTTAAAATTATCCAATTAAGAGCCTGTGGACCAAATCGGCGATCCCCAGATCCAGCACAATGACCGTCAGTGCGATCCCCAACATGGCCGATAGAAATCGAGTTTTACTGTTCAAATCAATACCCATCACTGCTACGCAGCGTTCCCAGAGTAAGGTAAGGTTAAAACGTCGGAGCTAAACGCCCGG
Organism: Serratia sp. NA_13; assembly: GCF_052691735.1. Taxonomy (NCBI): domain Bacteria; kingdom Pseudomonadati; phylum Pseudomonadota; class Gammaproteobacteria; order Enterobacterales; family Yersiniaceae; genus Serratia; species Serratia sp. NA_13. Next base: position 65,373 of record NZ_JBQZFV010000012.1, read on the forward strand.
TTTTGATAATCACAGAGTTTAAGAACCTTTCCGGGTCTATAAGTTCCGTCTGTTTTGAGGCGGTCGCTACGAGGATTGCCACACAGCGACCGGTGTTGAGGGGCGGATCAGTCAGTCACAATTTTTACGCCGATTTTACTGATGGCATTGCCATCCATCTCGGCGATGGTCCAGGTCAGGCCATCCCATTCGATCTGATCGCCTACCACGGGTTCGCCGCCAATCAGTTTAATGACGAATTGACCCAGCGTTTGCTGTTCGTCCACACCTTCTTGCAGGTTAAGCCCGTACACCTGCGAAATATCGCTCAGGCGTGCGTCCGACTGCAGGATAAAGTCGCCGAAGAAACGCTCGTCCATGGTGACTACCGGCGCTTGGCTAAAGAGTTTACCCAGCACCGGCAGATCATGCTCGTGGCCGATAACGCACAGAATGTCATCTTCGCGCAACCGCGTGCTGCCGCTAGGATGCAATAACTCTTTGCCACGGAACAATGCGGCAATACGCGTGCCGGGTGGCATTTTCAATTCACGCAGTGCAGCACCCACACACCAGTTTTCCGACGAGAGCTGATAAACAAACTGTTCCCACTGGTTTTCCGGGTGTACGTCCAACCCGACCCGTGAAATAGGTGCCAGAGCCGGCGGCACTATCACCTTGGCTTTCTTCGCGGCGAACGACAGAGTCGTGCCTTGCAACAACAGTGAAACCAGCACCACAAAAAAGGCCACGTTGAAGAACAACTGCGCATTTGGCAATCCGGCCATCATTGGGAATACGGCCAAAATAACCGGCACGGCTCCGCGCAGACCGACCCAGGAAATAAAGCTGCGTTCGCGCAGGGTAAAGCTGCGAAACGGCAGTAAACCGATAAATACCGAAAGCGGCCGGGCGAACAGGATCATCCATAACGACAGCAGCAGGGCAGGGATGGCAATAGGCAACAACTCGTGCGGATTAAGCAATAGGCCCAGCACCAGGAACATGCCGATTTGGCTCAGCCAGGCCAGGCCGTCAAAGGTTTGGACAATGCCGTGTCGGTTACGGATTGGCCGGTTGCCCAGCGTCAGCCCGCACAGGTACACCGCCAGTATGCCGCTGCCATCCAGCGCAGTGGTCAGCGCAAAAATCAAAATGCCGCCGCTGACGGCCAGCAGTGGGTAGAGACCTTCGGCCAGTTTGATGTGGTTGATCAAGGTCAGCAGCAGCCAGCCGCCGCCGAGCCCAAAAACAATGCCCATACCAAACTGCTGCAACAGGTGGAGTGGGAACATCCAGCTCAGCGTGGTTTCGCCGGCGGAAATCATCGCAATCAGGGTGATGGTAAGAAACACCGCCATCGGATCGTTGCTGCCGGACTCAATCTCCAGCGTGGCACTGACGCGTTCGTTAAGTCCCTTGCCACCGAGGAGTGAAAATACCGCCGCGGCATCGGTAGAACCGATTATGGCACCAATCAGCATACCCTGTAGTAAGTCGAGGTTGAACAACCAGGCTGCAGCCAGCCCAGTCAGCCCTGCGGTGATCACCACGCCGACGGTGGCGAGGGAAAGCGCCGGCCAAAGCGCCACGCGAAATGAACTAACGCGGGTGCGCATGCCGCCATCGAGCAGGATCACGGCCAGTGCCAGGTTACTGACCAGATAGGCCACCGGGTAATTACTGAAAACGATGCCTCCCGGTCCATCAACTCCCGCCAGCATGCCGATGGCGAGGAATATCACCAGAATGGGAATACCCAGGCGAGAAGAAAATGAACTGAGAAGAATACTTGCTCCCACCAACACGGCACCGATGATGAACAAACTGTTAATGGTGCTGGCATCCAAAATAACGTTCTCCTGCAGGCTGGGGGGAAAGGCGTTGCGCGTGGGCGCAGATACCCCATGATGATAGCCTGTTTTCTAGGTAAAACGCCAAGAGTGATTCGAAAACAATTTGGCATTTATTGTCATTTAACAGAGGAAGTGTGGGGAAGTCGGGGGAAAACGATGAACTTCTCACTTTTATCTATAATTATCAGCTTGCTGTGGTTCTATGCGAGCAATAAACCGGCGGGAAGGAAAAACCATTAAACCCCCGCGAGGAGGCTTAATGGTTTGCAGGCGTGGTGCCATTAATGATCGAGTGATTGCAAAGCCCGCTTGATCAGCTCGGCAGCCAGTTTTCGTTCTGACTCTGAAATACCGTCAAGGTTAAGGCTGGAAAGCTCGGTGATCAGAATGCTGCGGTCCTTGCCGCTGATGGATGCATCCAGTGCGGAAAGCAACCGACCAAGAATTTTCAGCAGGGTGGCGTTTGCTGGTACGGCTTCCGGAGCCGAAGTGTCTTTATCAGTCATTAAAAATCCTCTCTGTCGTGACGGAAGGGAGATACTGCAAACATTGCCGCAATGATAGCAACAACGCCGTCCCTCAGGGTTCATTGAGCCCAATCGCTACCGTAAGGCAGGGATGTGGATTTCCACTTATGCATTGCAGTTATAACAACTAGCAACAATATGCTCCAGCATAACTTTGTCCTAACTTTCACCACCGGGGTGAGCAATGCGTGCTCAATATCCTGTGTTACGGCCGTGGCGCGGCAGTGATGAATGCAGCGAAACTAATCAAATCGGAGGTGAAGGCGGCCGGAGCCGCCTCGGATGTTCAGAAGGTTTTTTCTTTGGGTTGTGCCCGGTGGAAACTCGGACGTTCCAGCAGAAAGTTGAGGTGCAGCCGTTGAATAAAATAGTAAGCAACCATCGGTGCAATAAGACCGAACAAGGTGCCGGCGATAATATGAGCTGACCAGTTATTAACGTGCAGGAACTTGGTCAACACTATACGCAACCCACTGGCGGCCAGGATGTGCATTAGGTAGATCACCATGCTTAACTCACCCAGCCGTTTCAGCCAGGTTATGTCTGCCTTCGCCAACAAAACGGACAGGCAAATGATAAAGGTGATGGCGACTACGGCCAGGATCATGGAATACAGGCCTGCATCGGTATAGGTCAGACCAAGATAGTCATGGAAACCCCATTCAAGCAGGACAAAGGCGAACATGGCTACCAGACTGGAAGTCATACTGATTCTGGCAATAGTGGCTGAGTAACGAATGGCCAAAGCACCGAGCAGGAAGAAAATCATAAAACTAGTGATATAACCAAAGTGGAAAGCCTTGGTAAGGTTGTCCTGGTATACGTATAACCCGGCGCTGATGATGATCAGTGTAGGCAGGATATAGTTGAATTTATTTTTGTTATACAGCAAGGTCGCAAGGACAAACACCATAAACAGAGCATACAGGAACCAGAATTGTGCCCGTGGATGCGTAAACAACGCCAGCATGTCGTTCAGACTGGCCGAGTTGTTGGTATAGCGTGATAACACAACCTCTACGGTGCCTTGCAGTAATGACCAAATGACATAGGGGTATACGATGGTATCAATTTTACTGATGATGAAACGACCTTTCCCCTTTCTCTCTAATGAATGAACAAAAAACAAGCCAGAGAGGAAAAAGAACAATGGCATATGAAAACTGTAGATAACGCTGTCAGTCAGTTGGTAAAACGATTCTGAAAGGTGAATACCCGCACTGTATAAACCGCGATTAACGTGGCCAAAGACCACCAAAATGATACCGATTCCCTTCGCATAGTCGACCCATGCTTCTCTCATATGATTACCCAGCCCAAGAAAAAACAAAAAAAACTTACAAATCTGCATAAGGAGCGTAACAGGCGATGGCCGTTTTGCAATGTGATAACGGGAATAGGACGATTATTCGGAATATGCTCAATATGTCAGGATGCGTAACACATTCAAAAAGTTAACGAAGACGAATTTGCTGGTGCCAGGAGATGAGGCATCACCCTGCGAGGGTGATGCCAATCGGTTATTGCGGTTTTCCGGAGAACAGGAAGCGGAGTAGTGGGACGCGTTTGTGCAACTCATATAAGGCGAAGGCACAGGAGAAGACAAACACCAAACCCAGCAGGAAACCCAGCAGGTTATTGTTGATATGTGGCGTCACAAACGCGCCATATATCAGGGTCAGTGGATGGTGCACCAGATATATAAACAGCGAGGCGTTGACCAGGTAAGTGATTCGTGGCGAGTGATAATTCAGCAGGGTATGTCCGAATGAGAAAATCACGTTGGCCATCAGGATCCCCAGCAGAGTTTTGATCAGCACTTCCAGTTCAAACATATAGCTACTGTGGGCCAGATACTTCTGATTCAGCATGTAGGCAACGAACAGCAGCAGTGAACCGAGCAGTGACCAGACGGAGGGTTTGAGGAAAATCTCTTTCAACCACACGTACTTGAAGGCGTAAGCGCCAAGGATGAAGAACGGCAGGTAGAACATCGTCTCCATGACCACGAAATTGAACAGGCCATTGGAGAGTAAATATGGAGCAAAAATTAAAATAATACGGTGCCCGGCCGAATAGCATAAAGCATAAATAAGAAAGAGCAGTGAGATTTTTCCTAATCCAGTCATTTTATTTATTGGATAGGGTGGGGAATTACTTTTAATTACCTTGATTTTTTTGAATAGATAAAAACAAAGAGTAGTCAGTAATGACAGCGTTAATAAAAACCACAGGTGAGAAACCAGTTCCCAAACTGTTACATTTATTTTCTGGTAGAGCGTAAAATTTTCCCAGCCGTTTAATTTATCGGTGAAGTATTTCAGCATGAAAAACTGCGGCACCGTTATTAACGGGATCGAACTCAGCAGCGGAATGGCCACCCGCTCCAGCCTTACCTTCAACCACTTATGGCGTTCATAACGCTCATAGAGCAGATATGAGAAGTAGCCGGAAATCACAAAGAACACCTGCATGCGGAAGGCATGGATGAAGTCGTTCAGCACTGTCAGCGAGAAGGAAGGGGTAGCACTGTTCACCGCCCAGGCATGGCTGGAATAGATCAGAGACAGATGAAAAGGGATGCCGAGCAGCATCAAATAAGCTCGGATCGAATCGAGGAAAAACTCGCGTTGGTTGCTGCCTTTAGTCATAGTTTACCGCTGATGATTTTATCGAATGGTCATTAGCACGCTTAATAAGTCGGCAATGGTTAAATCGAACCTCAAACCCTACTATAGCGTTTCACATTTTTCCATAGCGTCTTGTTGCGGGGCTTGCTACGCTGGTGTTTAGTCAGTTGCTTAAACAATGAGCCATAAACATGAACCATTAATTTATCATGTTGTCGGAAAGCTGAATAATCCATTAATATGGATTTAAATGATTTGAGCACACGAATAGGGGGGGGATGTGCTAGTTAATATATTATCCAAGAAACCACGCGCCGCGAGCGTACGTTGGTTAGGTGCGACCGTATTGTTCACGCTGTTGACTTCGCCGGCATGGGCTTTTTCTATTGATGATGTGGCCAAGCAGGCGCAGGATCTGGCAGGGAAAGGCTTCGAGGCTCCGAAAAGCAACCTTCCTTCTCAATTCCGTGAGATGAAATTCGCGGACTATCAGCAAATTCAGTTCAATCACGATAAAGCCTATTGGAGCAAGCTGAAAACCCCATTCAAGCTTGAGTTTTATCATCAGGGGATGTACTTCGACACGCCGGTGAAAATCAACGAGGTCACCTCGACCACCGTCAAGCAGATCAAGTACAGCCCGGACTACTTCAACTTTGGTTCGGTGAAGCACGATCCGGATTCGGTAAAAAACCTCGGCTTCGCCGGTTTCAAGGTGATTTATCCGATCAACAGGGCGGATAAGAACGACGAAATTATGAGCCTGCTGGGCGCGAGTTACTTCCGCGTGGTAGGTAAAGGACAAGTGTACGGGATTTCCGCCCGTGGCCTGGCGATTGATACCGCCTTGCCATCTGGTGAAGAGTTCCCGCGTTTCCGCGAATTCTGGGTTGAGCGTCCGAAACAGGGCGACAAGCACCTGGTGATTTACGCGCTGCTGGATTCACCGCGTGCGACCGGGGCTTACCGTTTTGTGGTCTATCCGGGCCGCGATACCACGGTGGACGTCGAATCTAAAGTGTTCCTGCGCGACAAGGTCGGCAAACTGGGCATGGCACCGCTGACCAGCATGTACCTGTTCGGGCCGAACCAACCTTCGCCAACCCTGAACTACCGCCCGGCGCTGCATGATTCCAACGGCCTGTCTATCCATGCCGGCAACGGCGAGTGGATCTGGCGTCCGCTGAATAATCCTAAGCATTTGTCCGTCAGCACCTATCAGGTTGAGAACCCTAAAGGTTTCGGTCTGCTGCAGCGCGGTCGCAACTTCAAGGATTACGAAGATCTGGACGATCGTTACGATCTGCGTCCAAGCGCCTGGATTGAGCCGCGTGGCGACTGGGGCAAGGGTAAAGTTGAGCTGGTGGAGATCCCAACGGCGGATGAAACCAATGACAACATCGTTGCTTTCTGGACCCCGGACGTGTTGCCGGATGCCAAAACACCGCTGGCGCTGAACTATCGCCTGCACTTCACCCGTGACGAAGACAAGTTGCATTCTCAGGATATTGCCTACGTCAGCCAGACCATGCGTTCTACCGGTGACGTGAAGCAATCTAACCTGATCCGCGAGCCAGACGGCAGCGTGGCATTCCTGGTTGACTTCGTGGGGCCGGTACTGAAAGGCCTGGATGGTGCTACGCCGGTTGCCGCTCAGGTGAGCATCGGTGATAACGGTGAAATGGTAGAAAACAATGTCCGCTATAATCCAGTGACCAAAGGCTGGCGCCTGACGCTGCGTCTGAAAGTGAAAGACGACAAGAAGCCAGTAGAAATGCGCGCCGCGCTGGTCAATGGTGATAAGACCCTGTCGGAAACCTGGAGCTATCAGCTACCTGCCAATGAATAAGCCTACTCAACTTGCCCAGGATTATCTTGCGGCAATGCCTCTGGCCGCTGAGCGGTCGGAGGCGCTTACCCCCCAGCCAGGAGCGGATGACGCCAAGGCACTGGAGGCGCTGCATCGCAAGATGGGCGCCACCGATGCCAACGTCAATACGCTGTCGGCGGATGACGTGGCGCTGGCCTCGGTAAAGGCGCGTATCGAAAGCGCCTGGCCGGATGCGGTCAGCGACGACGATTTTGACAATGACGTGGAAGGCCGCAGTATTTTGAAGGCCACGCCACCGATTAAACGTACCAGCATGTTCCCTGAAGCCTGGCGTACCAATCCGGTGGCGCGCTTCTGGGACTCCCTGCTGGGGCGCTCGCCGCACAATCGCTATGCTTCCAAAGAGGAGGCAGACGCGGAAAACCGCTGGCGTGTAGTCGGTTCAATGCGCCGTTATGTACTGTTGGTGTTGATGCTGGTGCAGACCGGTATCGCCACCTGGTACATGAAAACCATTTTGCCGTATCAGGGCTGGGCGCTGATCGACCCAATGGCGATGCTGGAGCAGGATCTGATGCAGTCGGTGTTGCAATTGCTGCCTTATGTACTGCAAACCGGCATTCTGATCCTGTTCGCCATTCTTTTCTGCTGGGTATCAGCCGGTTTCTGGACTGCACTGATGGGCTTCCTGCAGCTGCTGATCGGCAAAGACAAATACAGTATCTCTTCCACCATCAAGGGCGATGAGCCAATCAATCCGGCGCACCGCACCGCGTTGATCATGCCGATCTGTAACGAAGACGTCGAACGGGTGTTCGCCGGCCTGCGTGCGACCTATGAGTCGGTTGCCGCCACCGGTCAGCTTGAACATTTCGATATCTACGTGCTCAGTGACAGCTACGACCCGGATATCTGCATGGCGGAACAGAAAGCCTGGATGGAACTGTGCCGTGACGTAGATGGCCATGGCCGTATCTTCTATCGCCGTCGCCGTCGCCGTGTGAAACGTAAAAGCGGCAACATCGACGACTTCTGCCGTCGCTGGGGGGGCGAGTACAGCTATATGGTGATCCTGGATGCCGATAGCGTGATGAGCGGCGAGTGTCTCACCGGTTTGGTGCGCCTGATGGAAGCCAATCCGAACGCCGGCATCATTCAGTCTGCACCGAAAGCTTCGGGTATGGATACGCTGTATGCCCGTGTGCAACAGTTTGCCACCCGGGTCTACGGGCCGCTGTTTACCGCTGGTCTGCATTTCTGGCAGTTGGGTGAGTCGCACTACTGGGGTCACAACGCGATTATCCGCGTGAAGCCGTTTATCGAGCACTGTGCGCTGGCACCGCTGCCGGGTGAAGGCTCCTTTGCCGGTTCCATCTTGTCGCATGACTTTGTGGAAGCCGCACTGATGCGTCGTGCCGGTTGGGGCGTGTGGATTGCTTATGATCTGCCGGGCAGCTACGAAGAATTGCCGCCTAACCTGCTGGATGAGCTGAAGCGTGACCGTCGCTGGTGCCACGGTAACCTGATGAACTTCCGCCTGTTCCTGGTGAAAGGTATGCACCCGGTGCACCGTGCGGTGTTCCTGACCGGTGTAATGTCCTATCTGTCGGCGCCGCTGTGGTTTATGTTCCTGGCGTTGTCCACCGCGTTGCAGGTGGTGCATACCCTGATGGAGCCGCAGTACTTCCTGCAGCCGCGTCAGCTGTTCCCGGTTTGGCCGCAGTGGCGTCCTGAACTGGCAATAGCGCTGTTCTCTACCACTCTGGTGCTGTTGTTCCTGCCCAAGCTGCTCAGTATCGTACTGATCTGGGCGAAGGGGGCGAAAGAATACGGCGGTGGCGTGCGTCTGTTCCTGTCGATGCTGTTGGAAATGCTGTTCTCGGTGCTGTTGGCTCCGGTACGCATGTTGTTCCACACGGTGTTTGTGGTCAGCGCCTTCCTCGGTTGGGAAGTGGTGTGGAATTCTCCGCAGCGTGACGATGATGACACGCCATGGAGCGAAGCCTTTAAGCGTCATGGTTCGCAGATGCTGCTCGGTCTGGTCTGGGCGGGGGGGATGGCCTGGCTGGATCTGCGCTTCCTGTGGTGGTTGTCACCAATCGTCTTCTCGCTGATCCTGTCACCGATCGTTTCGTCTCTGTCGAGCCGTGCAACGCTGGGGATCAAGAGTAAGCGCGCCAAACTGTTCCTGATCCCGGAAGAGTATTCTCCTCCGCGTGAACTGCTGGCGACCGAAGAGTATCTGCAGCTTAACCGTGAACGTGCATTGGCCAATGGCTTTATGCACGCCGTGGTTAACCCGTCGTTCAATGCTCTGGCGGCTGCGCTGGCGACCGCGCGTCATCATCTGTGCGGTGTTATCGAGCGCAATCGTGAAGAGCGGGTGAATGAGGCGCTGCAACTGGGGCCAGAGAAGCTGGTGAAGGGCAAACGCCTGGAGCTGTTGAGCGATCCTGTTGCTCTGTCGCGCTTGCATCAACGTGTCTGGTTATTGCCGGAAGGCGCCGCATGGCGTGAGCATTATCAGCAACTGCCATACAATGAACAGGCTCACCCGCAAGGTCAGCGCTAAGCGTTGACCGGGTAGTCCAAACGGGGAATGCGCACAGCGTGTTCCCCGTTTTTTTGGCTCTTCTCTTACGCAATGCTGACGATCTGCAAGGAAAAAACTATGCTAACATCCGCGCCGGGCGTTGTTTACTTTCAGAATATCCAGGGCTAAGAGTCAATTTGGTGAATCTCTCTTCTTTTCTTCGGCTGGCATTATTGGCTGCAGGTGTAATGCTGTTAACTGGCTGCGGCAGTATTATCAGCCGCACAGTGCCGGGTGCCGGCCACGGTCATCAATACTACCCGGGTGTGCAATGGGATCTGCGTGATACCCCCTGGCGCTATGCCACGGTGATCGATGTGCCGCTGTCGATGGTGGTGGATACTTTTATGCTGCCGTTTGATGCACAGCACGGGCCTTACGAGTAAGTCTATTCCCGGGTGGCAAACACCAACAGCTGGTATCCCTGGGGGCCACAGTGGAAGGGGGCCAGCACCGTCATCTTTAGTCCTTGCTGATGGGTAGCCAGCGAATGCGGGTTGTCGTCGTCAATAAACAGGGCGCCAACGTCGAACTTCTCCCGAGAGTGCGCTTTGACGGCGGCGAACAGCTGCTTTAACACGCCTTTGCCGCGCCAGGCAGAGTCCAGGCACACCGGACCGTACATAAACACCCGTTGTTCACTCAAAGGTTTCCCGTTGAATGACTCGTCGGCCAGCTTTTCCAGCATCGCATCCACTACCGGCGGGCGCGGCTGCGCGTCCGTGCTCATCAGGCAAACAAAGCCGGCCAACGCCTGGTCTTCAACCGCCACCAGAATACCGAGGCCCTGATTAATGCGGGCCAACTGAGCTTCGTTCATGCTGGAAACAATAAAACCCTGGCGCTTCTGGCTGTCGCTTAAATTGCCGGGGGTATTTTGTGTTTGCAACTGCAGAATGGCGGGGTAATCCTCGGGGCGTGCCTGACGGATAATCATACTGCCTCTCTGAAAATTATGGGGAGTTTATGGGCGGGATTTTACTCGTTCCCGCCCGCTATCATTCAACGTTCATCCCACTCATCGGCGGCGGTCTGGCCCTCTTCGGTATCCAACGGCGGATCGAGTTGGAAATCACCTTCCTCCCACTCGTGCAGCGTGTTTTCTTCTATCCATTCGGCGCTAATTTCGATTTCGTCATAATCACCGTCAAAAACAGCCTGGGCCGCCGCACCGCTGCGTAGTGTCAGGCATTCGACCGACTCCCCTTCTTGCTCAAAAAACTCGGCCTGCCACATGATATCACCATCCAGCATCACGTATTTTTGCAGATTGAATTGTTGCACCGTCGGCGGCTGATCGTCGCTACCGCTCTCAGCGGATTCCATAAACTCCTCGCGCGCCGTTTCAATAGCTTCTTCCAGGGTTGCATACAGGCTCATAGTCGTCTCCAGTGGTGAGGGTAACGAAAGGATTTTGGCAGAGGTAAACCGCCATGAGTGACGTCAAAATTAATTGTTGCTGCACTGGCGCAGGATGCAAATTTTTTTGTTGTCTGTTTCGCGACGATGGTTGTCCGCCAGCCGCGAGCAAGCTATTTCCCGGTGGGAAATAATAAGGCATCGCTTATGACAGCCCAGGAGAGTGCCATGTTAACCAACCCTTCAATCAAATATCGTCCGTTCCCACCGGTGGCGTTGCCAGAACGTCAGTGGCCGGGCCGCACCTTGCAGCGGGCACCGCGTTGGTGTTCCAGCGATCTGCGTGATGGCAATCAGGCGCTGGCGGAGCCGATGGATAACGCCCGCAAACGGCAGTTCTATCAACTGCTGTTGCAGTGCGGGTTCAAAGAGATTGAGGTGGCCTTTCCTTCGGCGTCACAAACCGACTTTGATTTTGTCCGCTCGTTGATCGATGAACAGTTGATCCCGGACGACGTCAGCATTCAGGTATTGACCCAGTCACGTGACGATCTGATCGATCGCACCTTTGAGGCTCTGCAAGGTGCTCCAAGGGCTATTGTGCATTTGTATAACGCCACCGCACCGATGTTCCGTGACATTGTCTTCAAACAGGACAAGGCGGCGACGGTAGCGTTGGCGGTCAATGGCGCGCTGCGTATTCGTCAGCAGTGCGAGCAGCAGCCGGAAACCGCCTGGACTTTCGAGTATTCGCCGGAAACCTTCTGCTTTACCGAGCTGGAATTCGCCCTGGAAATTTGCGAAGCGGTGGCGGATGTCTGGCAGCCAGGCCCCGGGCGACCGATGATCATCAACCTGCCGGCGACGGTGGAAGTCAGTACGCCGAACGTTTATGCCGACCAGATTGAATGGTTTTGTCGGCGCTTCAGTCAGCGAAATCGGGTGACCATCAGCGTACATCCGCATAACGATCGCGGCACCGGGGTCGCCTGCGCCGAACTGGCGATGCTGGCGGGTGCTGATCGGGTGGAAGGTTGCCTGTTCGGCAACGGTGAGCGCACTGGCAATGTCGATCTGGTGACGTTGGCGCTCAATTTGTACACCCAGGGGATCGCGCCGGGACTGGATTTTAGCCAATTGAAACAGGTAGTGGAGGTGGTGGCGCTGTGCAACCAGCTGCCGGTACATCCGCGTCATCCTTATGCCGGTGAACTGGTGTTCACCGCTTTTTCCGGCTCGCATCAGGATGCAATCAAAAAGGGTTTCGCCGCCCAACAGCAACGGCAGGACGGCCTGTGGCAGGTGCCTTATCTGCCGCTCGATCCGGCGGACGTTGGTTGCAGTTATGAAGCGGTGATCCGGGTTAACAGCCAGTCAGGCAAAAGTGGAGCGGCATGGCTGCTGGAACAGAACCATGGGTTGTCATTACCACGTGGGCTGCAGATTGATTTCAGCAAGGTGGTGCAACAAGTCACCGACGGCAGCGGCAAAGAAATGACCACGGCAGAGCTGTGGCGGCTGTTTCGCCTCAGTTATGGGCTGGTTGAGCAGCCGCGCCTGCAATTGCTGAGCTACCAGACCGAAAGCCACAGCGTCGAAGCCTACAGCTTTAGCGCTCGGGTATTGTTCGATGGGCAACAGCAGCGGTTGTTGGGGGTAGGGAACGGCCTGTTATCCAGCGCGGTAGATGCATTGCGCCAGCGCTTTGGTCTGGGCCTGGCGATAGAGGACTATCACGAGCATACGCTGGGGCATCAGAGCCAGAGTCGCGCCGTTGCCTATATCCGCTGCACGCTAGCGCACGGTGCGGCGGCTTATGGCGTAGGCATCGACGTCGATTCCGCCAGCGCCTCGCTGCAGGCATTGTTCAACGTTGCCGCACGCTATTTGGCAAAATAAGCACTGGGCGCAATGCCCAACAGGCGGCGGAACATAGCGCTGAAAGCACTGGGGCTGTCGTAACCCAGATCCAGCGCCACTTCCAGCACCGAATGCCCGGCGGCCAGGGCGTTCAATGCCGCCATTAAACGGGCGCGACGCACCCAGTCACCGAAGCGCAGCCCGGTTTCACGCTGAAAGCGCCGTGACAGCGTGCGGCCGCTAACGCTGATATAACCGGCTGCCTGCTCTAATTCCCAGGGATGGGCCAGCGATTGCTGAATATGCCGACACAGTGTCAGCAGGGCCTCGGTACGCGGCTCAGGTAAATTCAGCGGCAAAATAGGCAGCACGCGCAGCTCATCCAGGATCAACTCCATTATTCGTTCTTCACGTCCCCCTACGGGGTAATCAGCCGTGATATCCATCGCGCAGATAATCAGCTCACGCAGTAACGGGGAAACCTGTACCACTTCACAACAGGCCGGCAGATCGGCACGCGCCAGCGGATCGACCAACAGCGCTCTTGCCGCCACCTTGCCGGTGATACGCAGGCTGTGTTCAACCCTCGCAGGGAGCCAGACGCCGCGTCCGGGGGGCACCACCCAACTTCCCTGACGGGTATTGACCTGCACCACACCGCTGAGGCTATGAATCAGTTGCGCGCAATCATGGTAGTGGGGAGGCTCGAAGTCGCCGTGCTGATAATCTTTGGCAACCGGCACAATCGACCGATTGGCGGGCACAGCGTCATGGAAAAGCAGCATTGTTAGGGTTCATCCCCTGTTCGCGGAAAAGTCATAACGGCAGCATGCCATGCTGAAACCTTTCGCACCAGCCTATGGTGAGGAGAGGGAATATAGTTTATACATATACAATATATTATTTTATAAATTGTTCGGGGAATGATGGATATCGACAGTATGCGGCAGGCAGCGGCGCAGGCCGGAGCATTACTGCGGACGCTGGGCAACGAGGATCGCTTATTGCTGCTGTGCCAACTCAGCCAGGGTGAGATGTCGGTCGGGGAATTGGCGCAAGCGTTGGAAATTCGTCAGCCGACACTTTCACAGCAGCTAGGCGTATTGCGTCAGGAAGGGCTGGTATCCACTCGACGTGAAGGCAAGCAAATCTACTACGTCGTTAGCGACGAAAAGGCGTTGGCGATACTTAATACCCTGTACCAACTCTATTGCCCACAAGAGGGGGCGACACCATGACCATTGACTGGCTGCATTTTACGCCTGTATCTGCCCTGGCCGGTGGCGGCATTATTGGCGTCGCGGTGGTACTGCTGCTGATGTTTAACGGCCGTATCGCCGGTATTAGCGGCATTACCGGCGGCCTGTTGACACCCCAGGGTAAAGAAAAAGCCTGGCGAGTCGCATTTCTTGTCGGGTTGCTGGCTTCGCCCTGGTTGTATGGTATTGCCGCACCTTTACCGGCTCTGGCGGTGAGCGGCAGCAGCCTGTGGCTGGTGCTGGCCGGATTGTTGGTTGGCTTGGGGACCCGGTTGGGTGGCGGTTGCACCAGCGGCCATGGGGTTTGCGGTACGGCAAGACTGGCACCGCGTTCGCTGGCGGCCACGGCGGTATTTATGCTGTTGGGGTTTGCCACGGTATGGGCAGTCCGTCACTGGGTGGGAGGCTAATCGCATGTTCAGATACCTGTTTGCTTTGCTGAGTGGCGCCATTTTTGGCCTCGGACTGATCGTTGCAGGGATGGCCAATCCGGCCAAGGTATTGGCGTTTCTCGATATTACCGGCCACTGGGATCCCTCATTGGCTCTGGTGATGGTGGGTGCCATTGCGGTGGCCGCACCGGCGTTTTACTGGGCGCGCAGGCGACAGCGTAGTTTGCTGGGGGAAGATATGCAGATCCCAGCTAACCGCCGGCTCGATGGCCGTTTGCTGGCAGGCAGCGCGCTGTTTGGTATCGGTTGGGGCATGGCGGGTATTTGCCCCGGACCGGCCTGGGTACTGGCCGGGGCCGGGTCTTCGGCCGGCTGGCAGTTCGTGGCGGCCATGCTGGTGGGCATGGCGCTGTATGAATTCATCATGATAAAGAGAAAATAATGCCAATAGCCAACGCGGTGCTGCAACAGCGGGCGTGGGAAACATAAAAAAGCCAGCGCACCGGGCGCTGGCTGAAGGGTTAAGCGAAACGGTTATCAGGCGTTGGTAGCTGATTTCTGCGCGCTTTTACCCTGAGTATTTTCCATCATCCGGCGGATCGGGACGATCAGCAGGATCAGCACCGCAGCACAGATCAGCAGTGCAATCGAGCAGCGTGCGAACAGGTCAGGCAACATGTCCAGCTGGTCGGCTTTCACGTGGCCACCAATCAGACCGGCTGCCAGGTTACCCAGTGCGCTGGCGCAGAACCACAGGCCCATCATCTGGCCCCGCATTCTTTCCGGTGCTAGTAGGGTCATGGTTGCCAGCCCAATCGGGCTAAGGCACAGTTCGCCCAGTGTAAGCATCAGGATACTGCCCACCAGCCACAACGGAGAGACACCGGCACCACCGTTGCTCAGCACGTTCTGTGCAGCCAGCATCATCAGGCCAAAGCCCGCAGCGGCAAACAGAATACCGATAACAAACTTGGTGATGCTGCTCAGGCGGACTTTATTGCGCGCCAGTGCCGGCCATGCCCAGCTAAACACCGGTGCCAGCAGGATGATGAACAAGGCGTTGATGGATTGGAACCACACCGCCGGGATCTCGAAGTCGCCAATCATACGGTTGGTATAGTCGTTGGCGAACAGGTTGAACGAGGTCGGTTTCTGTTCGAAGGCTGACCAGAAGAAGGCCGCGGACACCAGCAGGATAAAGCAGACCAGTAGGCGGGCGCGCTCTTTACGGCTCAGACCGGCAAACACAAACAGGTAAATGAAGTACAGGGTAACCGAGGCCGCGATCACGTAAACCAACATGCTGGCCACGGCGACCGGATTAATCACAATGATGCCCTGGGCAATCAGGGTGATAACCACCGCCACGCCGACCGCCAGCGCAATCAGCCAGGCACCGACACCGTTTTTCTTGGAGACCGGGTTGTTCCAGGTGGAGTCCAGGCCCACTTCGCTGTCATAGCGTTTCATCGCCGGTACGGCGAACACACGGAAAATCACCAACGCCACCAGCATACCGATACCGCCGATACCGAAGCCCCAGTGCCAGCCGTGGGAACGAATCAGCCAGCCAGAGATCAGCGGGGCGATAAACGAGCCCATGTTGATGCCCATATAGAACAGTGAGAAGCCACCGTCGCGGCGGTTGTCGCCTTTCTTGTAGAGCGTACCGACCATCACCGAGATACAGGTTTTGAACAGGCCGGAACCCAACACGATAAACATCAGACCGATAAAGAACAGGTTGTTGCCCATTAAGGCGGACAGCGCGATCGACAGGTGGCCGAGGGCGATCAGAATAGAGCCGTACCAGACCGCTTTCTGCTGGCCCAGCCAGTTATCGGCCAACCAGCCGCCCGGCAGGGCCGCCAGATACATGCTGCCGGCAAAAATACCGACAATGGCCGAGGCATTCTCACGGGCCAGGCCCATGCCGCCGTCGTAGACCGTCGCGGCCATAAACAGGATCAGTAATGGGCGAATGCCATAAAACGAGAACCGCTCCCACATTTCGGTAAAGAACAAGGATCCCAGCGGATAAGGGTGGCCGAAGAAGGTCCGGCTTTCTTGGTTATTAACAGAGGATTGCATAACGTCTTCCCAATAAAATGCGCCGCATTTATGCAGCTTATACTGTGGTATGTATGTGTATTTAAGGAAGGTGATCCAGCCAGTGGCAGATTACCCGACAAAACCGCAGCCGCAGCGCCCGTTAACCGTGGAAAGCGCGTCGGCCTTTTTTCACTTGGCCAATGGTTTACATTGGGCGTGATATTATTTAACCATTTGATAACTGGATGGTGGTTTTGTCTAGTCCCTGTATCCCATTTTTTAGATGAAAAGTCGACAAACATCTCCTTTCCTGGTTTTTATGTTGGTTTCGAGGGGAATGTTATTGACAGGTGGTTTATTGCGCTAAAATTTAATAACTTTTTTAAAAACAATAAATTGAACTAAGATTTATCTGATGGGGGTTGGCAAGGCGGGGGGAGAAGGTATCAATACTAAAAGTAGGGTAAACGGGTCGTCGACCCATTCTAGTGAAGGAAATGGTGATAATTACGGCTATTACTCTTCCTGCAGAGTGTCTTCTCTCATTCGTTTCTGGCGACGTTGCAAACACCACCAGGAATAAACGGCGTTGAACAGCACCACCAGAGCGGTGACGCAGAATACCGCACGGAAGCCATAACTGGCGGAGACGGCGGCCCCCATTAATGGGCCACTGACGTTGCCGATATCGCGGAACGATTGGTTATAGCTGAAGATCCGCCCGGCGACCTGATTGGTGCAGTTGTAGATCAGCAAGGTTTGTACCGCCGGCAGCAGTGCGCCATCGGCAGCGCCTAGCAGGAAGCGAAGTACGCCGAGTTGCCACGGGGTTTGCACAAACGCCATCGGGATCAGTAATAGCACCGATACGATCAGCATAAACACCAGAATGCGCTCCGGGCCGATCCTGTCGCCCAGTTTGCCCAGCCGTGGCGCACTTATTAGCGCGGCGACACCCGGCACTGACGCGATCAGGCCGCTGACAAAGGCCAGATTATGAATGTTACCGGCCAAATCACGGACGTACAGCGTCAGGATCGGCGCTATGGAGCCGGTGGCAATCTGAATAATCATGGTGGTGACAAACAGGCTGAGGATCAGCTTGGGGCTTTTTAGCGCCGCGAATACCTGACGGGCGTGCAGCATGTCCTTTTTCTGCACCGGGATGAACTGTTCTTTGACATACAGCAGCGTCAGAACAAAGCAGGCCAGCAGCACAGCGGCGGTAATGTAGAACACCGGCCGTAGACCATACTGGTCGGCTAGCAGGCCGCCAATCAGCGGCCCAATCAATGCACCACTGACGCCGCCGGTGGACAGGGTACCCAGGGCCCAACCGCTACGATTGCGCGGCACCTGTGTGGCAATCAGCGCATTGGCGTTGGGGATAAAACCACCGAGCAGTCCCAGCGCTGCGCGTAGCGCCAAAAACTGCCAAATATTCTGCGCCATGCCCATCAACAGCATCACTATCGACATGCCCAATGCCGATCGCAACAGCATCAACTTGCGCCCACGGCGATCGGCCAAACCGCCCCAGAATGGAGAGGCAATCGCAGAGAACAGGAAGGTAATGCTAAATACCAGCCCAGACCACATGTTCAGTGCCTGGTGGCCGGTAACGCCGAGGGTTTCTACATAAAGCGGCAGGAATGGCATGATCAGACTGAAGGCGGCACCGGTGAGGAAACACCCCAGCCAGGCAACAAAGAGGTTGCGTTTCCAGTTGATGAGTTCGGGTGCCGGAGCCATAAGTTCCTGTTACGTAAAGTAGAGGGCTTTGCTTGCATTATCAGACAGTCGGGCAAAGCAAAAAAGTTAGCCTGGTAAGTATGCGCTTAATTATAGGTGGCATCAATTGATGTGGGGGGAGATATACCGGAAATGAAATAAAGTTTTAAAAATAGAATATTGGCAGTATTCCGCGCTGTACGCGCGGAAAAAGGCGAATTTAAAGCCCGGCAAGCAGTTCAAAACCACTGGCGGTGGTGGAGAGGGCGACATCGGTAATTTCATAGTGGGCTACGGCGTTGAAAGGATCTTGTCCGACAATGATATCCAGCTGTGCACGCTCGATGCCTTTTACCAGGATCACACCGCCGGTGCGCGGGTTCTTACGGCCGGAGGCGATGAAGGTGCCGTCCTGGAAATATTTTTTTAGCCAGGCGATGTGCCCTTCAAGGTGGCTGTCGACCTCTTCTATCGGGCGGTGGTAGGTCAGGTTAACGATGTACATGGTGGCTCCAGAATTAACGACGAAGGCTTTACCATCCCACCGTTGCTATTGATTCTCAAGGTTTGCGGCATAAAAAACCCGCCGGGTGGCGGGTTAGCGGTTCAACGGTTTAACGGTTTAACGGATCAATACAGTGAAGGTTCACCTTCCGGGCGGGTCTTGAAGCGGCGGTGTAGCCACATGTACTGATCCGGCGCCATCAGAATTTCCTTCTCCACTACCTTATTCATAAAGGCGGCGGCCTCGAGCTCATTATCCAGCGGGAAGTTTTCCACCGCCGGCTGCATAATCAGCTCATACCCTTTGGCATCCGGCAGACGGCGCGGGGTAAAGGGAATAATGGCCGGTTTGCCCATTCTGACCAATATGTAGCTGCCGGTGGTGGTGGCGGCTTTATCTACGGCGAACAGTGGGGCGAACACGCTGCTGCGTGGGCCATAGTCATGATCCGGGGCGTACCAGATGATCTCCCCCTGCTTTAACGCGCGGATCATGCCTTTTACGTCCTTACGGTCCAGCATCGATTTGTTGGAACGCATGCGGCCCCAGGTCTGCAGCCAGTCCATCAGCTTGTTGTCGTGCGGTCGATAAACGCCGATGCCCGGATTATGAATGCCAAAGATACGGGCACCCAGTTCCAGCGTCAGGAAATGCAGACCGATCAGCAAAACCCCTTGATGGTTGTCTCGTGCCTTCTGAATATGTTCCAGCCCGCTAACCTGGAACCAGCGTTCGATACGCCAGTTTGGCCAAAACCACGCCATACCGGTTTCAAACAGCCCCATACCGACGGATTCAAAATTTTGCACCACCAATGCATCGCGTTCGGCTTGCGGCATCTCCGGGAAGCACAGCACCAGATTACGTTGGGCTATTGCCACGCGGCGCTTGAGAAATCGCATGGAAAAACGGCCAAGCCGGGTGCCGAGGCGATAAATAATCGGATAAGGCAGCAAGACCAATAGGTAAAGCAAACCGATGCCGATCCAGGTAAGCCAGTAACGCGGATGCAGTAAAGAACGATTAAAAGAAGGAACTTGAGTCATGTGTTCTCAGCTTAGAAGCAGTCATTTAATGATAATAACAGAGTTCTCGAATGGTCTCTCCTGCGGAGGAATTTTGACCAGACGTTTATTTTCTGCCGTTTATAACCGGCTATTGTGGCATTTTTATCGTAGAACGTGAAAAGGCACCGCATTAAAACATCATTTTTAATGATGAACGGATATAAGTTGGCGGTAAATTAAGCTAAATGGCTCTAAAGGATAAAATCCTTACTCGACAGAAGCGTATTATCTCGCGCAATTTGTTAGGGAGATCTTATGTTGGCTACATGGTTGAGTGCGGGATTGTTGGTTAGTGGAGCACTGCTGGGCAGTCTGGGGGCGCATCTGCAGTTTAATCCGTTGCTGCTGGTGGCGGGTATCGCCCTGGCTGCGGGAACGGTGATTTCCGGTTTTACCGAATGCCGGGGCGGGCGCTGAACATCTGCCCCGGTAACTTTAGCCGTTTTTAAACAAGCCTTTCAATACGTGCGGTTCAGAGCGCCAATATTGCGGTGGTGCGCTGACTTTCTCACCCAGTTTCGCCGCGGCGTGCCACGGCCAACGAGGGTTATAAAGGATGCCGCGTGCCAGCGCCACCATATCGGCCTGGCCGGAATACGCACGCCGAGCGCTTTGGATACCCAGTGGCATGGTGGCGTGTTTTTTGACCGCCTTCACGACCTCGTCCAGCGCCTGTTCGGTTGTTTCGTCCCACAGCCCGAGAGCGCTGGGCGTAATGCGCCCTTCGGGGCCGACCGAGGCGGCTTCGACAATCAGCAGACCGGCACCGGACAAGGAAAGATGCCCAAGATGCAGGGTATGCAATTCGGTGGCTTTGCCGTGGTCGGCGGAATATTGGCACATAGGTGCAATAATAATACGATTGGGTAAACTCAATTTTCCCAGTGTAATGGGGGTAAATAGCTGACTCATGACGTCCTCCTGAACCGTGATAAATAGAGGGGAACTCCTGTTAGGAGTATCGGGATTTGTGAGCAGCGTCAAGTTGCCAGCGCTTAACATCATCGGGTATTATGTGCGCCGCGCGTGGGCCGGCGGTCGGCGCGCGTGTAAATAAGTCACCTCCCGAAAGACAGGAAAGTACACCATGCCAGTGTTACATAACCGAATTTCTAATGAGGAACTGAAGGCGCGCATGTTGGCGGAAACCGAGCCGCGTACCACAGTTTCTTTTTATAAATACTTCACCATCGAAGATCCCAAAGCGTTTCGCGACAGCCTGTACGTTCAGTTCGACAAGCTGAAGGTGTTCGGCCGCATTTATGTGGCGAAAGAGGGCATCAACGCGCAAATCAGCGTGCCGCAGAATAAATTCGAGGCGTTCAAAGCCGCACTCTTTGCCTCACATGCGGCGCTGGATCAGGTTCGGCTGAATATCGCCCTGGAAGATGATGGAAAATCCTTCTGGGCGCTGCGCCTGAAAGTGCGTGAACGCATCGTTGCCGACGGCCTCGATGACGATAGCTTCAACCCGGCGAATGTCGGTGAGTATCTGCAAGCCGATCGCGTTAATCAGATGATTGACGATCCGGATACACTGTTTGTCGATATGCGTAACCATTACGAATATGAAGTCGGCCACTTTGAAAACGCCATCGAAGTGCCATCAGACACCTTCCGTGAGCAACTGCCGATGGCGGTTGAGATGCTGCAGGACAAGAAAGACAAAAATATTGTCATGTACTGCACCGGCGGGATCCGCTGTGAAAAAGCCAGTGCCTATATGTTGCATAACGGCTTCAAGAACGTCTATCACGTGGAAGGCGGTATTATCGAGTATGCGCGTAAGGCAAAAGAGCAGGGGTTGCCGCTGAAGTTTGTCGGCAAAAACTTTGTGTTTGACGAGCGTATGGGTGAACGAATTTCTGACCATGTGATCGCCAATTGTCATCAGTGCGGTGCGCCTTGCGATACTCACACCAACTGTCTGAATGACGGTTGTCACCTGTTGTTTATTCAGTGCCCGAGCTGTGCGGCCAAATTTGAAGGTTGCTGCAGTGAGATCTGCCGCGAAGAGCTGAAGCTGCCGCGTGAAGAACAACGCGCGCGCCGAGCCGGCCGTGAAAACGGCATCAAGATTTTCAATAAGTCGAAAGGGTTATTGCAGACCACGATGCACATTCCGGCACCGGAAGACTCGTCAAACTGAGTCGTTGATAAGCGCGGCAGCCTTGCCGCGCTTTATTATTTCTTCGCGGGAATTACTTCGCGCGAACGCCTTCCACAGAAATAATCAGTTCCACGTCCTGCGATGCCGGGCCAAGATCGGTGGTGATGCCAAAGTCTTTCAACTTGATTTTACCGTTGGCTTCAAATCCGGCACGGTAGCCACCCCACGGGTCATTACCCTGGCCGATCAGCTTAGCGTCCAGCGTGACCGGCTTGGTCACGCCATTCAGCGTCAGATTACCGATTACCGCATAACCTTCGCCGTTCTTTTTCACTTCGGTAGATTCAAACTTGGCCTGTTTGTTCTTTTCCACATTCAGGAACTCGGCGCTGCGCAGGTGTTTGTCCCGCTCGGCGTGGTTGGTGTCGACACTGGCGGTGTTGATCGTGACGTTAACCTTGTCCTTGGACGGATCTTTTTCGTCGAAGGTGAAGCCGCCGTCAAAATCCTTGAAGGTGCCGTACAGCCAGCTGTAACCCAGGTGCTGGATGCGGAACTCGATAAAGGCGTGCTGCCCCTGTTTGTCAATCTTGTAGTCGGCAGCCAGCACGGAACCGGCGCTCAGCAGCATTGCGCCTGCGGTCAGGCCTAGTAGGGTTTTCTTCAACATAGCAATCTCCATAAATCCAAAGGTTAATCGGCGCTGTTACCCAGCATCCGTTTCAAAGTAACATCACGATCAACAAAGTGATGTTTAAGCGCAGCCAGACCGTGCAGTACGGAAAGCACAACAACAATCCAGGCCAGGTAAAGGTGAACGGAACCGGCCGTATCGGCCTGTTCCGCCATACCGGTGACGGTAGCGGGTATATCGAACCAGCCAAAAACGCTGATCGGTTGACCGTCAGCGGTAGAGATCAGATAGCCGCTGATTAGAATGCTGAACAGCACGACATATAACGCCAGATGGGCGAGGATCGCGCTGACGCGAGTAAAACGACTGTAGCTGGCCAAAGGTTTGGGCGGCGGTGAAACGAAACGCCAAATGACCCGAACCACCATGACGATAAACAGCAGTGTCCCGATGCTTTTATGAATCTCCGGTGCCTGGTGGTACCAGACATCGTAATACCCCAGTGTGACCATCCAGAGGCCCAGGGCAAACATGCCGTACACCGTCAGTGCAACCAGCCAGTGAATCAGCACTGAAATATGACCAAAACGATTGGCGGTATTTTTCCACAGCATCCTGTTTCCTTACTATCCTCATTATCCGGTTGCAATAATTAAACTTTAAGAAACATAAAATCAATAATAAATTTAACTATGTTACTTCTTAATAATATTAATCAGTGAATTTGGCTGAGATAGCGTTAAATCAATCAGTGAAATCGTTGAAGTGCTTACTGTGTGAACGTGTTTTTTTTTGCTATGAATTGAAAACAAAAGGATTTATACATTATTGTCAGCTTTTGTCATGTTACGTAAGTGTCGTGAATTTTTTTAACAAATAAACCCTAGTCAAGATTGTTGATTATTTCCAGCCAGGATTTGGCAAAACGAGGATTTTAATGCGCGGAGTAATACCTCTGCGGCGTAAGGGGAGAGTTTGCTAACATAACACTCATCTGATGGCCCTTGGGGCCTGCGCTATTAACGCAAAGGAAATGTATGGGCCGAACCCTGTTGAGCGATCGCAGCCTGCGTCTGGCAATTATGCTGGCGATGTTAGTGATTATTCTTGCCGGCGTGAAAGCGGCAGTGGAAGTTGTGGTGCCCTTCCTATTGGCACTGTTCCTCGCGATGGTGCTCAATCCGCTGGTGGCACAGCTCGAGCGCTGGCGGATACCCCGAGTGCTGGGTGTGAGCTTGCTGGTGGTGGTTGTGGTGGTATTGCTGATGCTGTTTGTCGGTGTACTGGGGGCATCTTTAAACGAATTTGCTCGCTCATTGCCGCAGTATCGCGGCTTGATGCTGGAAAAATTGAGCGAACTGCAGCACTACGCCGACCGTTTCAAAATTACCATTTCCACCGAGGCGATGCTGCAGTACGTCGACCCCAGCGCGGCGATGAATCTGATCACTCGCCTGTTGAGCCGGTTTTCAGGCGCGATGACCAATATCTTCTTGTTGCTGATGACCGTGGTATTTATGCTGTTTGAAGTGCAGCTATTGCCTTACAAATTGCAGCAGGCGTTGGATAAGCCAAGTGAAGGTATGGCCAATATTCAGCGCGCGCTGGATGGCGTTACCCGTTATCTGCTGATCAAAACGGCGATCAGTCTGGCGACCGGGATTATCGTATGGGCCTTCCTTGCGGTTGTTGACGTGCGTTTTGCCTTTATCTGGGGGCTGCTGGCGTTCCTGCTGAATTATATTCCTAATATTGGCTCGGTGATCGCCGCTGTTCCTCCGCTGATTCAGGCTCTGTTGTTTAACGGATTTGGCGATGCTCTGGTCGTGGCCACAGGCTTTATCACCATCAATTTGGTGATTGGTAATATGCTGGAGCCGCGTGTGATGGGACGCGGGCTGGGGCTGTCAACGCTGGTGGTGTTCCTGTCATTGATCTTCTGGGGTTGGTTGATGGGGCCGGTAGGGATGTTGCTGTCGGTGCCGCTGACCATTATTACCCGTATCGCGCTGGAGACCACAGAAGGTGGGCATAAATTGGCGGTGATTCTCGGTGATGGCCAACCGGGCAAACCGATTACTCCGGAGTAAAGAATACCTTCCCCTGACTTGTCACGCCACCAGGCCTTCACGGCCAGGGAATTGTTCCGGGAAGGCAAAACGGTTAAAGCACAAGCGGGATAAAGTGGGCGGCATGAGTTAAGGCATAAAGAAGAAATAGACGTCCAGCGCTAACAATACCAGCCACAGGCAGATATACAGCACCAGATGCTCGCGTACGTTGTTGACGATCGCCGACAGTATTTTGTTTAGCATTCTCAGCAGCCAAAAGATAGGGACTGGCAGAGTATAGATTTTTGCGGTCCGCGTTAATACTGCCGATAGAGCAAAGCGTGTAGATAGGCCAATTTCACCGCTAAAATCAGCCTAACCTGATCATACCGCCAGTAGGGACAATGACATCGGGCTGGCAGGAACGCTTGTCGGGTAGAAGTAACGCAGCACGTTATACAGCGAATAAAATTCCAGCCGGTTGCGGGCGTTGATTTTCTCTGTGATATGGCGTTTGTGAACATAGACGGTGTGCGAGCTGATTTGCAGCTTTTTTGCTATGCGGTAATTGGGCATTTCCGCCATCCAGTGCTTCATTACCGTCAGTTCCTGCGGGCTGAACAGCGAATGTTCAACACTGCAATCCATCAGTGACACCGGTTTTTCACGCATCATACGTAATGTCACCGGCAACGTGGCTTTATTGAACAGGAAAGCATGGTCGGCGATACGCATTGGCGCTTCGCTATAGGGATAGGGGGTGTCCAGGTAAATAAACAGCAATGCCGATTGGGTGGCTTCAATAAAAGCCTGCAGCTGGGCATCATCTTCACTATGGCGGCACTGTTTGGTCAGGTTGACCAGGATATGACTAGGCCGGTAGTGCTCCAGCAGGGGAGTCGCCTGTTCAAGGCTGTGGCAACATTTTATCTGGGCGAAAACATTGTCCGTAAAATAGTTATCGATCCCGACCCGAGTGAAGCAGCATTCGTCCACGACAAGCAGTTTCATGGTGACGTCCTTGTTGTTCGAACAATTAGCAGGGGCATATCAGCTGTAAAATAGAACTTACACCACGGGGGATCAATTCGGAAATCCGGATACTTACGCCAGAAATTTCCGTTGAAATATTTTTTACGATAGATTTCAGATTGCTATGATGATTTCGGTATGTAACTAAAAGGCTAAACCGCAGCCAGCGCGAGTTTGCGGCTGCGATTAAGTAAGCAAGAAGGGGTTAAATAAAGCGTTTCAGTGAGAAAGGAGTGATATCCACCGGTGGGGTTTTATCTTCAGCAAACAGCGCGGCGATCTCACCTAACACGCTGGCAAACTTGAAACCATGGCCGCTCAGGCCGCTGATGACCATTAAGCGATCGCATTCTGGCAGGGTATCGATAATGAAATCTTCATCAGGACTCATATCATAACTACATGCTTCACCGTGTAAACATACCCCTACACCCGGTAAAAATTGGCGCAGAAAATGGAAAACCTCAGTTCCATCCGCGGTGAAACTGCCAAAAGGCTTGCGCTGCTCCGGTGTCTCCATTGGTTGGCCACCATCGTGTTTACCTACTTTCAAGCCGTCATTATCGGCAGGAAAGCCGTAATAGTGGTTGCCGTCCTGCGCTTCGACGGTAAAAGCAGGGAAACGGTTGTTGACGCTGTAACGCCCATCCGCCTGATGCCAGGAAAAAACCTTGCGCAGTGGCGCTATCGGCAACTGTGGCAGCAAGGCTTTTACCCAGGTCCCGGCGGTGACCACGGCTTTACGCCCCTGAAAGCGGCCTTCGGGGGTGATCACTTCCACACCGCCGTCAATTGGCTGGACTGCGCTAACCGGGCAATTAAACAACTGGCCACAGCCGGCATCTTTAGCCAGCTTGATGAAGCTGGCAACGGCCTGTTCCGAGCGCAGGAACCCGGCGTCAGGCTCAAATATCCCCACGTAACCTTCCGGTGCATTGAATTCCGGCCAGCGCTGGTTAATCTTTTCAGCGCTAAGCTTTTGCGTATTGAGACGGAATTTTTGTGCACTGTGTTGGGCGTTGTTGATAAATTCAGAATCCTGTGGCCCCATGTTCAGAACGCCGCAGTCCTGGAACAGTTCTTCGCCAGTTTGTTTAATCAGTGCGTTCCATAAGGCCTGGGCGCGCAGGATCAGCGGCACATACTTTTCGCCTTCACCGTAAGCATGGCGGATGATGCGGGTATCGCCGTGGTGGCTACCATTACGGTGTGGGGGCATGGCGCTGTCGATCATTAATACTTTCAGGCCGGCTCGTGTCGCATAGTAACCTGCCGCCGAGCCTACCGAACCGCTGCCCACAACAATTAAGTCATATTCCACGTGCCATACCCTCTCTGTTATATACCCGTCATCTTTCAAGTGGCAGCGTTGTTATCTGTACTCGCTTACCCCAGTTACTTACTTGAGTAAGCGCCTGGGGATGAGCGAGCTGGCCGCCTAGCTGCAACTTGAAAGCTATAGGGTATAGGTTTCTTATTTCGTTATGATAAAAGGTTGGAAGCCGCAATGCACCCGTTGTGCCGCTCGCAGACAAAGAAAAAGGCGCCAGAGATAATCGCTGGCGCCTTAGGCATTTTGGTACAGTGAATTAGTGCTTTTTACGATCAAGGTCCTGGTAATCCGTTGCTTCAATCTTGGCGATGCCGGCTTCTAAGATATTGATTAATTGACGTGCGACATCTGTGGTTAGCCAAAGCGTTCTGTCTACTTGGGCATCTTCGGGTGTCTGATCTCGTGAAGACAGGTAATGAAGGCGTATCATCATGGCGTCATAAGCGTCGACAGTACTGATATCCCAACCAACAAGCGGGTGTGTCTGAATTACTTCATCATTTCTGTCCATAAAGACCCCTTATTGAGTACTGACTACCGTGAGTGACTAACGAGGATCAATGCGGCTCATCATCATGTGAGCAATTACAGTATACTCATCTGGCTACCATGGTGGAGACTTTCCTGCTTTCTTTTGCAAAATAATTATTTATTTGAGTGATTATTCTACACGTCGGTACGCAAAGACATGAGAACGGAGACATCACGTTCATTCAACATCAGGGGGGAGTGGAACACTGTGCAATCGTTTTTCCAGCTCGAGGGCCAGATGGGCAAAGTGTTGCTGGGTTTCGGCATCACGATTTTGATTTTGCGATTCAAGCTTCAAACTGTGAATTAGCAATTGATTGGCTTTGTCATCCAGACCAAAAGCCAGATAGGAAAATGCCACTTCCAGCACGCTCAAACGCCGTTTTTGGTCGGCAATCAGCGCCAGCAGTTCGCCAAAGGTCATCGCTTCTTCGGTTTTTACCTTGTCCGGGGCCATCTTGAATACCTCCTGTTAAAGTATTCAGTACAGACCAGATAAGACTTTTCTTCCAGCGGAAAATTAAACGGGTTTCAAATACAAAAAAGCCGGAGAGCGACCTCCGGCAAAAACTACATTGCAGTATTATTCTGCGCTAAACCAATCGTCGGCACTTTCCCAGGTTTCCTGGAGAATGTCCGCGATCAGATCTTTATCTGTTTTCAGGCCACCCAGTACAGACAGCCCATTTGACCCGGCATAACGGACCTGAACCACAGTGTCTGGAAACAGGCGGTTTACCCGCTTGCTCAACTCACCGGTCA
Source organism: Serratia sp. NA_13 (assembly GCF_052691735.1). Taxonomy (NCBI): domain Bacteria; kingdom Pseudomonadati; phylum Pseudomonadota; class Gammaproteobacteria; order Enterobacterales; family Yersiniaceae; genus Serratia; species Serratia sp. NA_13. The sequence goes on from NZ_JBQZFV010000012.1 coordinate 93,467, forward strand.
GGGCTTCGATGGCCCCTGACGGTAGCGGCTTGGTTTTATCTATAGTGACTTCAACACGCATAATTGCCCCCGAAGTGATTTACTGGATATTTATACAGTCAACCTTGCACGGGGGCAAGAGGCTGGATTAAAAAAAGATAATTATGCTTTTACCGACCAGCTCAGACTCTCTCCGGCCAGGAATGGAATGACCGTTTCACTGCCCATGGCGATCTCTTCCGGCTGGGTCGTCGCTACGCGTTGCAGCTCGATGAAATCGGTATTGATCGGCAGGTCATAAAAACGTGGGCCATTCAACGAGCAGAAGGCTTCCAGATGCTCCAGAGCACCGAGTTGCTCGAACACGCTGGCGTAAGCTGGGATCGCGTTGGGAGCGTTAAATACGCCGGCACAGCCGCAGCTTGATTCCTTGCGATGTTTGGCATGCGGTGCGGAGTCGGTGCCGAGGAAGAAGCGATCCGAACCGCTGGCAACGGCTTTGCGCAGTGCGTCCTGGTGAATATTACGTTTCAGGATTGGCAGGCAGAACAGATGCGGACGGATGCCGCCAACCAACATGTGATTGCGGTTAAACATCAGGTGCTGCGGGGTGATGGTAGCGCCAAGGAAACGATTGCCTTCCTGCACGTATTGAGCCGCTTCTTTGGTGGTGATGTGCTCGAAGACGATTTTCAGTTCAGGGAACTGCTGACGGATCGGCTCCATAACCTGCTCAATAAAGCGAGCCTCGCGATCGAAAATATCAACGGCGGCATCGGTCACTTCACCGTGAATCAACAGTGGCATGCCGATTTTCTGCATTTGCTCGAACAGCGGGTAAATGCCTTTCACATTGCTGACGCCGTGGCTGGAATTGGTAGTGGCATTGGCCGGGTACAGCTTGGCGGCGGTGAACACGCCTTGCTCAAACCCGTTGACCAGCTCGACTGCATCCAGTGAATTGGTCAGGTAACAGGTCATCAGCGGGGTGAAATTATGCCCCTGAGGGACCGCTGCCAAAATACGGTCACGATAAGCGCAAGCCGCGGCGACGGTAGTAATTGGCGGAGCCAGGTTCGGCATCACAATCGCCCGGCCAAAGACCTGACTGGTATAGGGTAATACCGTTTTCAGCATGTCGTCATCGCGCAGATGGATGTGCCAGTCGTCAGGGCGGCGAATTTTTAGGGCTTGAGGTTGTGCGGTCATGTTGCAAGGCTCCGGCGGTTAGAAACGGGTCTATGTAAAAGCGAATAATGGGGGTTATTCACGCCGGGGTGTAAGGATAAGCGTAAAGCGTTTGCGATGCATCTGTTTGTTCACGGCAAGTTGAAATCAATTGGCTATCGGGGGCATAGTGACAGGGATTTGAATGATACCTGCGTCATAACTATCAGGTTATCAACGTTAATCATGTGGAATGGGAGAGAAAAATGGAAGTACGTGTCATTGCCACCTTACAAGCTAAACCTGAGTTTGTGTCCGCCGTCAGCGACGTAGTGCATGCGATTATCGATCCAAGCCGCCAGGAACTGGGTAACCTGCAATATGATCTGCACCGTGATCTGGAAAAGCCGGGTACCTTCGTATTTTTTGAGCGTTGGGCAAGCGCTGAGGCACTGGAAAAACACAATGCCACCGATCATTTCAAGCATTTCGTCGGCCAGTTAGAGGGCAAGCTGGATTTACTGGATATCAAACAGTTGAAGAAAATAGCCTGAGTCGATTTTTCGGCAATAAAAAACCCGCCAAGTGACGGGTTTTTTTATCGGAGCAGATTAACTTAATCGTTAACCGGCTGCGGTTTGGTTGCCGGTGCGGTGGCCTGGTTTGCCGCCGCATGACCACCCGCAGAACCTTTGCCTTCGAAGTTGAAGGAAGGGCGCTGCCAATCGCTTTGCTGCTGCTGTTCCGGTACATAGTCCGGCGCAGGAGCCTTGGTCATTGGGGCAGTGGCGATGTGTTTATACAGTACATCTTGCACTGGCGCTGGTTGCTGTTGCACAACCGGCGCTTTTTGTTCGACCACTACCGCGGCAGCAACTTCCTGCACTGGTGCGGCTTCAACGACCACTGGTGCGACTTCAACGACGGGCTCAACGAACACCGGGGCTGGTTCAGCGACAGTTTCTTCCGCAACGGTTGCTGCTGGAACGACTGGCGTTTCTTCAACCACTGGGGCAGGTTCAGCCGCCGCGGTTTCTTCTACCACCGGTGCAGCTTCTACCACCGCAGTTTCTTCTACTACTGCAGGCGCTTCAGCGACCGGGGCTGGTGGGGTTTCTTCTGCGTGGGCAGTGATTGCCTGCTCAGCGGCTTTAACAACCGGTTGGGCTGGTTCTTCTGCCGGGGTTACAACTTCTGGTTCGATCACCGGCGTAACGGCTTGGGCAATAACCGGAGCGGCTACGCTGACGGCTTCTTGTGCCATGACGTTGTCGGCGGCGATCTCAACAGCTTCAGTCTGAACGCCTGCTTCTTCAATCACTTGCGCTGCTTGAGTGACAGGGTAACTCACCCATACCTTGCCGGAAGCCATTTCTGGAGAGGCGAAAGCACCTGCCAGCGGCATTGGGGACTGGGTAGGGTAACGTTCATCACGGTAACGACGACGGCGTTGACCGCTAACACGCAGGTGGCGCGGAGAACGACGTGAACGGCGTGGCATGCCGTTTTCGCCATTAGCGCGGTTTTCCTGTGCATCATCTTCGGCCGGTGCCTCAAGGGTTTCCGGCAGCAGTTTAACACTGTCTTCAACCTGGGCGGGCTTCACGTCCTGGGCTTTCACTACCGGTGCTTTTGGCGCCAGCAGTTCTTCCGCTGCACGATGCAGTTCTTCTTCCGCAGACAGCACGCGAACTTTCTGCGACAGAGGACGACGCTGACGGCGCTGCATGTTCTGCATCTGACGTTCTTCGAGATCTTCGTCAACGCTGGCGTTGGCAGAGGTTGCGGTTTCTACGCTTTCCAGCGCGGCGACTTCCTGCTGAGCCTGACGTTTCTCTTCCTGACGACGACGCTGGCGATCGGCACGTTGGTCGCGGCGTTGTTGCTGCTCTTCGCGCTGTGCCTTGACGGCTTCTTCAGACAGCGGCTCTTCGGTAACGGCAGCATTGGCTTGTGGCGCATTACGGCGGTTACGACGCTGTTCATCACGTACTTCACGTGTTTCACGGCCTTCGCGGTTGTCACGAGGTTCACGCGGCTCACGATTATCACGACCTTCACCGCGCTCTTTACGCTCTCCACGCTCTGGACGATCGCCTCGTTCTCCGCGCTCACCACGATCTTTACGACCGGTGCCCTGACGACGTTGACCACGACGATCCTGACGGCGGTTTTCACCGTTGCCTTCAGGCTTCGGCGCCTCAACTACAGGCTTGGCTTCGACAACCGGTTGTTCTTCACCGGCAAACAGTGCTTTCAGACCACCGAACAGACGGCCCAACAGGCCCTGCTTGGCAGTGGCTGGCGCGGATTGTCTGGTTGCAGCTGCGGCGACGGTAGCTTGAGCCACAACAGGTTCTTCTGCAGGTGGTGGGGCGTCTGCAGCCAGAGAGAATGAAGCCAGTGCCGGTTGTTCCGGACGCTTGCGCTCCATCGGTGCATCTTCTAGCGGCTGGGCCATCTCTTCTTCGTGCAGTTTCGGCAACAGGTAGCTCAGGGTTGGTGTTTCTTCACCCTTACGCACGCGCAGTACAGAGTAGTGCGGGGTTTGCATCTGATCGTTCGGCACGATGATCGCTTTCACGCCACCCTGACGCTTTTCGATCGCGCTCACCGATTCACGCTTTTCGTTCAGCAGGTAAGATGCGACCTGTACTGGCACGATGGCGTGAACTTCTTTGGTATTTTCTTTCAGCGCTTCTTCTTCGATCAGACGAAGAATGGAAAGTGCCAGCGATTCGTTATCACGGATGGTGCCGGTGCCGTTACAGCGCGGGCAGACGTGATGGCTGGATTCACCCAGTGATGGGCTGAGGCGCTGACGTGACATCTCAAGCAGGCCGAAACGGGAAATGCGACCGATTTGGATACGTGCACGGTCCTGACGAACCGCGTCACGCAGACGGTTTTCTACTTCTCGTTGATGACGAACTGGGGTCATATCGATAAAGTCGATAACGATCAGGCCGCCAAGGTCACGCAGGCGCAGCTGGCGAGCAATCTCGTCCGCCGCTTCCAGGTTGGTGTTGAACGCGGTCTCTTCAATATCGCCGCCACGGGTTGCTCGCGCGGAGTTGATATCGATAGCGGTCAGCGCTTCGGTGGAGTCGATAACGATCGAACCGCCGGAAGGCAGGCGAACTTCACGCTGGAAAGCGGATTCAATTTGGGATTCGATTTGATAGTGGCTGAACAGCGGGATTTCGCCGCTGTACAGTTTGATCTTGCTGCTGAAATCCGGACGGCCCAGGGCAGCGATGTGCTCTTTGGCCAGATCAAGAACTTTTGGGTTGTCGATCAGGATTTCGCCGATGTCCGGGCGCAGATAGTCGCGGAATGCACGCACGATAACGTTGCTTTCCTGATGGATCAGGAATGGTGCAGCGCGGCCTTCAGCGGCTTTTTTAATCGCTTCCCAGTGCTTCAGGCGGAATGACAGATCCCACTGCAGCGCATCGGCAGATTTGCCCACGCCCGCGGTGCGAACAATCAGACCCATGCCATCTGGCAGTTGCAGGGAAGAAAGCGCTTCTTTCAGTTCGGTGCGGTCGTCACCCTCAATGCGGCGTGAAATACCACCGGCGCGTGGGTTGTTCGGCATCAACACCAGATAACTGCCGGCCAGGCTGATGAAAGTGGTCAAGGCTGCGCCTTTGTTACCACGTTCTTCTTTATCAACCTGAACGATCACTTCCTGGCCTTCGCGCAGCACATCTTTGATGTTTGGGCGACCATGAGAGGAGTAGTTACTTGGGAAATATTCGCGAGAGATTTCTTTAAGAGGGAGGAAACCATGTCGTTCGGCGCCGTAATCAACGAACGCTGCTTCAAGACTTGGTTCTATACGAGTGATTTTGCCTTTGTAAATATTCGCTTTTTTCTGTTCATGACCCGGACTTTCAATATCCAAATCATACAGCCGCTGCCCATCTACCAAAGCAACACGCAACTCTTCCTGCTGAGTTGCGTTAATCAACATTCTTTTCATCTTAACTTACTCGTTATTTTTACATTATCGACAAAGCTGCGGGCAAAATAACCTCATGGCCGGATTAAAACCGAAAACCCCGTGTCTTCTCGCAAAGCCGTCAACCTCACGGTTGTCGCCTGCATAGGGGCGCATTATCTCGGTAAGCCTGTATTTCTTTGTGAAAAACAGCACTTTTACTAGGGGAATAGCCTCTGATTTACGTCGACAGATCTGATTCCGTTTGCCGGCCAAGCTGCAACCCGCAGCCCGCTAATTGTTTGATTTCACATTACGTCTTACGCCATTGCTGCGTTTTTGTGCCATCAGACAAATTTATAATTCCACAGTTTTCCCTGTTTAACGAGAATCAACGTGGAAAGTAAACGCATTATTCCACTGCTGATACTGTTATAGCAAGGTGACTTTTCCTTAACTGCGGAAGAAATCGCAAACGTTCAAACCGGCTTGCTGCCTTATTGTCCGCTGGGATTTCGCCTGCAGTCAGAGAGACAGTTAAGCACATAAAAAGAAGTGGCGCTATTTACGCGCTCTATTTAGAATCCTGCCCCATGAAAACGAACATTCCTGCAGTACAACTAATCACGATTTCTGATGACGAAGCCGGTCAGCGAATCGACAATTTTCTACTTGCCCGCTTAAAAGGCGTGCCGAAGAGCATGATTTATCGCATAGTGCGCAAGGGCGAGGTGCGCGTTAATAAAGGACGCATCAAGGCGGAATACAAGCTGGCCCCTGGTGATGTGGTGCGTGTGCCGCCAGTGCGTGTTGCTGAGCGTGAGGAAGCACCTGTCTCGGCCAAACTCGATAAAGTGGCCGCGCTGGCCAATTGCATTTTGTATGAAGACGATCACCTGCTATTGCTGAATAAACCCTCCGGCACTGCGGTGCATGGCGGTAGCGGCCTGAGCTTCGGTGTCATCGAAGCTTTGCGCGCGTTGCGCCCGGAAGCCCGCTTCCTGGAGTTGGTTCACCGTTTGGACCGCGATACCTCGGGCGTGCTGCTGGTGGCGAAAAAACGTTCTGCGCTGCGCTCCTTGCATGAGCAACTGCGCTTGAAAGGGATGCAGAAGGATTATTTGGCACTGGTGCGCGGTGAGTGGCAGTCGCATTGCAAAGCGGTGCAGGCACCGTTGCTGAAAAACATTCTGCAGAGCGGTGAACGGATCGTGCGTGTCAGCAGCGAAGGCAAGCCATCGGAAACCCGCTTCAAGGTGGAAGAACGTTTTGAGCATGCGACGCTGGTCAAGGCCAGCCCGATCACCGGGCGTACTCACCAAATCCGCGTTCACGCACTGCACGCCGGCCATCCAATAGCCTTTGACGATCGTTATGGCGATCGTGAGTTCGATCGCCAATTGGCGGGGACCGGGCTCAAACGTTTGTTCCTGCACGCAGCGGCGTTGCGGTTCGAACATCCGGGCACCGGCGAAACCATGCGTATCGAAGCACCGATGGACGCAGAGTTGCGCCACTGCCTGCAGGTATTGCGCAAGCAGTCCAAACCGCAGTAAACCGTATTTTATGCCAGCGGGTTGATGCCTTCAGCCCGCAGCATCTCCAGTAGCGCGATCAACGGCAGGCCGATCAACGCATTCGGATCCCGCCCCTCCAGTTTTTCGAACAGCGCGATGCCCAAACCTTCGCTTTTAAAGCTGCCCGCGCAGTTGAGTGGCTGCTCAAGGCGGATATAGGCGGCGATTTCAGCGTCACTCAGCGCACGGAAGTGCACGTGAAAGGGTTCGCAAAGCACTTGCAGGTGTTTGCTATGGCTGTTGTATAACGCAAGGCCGGTATAAAAGGTGACCCTTTGGCCGCTGGCCTGGCGTAATTGCGCGTGGGCATTTTCTTCGGTGTGTGGTTTCCCGGTGATTTTATCGTCGATCACGCAGACCTGATCGGAGCCGATAATCAGGTGGTCGGGGTAGGCGGCGGCCAATGCCTGGGCCTTTGCCGTTGCCAATCGCAGCACCAGCGCTTCGGCGCTTTCCCCAGCCAGTGGGGTTTCATCGACCTGGGGAGCATCACAGATAAAAGGCAGATGCAGTTTTTCCAACAGCATCTTGCGGTAGGGCGAAGTGGAGGCAAGCAGGAGTCTTTGCATAATTTTTTTCTTAAACCGTAGCGTAAATAGAGTAGGCATTTTAAACTGTCCGCCGCTGAGGAAGCGAATATTGGTGAAAGGTGCCGTTTTACGGCCTTTTTCTTTGACTCTAAGTCGTTACAAAGTTAATATGCGCGCCCTATGCAAAAGGTAAAATTACCCTTGACCATTGATGCGGTACGTACCGCTCAGAAACGCCTGGATTATGTTGGTTCCTATGCGCCTGAGCAGGTTACTCGTGTCGCCGCCTCTGTGGTCAGTGTGGACAGTGATGTTGAGGTCTCGTTATCCTTTGATATTGATAACCAGCGCCTCGCGGTGATAACAGGGCATGCGGACGTCCAGGTAATGCTGATGTGCCAACGCTGTGGAGTCCCGTTTGAACATCATGTTCACACAACATATTGTTTTAGCCCGGTCGTCAATGATGAGCAGGCTGAGGCATTACCGGGAGCGTATGAGCCGATCGAAGTCGATGAGTTTGGCGAAGTCGATCTGCTGGCAATGATTGAAGACGAAATTATTCTTTCACTGCCTGTCGTCCCGGTACATGAATCTGAACACTGTGAAGTGTCCGAAGCGGATATGGTGTTTGGCAAACTGCCTGAAGAGGCGGAGAAACCAAATCCATTTGCCGTATTAGCCAGTTTAAAGCGTAAGTAATCAAGGAGTAAGGTCCATGGCCGTACAACAAAATAAACCAACCCGTTCCAAGCGTGGCATGCGTCGTTCACACGATGCTCTGACCACCGCCACTTTGTCTGTTGATAAAGCATCTGGCGAGACTCACCTGCGTCACCATATCACTGCCGACGGTTTCTACCGCGGTCGCAAGGTTATCGGCTAAGTAGCGATACCTTGACTCGTCTAACCCTGGCGTTAGATGCAATGGGCGGGGACTTCGGTCCCTGCGTCACAGTGCCTGCTTCATTGCAGGCACTGGCCTCTAATTTACAGCTTCATCTTCTGCTGGTCGGCAATCCCGACACCCTCTCTCCCTTACTTGCCAAAGCCGATCCGGTTCTTCTGGAACGTTTGCAAGTTGTGCCCGCTGAATCTGTGATTGCCGGCGACGCCAAACCCTCACAAGCGATACGCGCCAGCCGCGGTTCTTCCATGCGCATTGCGCTGGAACTGACTAAAAACGGCGATGCGCAAGGTTGTGTCAGCGCAGGGAATACTGGTGCGTTGATGGGCTTGGCGAAAATGCTGCTCAAGCCGCTGGACGGTATTGAACGGCCGGCGCTGATGACGGTGATCCCTCATCAGCTGGGGGGTAAAACCGTGGTGCTGGATCTGGGCGCCAACGTCGAATGCGACAGTACCATGCTGGTGCAGTTCGCGGTGATGGGAGCGGTGATGGCCGAAGAGGTGGTGGGGATTGCGCAACCTCGCGTGGCGCTGCTGAATATTGGTGAAGAAGAAACCAAAGGCCTGGATAATATCCGCGAAGCGGCCGCCGTGCTAAAAAATACTCCGGCAATCAACTATATTGGTTACCTGGAAGGCAACGATCTTCTCACCGGTAAAACCGATGTGTTGGTCTGCGACGGTTTTGTGGGTAACGTCACCCTGAAGACCATGGAAGGGGTGGTAAGAGTATTTTTATCGCTGCTGAAATCATCCGGAGACGGTGGCAAGCAGGCGTGGTGGTTAAAATTGTTGGGCCGTTGGTTGCAAAAACGGGTGGTAAAGCGGTTCGGCCACCTGAACCCCGACCAGTATAATGGCGCATGTCTGTTAGGATTGCGCAGCACCGTAATCAAGAGCCACGGCGCTGCAAACCCACACGCGTTTGCAGTGGCAATCGAACAGGCTGTGCAGGCGGTGCAGCGGCAAGTCCCTGACAGGATTGCTGCGCGCCTTGAAGCTGTATTACCTAAGAGTGACTGATCGTACATGTATACAAAGATTCTCGGTACGGGGAGTTATTTACCCGTACAAGTGCGCACCAACGCTGACCTTGAAAAAATGGTGGATACCTCTGACGAATGGATCGTCTCACGTACGGGTATCCGTGAACGCCGTATTGCCGCCGCTGATGAAACAGTCGCGACGATGGGCTTCCATGCTGCTGAAAAAGCGCTGGAAATGGCAGGTGTGGCTAAAGAAGACATCGGGCTGATCGTTGTGGCGACCACCACCTCGAGCCACGCATTCCCAAGTTCTGCCTGCCAGGTGCAGCAGATGCTGGGCATTAAAGACTGCGCGGCATTCGATCTGGCTGCGGCCTGTGCCGGTTTCACCTATGCGTTGAGCGTCGCCGATCAGTATGTTAAAAACGGCGCGGTGAAGCATGCTCTGGTGATCGGCGCAGACGTGTTGTCACGCACGCTGGATCCGGAAGATCGCGGCACTATCATTCTGTTTGGTGATGGCGCAGGCGCGGTGCTGTTGGGGGCTTCTGAAGAGCCGGGCATTTTGTCGACCCATCTGCACGCCGACGGCAGCTACGGCGGTTTGTTGACCTTGCCGTTCAAGGATCGTCAGGATCAGGACAAGCCGGCCTATGTCACCATGGCGGGTAATGAAGTCTTCAAGGTTGCGGTTACCGAACTGGCTCACATCGTTGATGAAACGCTGCAGGCCAATAATCTGGATCGCAGCGCGCTGGACTGGCTGGTGCCGCACCAGGCCAATTTGCGCATTATCAGCGCGACGGCGAAAAAATTGGGTATGGGGCTGGATAAAGTGGTAGTGACGCTCGATCGTCACGGTAACACCTCTGCCGCCTCGGTCCCTGCAGCGCTAGACGAAGCGGTGCGTGATGGGCGAATTCAACGCGGCCAACTGGTGCTGCTGGAAGCCTTTGGCGGCGGCTTTACCTGGGGCTCGGCGCTGGTTCGTTTCTGATATAACAGGAAGAAAAAATGACGCAATTTGCTTTTGTTTTTCCAGGCCAAGGGTCACAGACTCTGGGCATGCTGGCCGATTTGGCCGCTCAATATCCGATCGTTGAAGCGACCTTCAGCGAAGCCTCTTCCGTCCTGGGTTACGACCTGTGGCAGCTGGTGCAGCAAGGGCCGGCGGAAGAACTGAACAAAACCTGGCAGACGCAGCCGGCATTGCTGGCCGCTTCCGTAGCGATTTTCCGCGTCTGGCAGCAGCAGGGCGGCAAAACGCCGGCCATCATGGCTGGCCATAGCTTGGGTGAATACTCGGCATTGGTGTGTGCGGGCGTGCTGGATTTCCAGGCGGCTATTCGTCTGGTTGAGCTGCGCGGCAAACTGATGCAGGAAGCGGTGCCGGAAGGCACTGGCGCGATGTCCGCCATTATCGGCCTGGACAACGCAGCCATTGCCAAGGCTTGTGAAGAGTCTGCCCAAGGGCAGGTTGTTTCACCGGTGAACTTTAACTCACCGGGCCAGGTGGTGATCGCCGGTAACAAAGAAGCGGTTGAACGTGCAGGTGCGGCCTGTAAAGCCGCTGGCGCCAAGCGTGCGTTGCCGTTGCCGGTGAGCGTGCCTTCGCACTGCGCACTGATGAAACCGGCTGCAGACAAGCTGGCTGTGGCGTTGCAGGAGATTACCTTCAACGCACCGCAGGTCTCAGTGGTAAATAACGTAGACGTGCGTACCGAAACCGATCCAGAAGCGATCCGCAGTGCTCTGGTGCGCCAGTTGTACAGCCCGGTACGTTGGACCGAAAGCGTAGAGTTTATGGCGGCACAGGGCGTTACCTTGCTGCTAGAGGTTGGTCCGGGCAAAGTTCTGACCGGTCTGACTAAACGTATTGTTGACACCCTGACGGCGGGGGCGGTTAATGACGCGCCCAGCCTGACAGCGGCGCTTGAACAATAAAGAGGAAAACAATGAGCTTCGAAGGTAAAGTTGTTCTGGTCACCGGTGCCAGCCGGGGTATTGGCCGGGCTATTGCAGAAACGTTTGTGGCACGTGGCGCCAAAGTCATCGGCACCGCCACCAGTGAAAGCGGCGCTGAGGCTATCAGCAGCTACCTGGGTGCAAACGGCAAAGGGTTCGCGTTGAATGTGGTCGATGCTCAATCTATCGACAGCGTTCTGGCATCTATTCGTGCTGAATTTGGCGAAATCGACATTTTAGTGAATAATGCCGGTATTACGCGTGATAACCTCCTGATGCGTATGAAGGACGACGAGTGGCAGGATATCCTGAACACCAATCTGACTTCCGTATTCCGTCTGTCAAAAGCGGTAATGCGAGCTATGATGAAAAAGCGGTTTGGCCGTATCATCACCATCGGTTCCGTAGTTGGTACCATGGGGAATGCAGGGCAGGCTAATTACGCGGCGGCTAAAGCCGGTCTGATTGGTTTTAGTAAGTCTTTGGCACGCGAAGTTGCTTCGCGTGGCATTACGGTCAACGTCGTGGCACCTGGCTTTATTGAGACGGACATGACTCGGGCGTTGACAGATGATCAGCGTGCAGGCATTTTGTCATCAGTTCCAGCCAATCGGCTGGGGGATGCTAAAGAAATCGCCAGCGCTGTTGCATTTTTAGCCTCTGATGAGGCTGGCTACATCACCGGTGAAACGTTACATGTCAATGGCGGCATGTACATGATTTAAAAAATGCGAAAACTATTTGCGTTATTTGGGGTAAAAACCGCAGAATAGCGTAAAATCGTGGTTTGACCAGCCGGGATTTAGTTGCATCTTTTTCAACATTTTATACACTACGAAAACCATCGCGAAAGCGAGTTTTGATAGGAAATTTAAGAGTATGAGCACTATCGAAGAACGCGTTAAGAAAATCATTGTTGAGCAATTGGGTGTTAAACAGGAAGAAGTTTTAAATAACGCTTCTTTCGTTGAAGATCTGGGTGCTGATTCTCTTGACACCGTTGAGCTGGTAATGGCTCTGGAAGAAGAGTTCGACACAGAGATTCCAGACGAAGAAGCTGAGAAAATCACTACTGTTCAGGCAGCTATTGATTTCATCAACGCCAGCCAGCAGTAAGAGAACATATCTAGGCGGTCACTCGACCGCCTAAGTTTTTTCTATCCCTAGTGTCATATTTTCCCTCCTTGGAGGACAAACGTGTCTAAGCGTCGAGTAGTTGTGACCGGACTGGGCATGTTGTCTCCTGTCGGCAATACGGTAGAGTCCACATGGACAGCTCTTCTTGCCGGTCAGAGTGGCATCAGCCTGATCGACCATTTCGATACCACAGCCTATGCGACCAAGTTTGCTGGCCTGGTAAAGAATTTTAATTCAGAGGATTTCATCTCACGCAAAGATGCGCGCAAGATGGACGCCTTTATTCAATACGGTATCGCTGCCGGCATGCAAGCCATGCAGGATGCACAATTGGATATCACCGAGGCTAACGCCAGCCGCATTGGTGCCGCTATCGGCTCTGGCATCGGCGGCCTGGGTTTGATTGAAGAGAACCACAGTTCACTGGTTAACGGTGGCCCACGGAAAATCAGTCCGTTCTTTGTGCCGTCAACCATCGTAAACATGATTGCAGGCCATCTGACCATCATGTACGGCATGCGTGGCCCGAGTATTTCGATCGCCACCGCCTGTACTTCAGGTGTGCATAACATTGGCCATGCCGCGCGTATCATTGCTTACAATGATGCCGACGTCATGTTGGCCGGTGGGGCAGAGAAAGCCAGTACTCCGTTGGGTGTCGGTGGCTTCGGCGCAGCACGCGCGTTGTCGACCCGTAACGAAGATCCTCAAGCGGCCAGCCGCCCATGGGACAAAGACCGTGACGGTTTTGTTCTGGGTGACGGTGCCGGTATGATGGTGCTGGAAGAGTACGAACATGCCAAAAAACGCGGTGCCAAGATTTATGCTGAAGTTGTCGGCTTTGGGATGAGCAGCGATGCTTATCACATGACGTCTCCCCCTGAGAATGGTGCGGGTGCGGCGCTGGCGATGGAAAATGCATTGCTTGATGCCGGTGTGACTACGTCACAAATTGGTTATATCAATGCGCACGGGACTTCAACGCCGGCCGGTGACAAAGCCGAAACGCAGGCGGTGAAGTCGGTATTTGGCAGCGATGCACAGCGCGTGATGGTCAGCTCGACCAAATCGATGACCGGCCACCTGTTGGGTGCCGCAGGCGCGATTGAGTCGATCTTCACCGTTTTGGCATTGCGTGACCAGGCAGTTCCGCCAACCATCAACCTGGATAATCCGGATGAAGGTTGTGATTTGGACTTTGTTCCGCATGAGGCTCGCCAGGTGAGTGATATGCAGTTCACGCTGTGTAACTCCTTCGGCTTCGGCGGCACCAACGGTTCACTGATCTTCCGCAAGGTATAATGCCTCTGCTGGCAGACGGTAAAAAAGCCCGGTTTTTTAAACCGGGCTTTTTTTATGGCGCGACCGCGACTCGGAAAGCTCTGCTTGTTGGCTCTGTAGCCAAACGGCAAGCTGCGGCTAACGGCACCTGCGCCTGTTATTCTGTAGTGATACCAAAGCGGTCAGGGGGAGTCTATGTACTGGATTAATGGGCATCAACACGATGTGTTAGCGCCAAGCGATCGCGGCTTGCAGTTTGGTGACGGCTGTTTCACTACCGCCCGGGTGACTGAGGGGAAAATAGACCTGCTGCCCTGGCATATCGAGCGGCTACAGTTGGCAGCGCAGCGGTTGATGCTGCCGCCTTGCGACTGGAACGCTTTGAAAGATGAAATGGTGCGCGCGGCAGAATCTATCCCTTTGGGCGTGGTCAAAGCGATACTGACACGCGGCAGCGGTGGCAGGGGATACAGCCCGCAAGGGTGTGAGGCCCCCACACGCATAGTCTCTCGTAGCACCTATCCCATGCACTATTTGCCATGGCGAGAGCAGGGCATCAGCCTGACGCTCAGCCCGGTAGCGCTGGGACGCAACCCGCTGTTGGCTGGGCTGAAGCATTTGAATCGTTTGGAGCAGGTGTTGATCCGCACGCATCTTGACCAGACAACCGCCGACGAGGCGCTGGTGCTTGACACTGCCGGTATGCTGGTGGAATGCTGTGCGGCTAATTTGTTCTGGCGTAAGGGAAAAGCAGTATTTACGCCAGATTTAAGCCAGGCAGGCGTGGCTGGGTTGATGCGTCGCCGGGTTATTGAGCTGCTGGCGGGCAGTGAATACTCGCTGCATTGTGTCAGCGAACCTCTAGAGACGCTGGCCGATGCTGAAGAAGTGCTGGTGAGCAATGCGTTAATGCCGTTGCTGCCGGTCAATACTGTGCAATCATGGTGTTACCCTTCACGCCAACTTTATGATGTTTTGCGCCCACACTGTTAACGATGGCTGATTGATGAAGAAAAGAAAGCTGAAGTTCGTTTCTATTATTGTTGTTCTGGTATTGGGCCTGCTGTTTTGGGGCTACCAGAAGGTTGAACGCTTCGCGGATACGCCATTGGCGATCCAGCAGGAAGCCATTTTCAAACTGCCGGCAGGGACCGGTCGGGTGGCCCTGGAGGGGCTGCTGGTGCGAGACAAACTGATCCGCAATGGCCAGTGGTTCCCATGGTTGTTGCGCCTGGAGCCGGAATTAGCCGAGTTTAAGGCCGGAACCTATCGCTTTACGCCGGGTATGACGGTGCGTCAAATGCTTAAACTGTTGGCCAGCGGTAAAGAAGCCCAATTCAGCGCACGCTTTATTGAAGGCTCCCGCCTGCGGGACTGGCTGCTGGTGCTGCAACAGTCAAAATACCTCAAGCATACCTTGGCTGGTAAAAGCGAGGCGGAAATTGCCGAGGCGCTGGGCTTGCCAGAAGGCGCCAACCCGGAAGGGAGGCTGTACCCGGATACCTATCTGTACACCGCAGGCATGACCGATATGGCCCTGTTGAAGCGTGCCCACCTGCGTATGATTAAAGCGCTGGAGAGCGCCTGGCTGGGCCGTGAAGCCAGCCTGCCTTACAAAACGCCGGAAGAGTTGCTGACCATGGCCTCAATCATTGAGAAAGAGACTGCGGTGCCGGAAGAACGGACCAAAGTGGCCTCGGTATTCATAAATCGCCTGCGTATTGGCATGCGTTTGCAGACCGACCCGACGGTGATCTACGGCATGGGCGAGGCTTATAATGGCAATATTACCCGCAAGGATTTGGAAACGCCGACGCCGTACAACACCTACGTGATCAATGGTCTGCCGCCAACGCCGATTGCCATGCCGAGCCAGGCTTCACTGGAAGCCGCTGCCAAGCCGGCGAAGACGCCTTATTTGTACTTTGTTGCCGACGGTAAGGGCGGGCATCAATTTACCACTAACCTGGCCAGCCATAATCAGGCGGTGCGTGCCTATCGCCAGGCGTTAAAGGAAAAGAATGAAAAGTAAATTCGTGGTTATCGAAGGGCTTGAAGGTGCGGGCAAAACGACTGCACGCGATACCGTAGTCGACGTACTGCGCGAGCACGGCATCAACGACATTGCATTTACCCGTGAACCTGGCGGTACGCCGCTGGCGGAAAAGCTGCGCGACCTGTTCAAACGCGGCGTGGATGGTGAATTGCCGACCATCAAGGCCGAGGTACTGATGCTGTATGCGGCTCGTGTACAGTTGGTGGAAACGGTGATCAAACCGGCGTTGGCACGTGGCGCCTGGGTGGTTGGCGATCGTCACGACCTGTCTTCTCAAGCCTACCAGGGCGGCGGTCGGGGTGTGGATCAACAACTTATGGCCTCGCTACGTGACACGGTATTAGGGGATTTTCGTCCTGGCCTGACGCTTTACCTGGATTTGCCGCCGATAGTGGGTCTGCAGCGTGCCCGAGCACGGGGCGAACTGGATCGTATCGAGCAGGAAGCACTGCCATTCTTTGAACGTACCCGCGCACGTTATCAGGAGTTGGCGGCGCAAGATGCGTCCATCATCACCGTAGATGCTTCTCAATCGCTTGACCAGGTGACGGCGACGATTCGTCATTGCGTCAGCCAATGGTTACAGCAGCAGGAAGGCGTGTAATGAACTGGTACCCGTGGCTGAATACCCCTTACCGGCAGTTGGTCGGGCAATATGCTACCGGGCGTGGACATCACGCTCTGTTATTGCATGCTGCTGTGGGCCATGGTGAGGATGCGCTGGCTTATGGCCTGAGCCGTTGGCTGATCTGTCAACGTCGCAACGGTGAGAAAAGCTGCGGTGAATGCCATAGCTGCCGGTTGATGCTGGCGGGAAATCACCCGGATTACCACGTGTTGACGCCGGAAAAAGGTAGAAGCAGCCTGGGGGTGGAACCCATCCGCCAGCTGATTGATGTCCTTTATTCTCATGCGCAGCAGGGCGGTGCCAAGGTGATTTGGTTGCCACAGGCGGAGTTGCTGACCGAGGCTGCCGCTAATGCCCTGTTGAAAACGCTGGAAGAACCGCCGGAAAAAACCTATTTTCTGCTGAGCTGCCGCGAGCCATCACGGTTGCTGGCGACGTTACGCAGCCGTTGTTTGTACTGGCATCTCGCCAGTCCGGACGAACCGCTCAGCCTGCAATGGCTGAATCGACAGACGCCGGGTAATCAGGTTGATCTCCTGACTGCCTTGCGCCTGCATGACGGTGCGCCGTTGGCCGCAGAGCAATTGCTCCAGCCGGAACGTTGGCAACAGCGTAGCGTGTTGTGCACGGCCCTGAGCGCCGCTTTGCCGCAGCACGACATGTTGTCGTTGTTGCCGGTATTGAATCACGAAGACGTCGCTGAGCGGCTTCACTGGCTATGTTCATTGCTGATGGACGCCATGAAGTGGCAGCAGGGTGCCGCCAGCTTTGTTCTGAACCAGGATCAGCAACCGCTGGTGCATCAACTGGCCAGCCGTCTGAGCAGTACGTCGCTGCAGCAAGCCGTGCAGCAATGGCTGCATTGTCGCCATCAGTTGCTTGGTGTCGTCGGCGTTAACCGTGAACTGCTGCTGACCGAACAGTTACTTGGCTGGGAGCAGTTGCTTGGCGCTACCGGCTATTCTCACCCCCATTCGCTGTAAAAGAGTTAAATATTATGTTGTTAGTAGATTCTCATTGTCACCTCGACGGCCTGGATTACCAAACGCTGCATCAAAATGTGGATGATGCTTTGGCGAAGGCCAAAGCGCGCGACGTCGGTTACGTGCTGGCGGTGGCCACCACTTTGCCGGGCTATCAGGCGATGACGCAATTGATTGGCCAACGCGATGACGTCGCCTTCTCCTGCGGGGTGCATCCGCTCAATCTGGAAGGTGGCTACGACTACGCTGAGCTGCGCCGTTTGGCAGCAGCAGAGCAAGTGGTGGCACTGGGTGAAACCGGGCTGGACTACTTCTATCAGAAAGACAATCTTGAGTTGCAGCAAGCGTCGTTCCGTGAACATATTCGTATCGGTCGCGATCTGAACAAGCCGGTGATCGTGCATACCCGCGATGCGCGAGAAGACACACTGGCTATTCTGCGTGAAGAAAATGCCCAGGACTGTGGCGGTGTGCTGCACTGCTTCACCGAAGATTGCGCTACCGCAGAGGCGTTGCTGGATCTGGGGTTCTATATTTCTTTCTCCGGAATCCTGACCTTCCGCAATGCAGAACAACTGCGTGAAGTGGCGCGCTATGTGCCGCTGGATCGTATTCTGGTGGAAACCGACTCACCGTATCTGGCTCCGGTGCCGCATCGCGGCAAAGAAAACCAACCTGCCTATGTGCGTGATGTGGCTGAATACATGGCGGTATTAAAGGGTGTGAGCCTGGAAACACTGGCCGAAGCCACCACCGCCAACTTTTCACGCTTATTTCACATCGAACTCTAATCTTTGACCTAGGCTATAGCTGTGATTAACGAAATCTGAATTCTTTTTAAGCTCGTAATTAATTGCCGAAACGGGTAATGTTCTCACCCGTTTTTCGGGCGAAGTGCGGGCGTTTTTCGCTCATTTTTACCAAAAAATAGGCGATGTAAGAAAAATACCCGGTTTTGTTCATCGAAACGTGACTGTCATCAAACATTGCGCAGTCTATTTATTTTACTCTGCGTAATAATTCAAGGGGTGCTCAGACACCCTGAATTGCAGGGGTTTTTCTCCCCCCCTTGCAACGCGAAGAATCGCGAAAAGTAGCAAAGCACTATTACTCAGGAGCACACTCAACTATGTTCAAGAACGCATTTGCAAACCTGCAAAAAGTAGGTAAGTCGCTAATGCTGCCGGTATCCGTATTGCCTATCGCAGGTATCCTGCTGGGCGTCGGTTCCGCCAACTTTAGCTGGCTACCGGCGGTAGTCTCACACGTGATGGCGGAAGCCGGCGGTTCCGTTTTCGCCAACATGCCGCTGATTTTTGCCATCGGTGTTGCCCTGGGCTTCACCAATAACGACGGCGTCTCCGCGTTAGCTGCGGTAGTGGCTTACGGCATCATGGTGAAAACCATGGCGGTGGTTGCACCGCTGGTACTGCACCTGCCGGCTGAAGAAATTGCGGCCAAACACCTGGCGGATACCGGTGTGCTCGGGGGGATTATCTCCGGCTCCATCGCGGCCTATATGTTTAACCGTTTCTTCCGCATTCAGTTGCCGGAATATCTGGGCTTCTTTGCCGGTAAGCGCTTTGTGCCGATTATCTCCGGCCTGGCGGCAATCGTTCTGGGCGTAGTGCTTTCCTTTATCTGGCCTCCAATCGGTACGGCTATCCAGACCTTCTCCCAGTGGGCGGCTTATCAGAACCCGGTAGTGGCGTTTGGTATCTACGGCGTGGTTGAACGTTCGCTGGTGCCGTTCGGTCTGCACCATATCTGGAACGTGCCGTTCCAAATGCAAATTGGTGAATACACCAACGCAGCGGGCCAGGTGTTCCACGGCGATATTCCACGTTATATGGCGGGTGACCCAACTGCGGGTAAACTGTCCGGTGGCTTCCTGTTCAAAATGTACGGTCTGCCTGCTGCGGCGATTGCCATCTGGCACTCAGCCAAGCCGGAAAACCGCGCTAAAGTCGGCGGTATCATGATCTCCGCTGCGCTGACCTCTTTCCTGACCGGTATCACCGAGCCGATCGAGTTCTCCTTCATGTTCGTTGCGCCGATCCTGTACGCAATCCATGCCATCCTGGCTGGCCTGGCGTTCCCGATCTGTATCCTGTTGGGGATGCGTGACGGCACCAGCTTCTCACACGGTCTGATCGACTTTATCGTCCTGAGCGGCAACAGCAGCAAAATCTGGCTGTTCCCAATCGTCGGTATCATCTACGGTCTGGTGTACTACACCATCTTCCGCGTGCTGATTGCCAAGCTGGATCTGAAAACCCCAGGCCGTGAAGATACGGTTTCTGAGCAGGTTGCGCAGGGCGGTTCCGAAATGTCTGCGGCGCTGGTTCAGGCCTTTGGCGGTAAAGATAACATCACCAACCTGGATGCCTGTATCACCCGTCTGCGCGTTAGCGTGGCGGACGTGAGCAAGGTTGACCAGGCTGATCTGAAAAAACTGGGTGCTGCCGGCGTCGTTGTCGCAGGCTCGGGCGTTCAGGCTATCTTTGGTACCAAATCTGACAACCTGAAAACCGATATGGACGAATACATCCGTAATCATTAATTCAGGCAGGGGAGTTTTGAGGGAGGCGAAAGCCTCCCTTTTTTATTGGCGAGAATTTATTTTACTGCGTGCTTTTGCAGATACTGTTCAAACACCGCCAGGGTGTCGTTAGAAATGTGATGTTCAATCCCTTCGCTGTCCAGCTCCGCCGTTTCATTCGGTACTCCCAGGCATACCAGCAGATCAACCACAATCCGGTGGCGACGCCGTACCTTCTGCGCCAATTGTTCACCTTCTTCGGTCAGAAAAACCCCACGATAAGGGCGTGACTCCACCAGACCGGCACTTTTCAGTCGGGCGATGTTTTTGATCGCGGTAGGGTGCGATACGCCGAAGCGTTTGGCGATATCCGTGGTCCTGGCTTCGCGGGTGGTGACCAGCAGGTCGGCGATCAGCTCAACATAGTCCTCGATCAGCGCATTGGATTGCGCCTCACGAGCGCGGGTGAAGCGCAGGGCATGTTCAGCCTCATCCGGCATTTCAGCCACCACGGGGCGTTCGGCGTCGTCTGGTGCGCTTGTTGCCATAGTCGGAGACGTCCTTTAAACGATAAACCAGTAAGTTGCAGGTTAATGCAGTCCCGCCATACGTTAGTCCAAAGACGACGCATTATCAATTCGGCTGGCGTATTCGATGACAAGATGACAATAAGAAATATTTGTACACAAAGGCAGTTAATCTTCCATTTTGCATAAAGTGTAGCCGATGCTACATTGCTGTGAGTGTTGGGTGAAAAATAACCAGAAAAAGATTGAGGGTAAATCATGCGTGATGCGGCAACCACCACATCGTTAACCGAACGAACCAATGCGGCAATAGGTAACGCACTTGCCGGGCGCAAGCGTGGTGCATTCACGCCGCTACTGTTCGCCGGGCCAGCTGTGATTGCCTCTATTGCCTATATGGACCCGGGTAATTTCGCCACCAATATTCAGGCCGGTTCGAAATACGGTTACAGCCTGCTGTGGGTGGTGGTGATGGCTAACCTGATCGCCATGTTGTTTCAGGCGTTGTCGGCCAAGCTGGGTATCGTCACCAGTCGTAATCTGGCAGAGATGTGCCGCGACCAATTTTCTCGTCCGGTGGTCATTGGTATGTGGCTGCTCAGTGAGGTAGCGGCAATGGCTACCGATCTGGCGGAGTTTCTGGGCGGTGCGATAGCGCTGGCATTACTGTTCCATATGCCGCTGCTGCCAGGAATGGGAGTGACGGCGGTGATCACCTATGCCTTGCTGATGGTTGAGAAGAAAGGCTTTCGTCCGGTGGAACTGATGATTGGCGGCCTGGTCGCGGTGATTGCGCTGTGTTATCTGGTCGAAATGTTTATCGTACCGGTCGATTGGGCGGCAGCGGGCATTGGTATGGTTACCCCGCAATTGCCGGATGCACAGGCGCTGACTATTGCCGTCGGTATCATTGGTGCCACCGTGATGCCGCATGCCATCTTCCTTCACTCGGGCCTGACCCAGCACCGTGCGCCGGGCAGTGACAGCGGCGAGCGCCGTAAATTGCTACGTTTTTCCAACATTGAGGTGGTGATTGCGCTGTCTATCGCCGGGTTGGTGAATATCGCCATGGTGATTATGGCCTCCAGCGCCTTCCATGCCGGTAACAGTGATGTGGCAGAAATTGGTACGGCCTACCACACGCTGACGCCACTGTTTGGCGCCGCCGCCGCCGGTATCTTCCTGATGTCGTTGATTGCCTCCGGTATTTCCAGCTCGGTGGTGGGTACCATGGCGGGCCAGATGATCATGCAGGGGTTTGTCGGTTTCCGCATTCCGGTCTGGATACGCCGCATGGTGACCATGATCCCGGCGTTCATCGTGGTTGCGTTAGGGGTTAATGCCACCGATGCACTGGTTTACAGCCAGGTGGTACTGAGTCTGGCGCTGCCGGCGCCGATGATTGCTTTAGTGATGTTCACCCGCCGTCGCGACATTATGGGCGAATTTGTCAATAGTCGCCTGACCAGCCTGGTGTCAATTATCGGGACGGTGATTATTCTTTTGCTCAACATGGTGTTACTGCTGCAGACCTTCGGCGTTGCTATTCCCGGTCTGGGCTGACCGATAAGCCGTGCAGTCTCGCTGTCACGACTTTTTGACTAAGGGTAACCCCTGGTAACTTGCCGCGAGTTATTACAAATTCCCCACGCCACCGTCGATCAGCAACTCACTGCCTACCATAAAGGCGGACTCGTCAGACGCCAAAAACACCGCCGCCTTGGCCAATTCCAGCGCCGTCCTCATGCGGCCGATCGGCACCAGTGCGCGGATCTCGTCGCGCAGTGTTTGCTCATCGACATCCTTCAACCCAAGCTTGCCCAGCGCCGGGGTTTCTGTCGGGCCGACGCTCGACTCTTTAGCCAACTGGATGCGCGCGCACGCACCACAGTTGATAGAAGATTAGTCGCCAATGCCCGGCGGGTTGATGGTTGAGCGTGGGACCTTCTCATCGTGTTCGCCCCAACGATCCAGCACCTGCCCATACTCGCCACTGGCGATCACCCCATTGATGGCGGCGTTGATGGCCGCAACCAGGCCGTTATCTTTTTTGGTGGTCACTGCCACATAGGCCACGTTCGGTCCAATCCCGACCATTTTGGTTTTGCCGGTCAGTGCCGCTTTGTAGGTGCCGGTAGAGTGGGGGCCGAAGAATGCATCGGTGCGTCCAGACTGAATGCTCAGGTTAGCAGCGGCGTCATCGGTGACATAAATCGGCTTCACCGGTGCCAGGCCGTTTGCGCGGTTCTGTTTATCCCAACCAAGCAGGACATTTTCCTGATTGGTTCCCGAGCCGACAATAACCCGTAGCCCGGCAATGTCCGCAGGTTGGTTGATGGAGGTGATTTTGCTGGCGGATTTCACATAAAAACCCAGCGTATCCACGCGGTAGGTGGCGAAATCAAACCTGGTTTTGCGCAGCTTGGTGACGGCAATATTGAAAATAGCGGCATCGTATTTGCCCGAGCTGATCCCGAGTGGCCAGTCTTCCCAGGAGGTAGGCACCAGATTCAGTTCCAGCCCCAGGCTGTCCGCCACCAGTTGTGCAATATCCGGATCGCTGCCAATCAGCGTTTTATTGTCTTCGGCAAACAGCGCCAGTGGCGGAGAATTTTCAGACGCCACCGCTATGGTCAGCTTGCCCGGTACGGCGAAAGGGTAATTAGCCGGGATCAGTGCCATCGCGGCTGGGTTTTTTGCTGCACGCAAATGTTGCTGATTAGCCTGCAGGTCAATAATGCTTTTGGTTTCAGCCGCTGCATGGCCGCACAGCAGCAGCGCGCCCAGCACCAGGGTTTTGCATCGCATGTTGTCACCTATCCTTTTTTAATCATAGGGTTACTATTGGCGGCGGCAACAGACAAGTAAAGCAACAATAGTGAATAACCAAAGTGAAAAAAATCAGATGAATGCCGCGGGCAACGCTGACATCGGCGAGATTTCCCTGAATGGTTGTCTGATTCTGCATCACTCAACGCGGAAAGTGCGCAATCAGGTTGAAAGCAGTAGAATTTGTCACTCATACTGCGTACAGCTTATTTTCCTCTACAAGGAACGCCAGATGGCCGAAGAAACGATTTTCAGTAAAATTATCCGCCGTGAAATCCCTGCTGATGTGGTCTACCAGGACGAACTGGTCACCGCTTTCCGTGATATTTCACCTCAGGCCCCGACCCATATTCTGATCGTACCCAATGTGCTGATCCCCACCATCAACGACGTTACTGTTGAGCACGAAGCCGCTCTGGGCCGTATGATCACCGCCGCCGCCAGGATCGCCGAGCAGGAAGGTATAGCCGAAGACGGCTACCGCCTGATTATCAATTGCAACCGTCATGGCGGCCAAGAGGTCTATCATATTCATATGCATTTGGTCGGTGGCCGCTCATTGGGGCCGCTGCTGTCACGCTAATTGAGGAAAATAATGCGCTATAGCAAAACCCTGCGTTGTCTGATGACGCTGACGTTGCCCGCCATCATACTGATGGGCTGTAGTAGCCCGCGTGGCATTGCGGTTAACGAACGCCAGACGGTAGTGATGGATTCGCCGGTGCTGACCGCGGGCATTCTGGCTGACAATCCGTCGATTTCGAATGCTTCCGGACGAGTGATGGCGACCTCGGAGCTCAGCAACAGTCAACCAACGCCGGTTACGGTGCGCTATCGCTTCTACTGGTATGACGATCAGGGGCTGGATATCCGGCCTTTTGAAGCGCCGCGCACCATCACTATTGCGCCAAATTCAGACGCCACTATTTACTCGCTCAATGGCAACCTCGATGCCAAGCGCGTGCGTCTGTATTTATTCTTGTAAACTCTTGGTTCATTGAGAGAGGGATTAATGAAAAAGTATCTATTTGTCGCGCTGGCCGCGTTGGTATTAACCGGCTGTCTGTCGCGCCCACCGGAACCGGAACAACCGCAACCGCCGGTAACCGTTGAGCCGGTAACGCCACCGGTGACCGAAGAACCGCAGCCACCGGTGACTGAACCTGTCCCGCAACCGCCAAAGATCCAGCAGCTCGATTGGCTGAGCAGCGTACAGCCGCTGGTCAATCAGATGCTGAAAGCTGATGGCGTTAATCCGGGCAGCGTGTTGCTGCTCGACAGCGTGAAGAACAACACCAACGGTGCGTTGCAGACTGCGAAAGCGACTTCCGCACTGCACAAGGCTTTGGCATCAAATAAAACCTTCACCATCGTGCCGGAAGCGCAGTTGGTTACTGCCAAACAGACGCTGGGCCTGTCGGCAGATGACAGCCTGGGTTCACGCAGCAAGGCGATTGGTCTGGCGCGTATCGTTAGCGCGCAGTATGTGCTGTACAGCGACGTCAGTGGTGATGTGAAGTCACCTACGCTGGATATGCAATTGATGCTGGTGCAAAGTGGTGAAATCGTCTGGTCAGGCAATGGCGCCGTTACACACTGAAGCCGAACTGCGAAGACTGATTGAGCACGAACTGCCGGCGGTGAAAACCGCCGGTTGTCGTTTTAGCCCGGTGCAGGGCCTGACCGGCGAAAGTTGGCGTATTGAAGGCGAAGGTGTGCAACTGTTGGCGCGTCAGCAAAGCCCAGAGAAAAGCGCGCTGGGCGTCAGTCGTCGGCGTGAGGCGCGGGTGTTATCTCGTGTCGGTAAGGACATCGGCCCACAGGTTTTAGCGCAAAATAATCAGTGGATTATTTTGCAATGGCTTAATGGTGACGTTGTCACTTCAGCGGATTTTGCTCGGTTGAATGAGGGAGGCCGCCTGGCTGAGTTGATGGCCGGTTTACATCAACGGCCGCCCTGTGGTTACCCGCTGAGCCTGCATCGACAGTTTACTCGTTACTGGCAGCAGCTGGATCCCCGACGCCTGACACCCGCCTGGTTAAAGCTGCATCAGCGTTTTCTGCGCTGTCGGTCCCCAGCGCCGCTAAAACTGGCTCCCCTGCATATGGATATTCATCCGGGCAATCTGATCGCACAGGGTCAAGGTTTGCGGCTGATTGACTGGGAGTATGCGGCCGACGGGGATATCGCGCTGGACATCGCCGCACTGTTTCGCAGCAATGCCTGGTCGCCAGCCGAACAACAGCAATTTTTACGGCATTATGCCCGCATCGGCTACTCAAATTTACCTCTGCTGAGCGCACAGGTGCAGCGTTGGTTGCCGTGGGTAGATTATCTGATGCTGTTATGGTTTGAAGTGCGCTGGCAACAAACCGGCGATCCCGAATTTTGCGTTGGGGCGCAGTGTTGCACCGGCGTTTTTGTTTAACATCCCCATGTTCTGAATAAAGTGAAGTGAGGTGGCCGTGGGCCCAGTAATGTTAGATGTCGCCAGCTATGAGCTGGACGCGGAAGAACGTGAGATCCTGAAACACCCGCTGGTGGGTGGCCTGATCTTGTTCACCCGCAATTTCCACGATGCGCAACAGCTGCGTGAGCTGGTACGCCAAATCCGCGAGGCTTCTCACCATCGGCTGGTGGTGGCTGTGGATCAGGAAGGCGGCCGCGTGCAGCGCTTCCGGGAAGGTTTCACCCGTCTGCCAGCAGCGCAGTCTTTCGCCGCATTAAACGAAGCGCATGAGGGTGGGCGTCTGGCACAGGAAGCCGGTTGGCTGATGGCGGCGGAAATGATCGCGCAGGATATCGATATCAGCTTCGCGCCGGTGCTGGATATTGGCCACGTCAGCGCGGCGATTGGCGAGCGCTCGTTCCACAGCGATCCGCAACAGGCGCTGATGATGGCCGAGCGTTTCATTCAGGGCATGCACAGCGCCGGAATGAAAACCACCGGCAAGCATTTCCCTGGCCACGGTGCCGTCAGTGCGGATTCGCACAAAGAAACCCCCCGCGATCCGCGCCCGTTGGCTGAGATCCGCGAACATGATATGGCGATCTTCCGTGAATTGATTAACCGTCAGTTGCTGGACGCCGTGATGCCGGCACACGTCATCTATACTGAAGCAGACCCACGTCCGGCCAGCGGCTCGCCTTACTGGCTGAAACAGATCCTGCGCCAGGAATTGGGTTTTGACGGCGTTATCTTCTCGGACGATCTGTCAATGGAAGGGGCGGCGATTATGGGGAGTTATGCCGAGCGCGGCCAGGCCGCATTGGATGCGGGCTGCGACATGATCCTGGTATGTAATAGCCGTGCAGGGGCGGTCAGCGTGCTGGATAACCTGTCCCCGGTCAAAGCAGAGCGGGTGAAACGGTTATATCATCGCGGTCAGTTCACCCGTCAGGAGCTGCGTGACTCTGCGCGCTGGCAACAGGCGCATAAAGAGTTGAATGCGCTCAGCGAACGCTGGGAAGAGCACAAGCAGCGTAATGCGGGGTGAACCCAGGACGTCGTAGTGCGGCGTAAATGATGAGGGCTGCGGCGCGGCCCTCTGTTTGTTGCGAGGATCCAGATGATTATCTATTTACATGGCTTTGATTCCACCAGTCCCGGCAATCATGAGAAGGTGTTACAGCTGCAGTTTATCGATCCTGACGTACGCTTTATCAGTTACAGCACTTTGCACCCACGCCATGACATGCAGCATTTGTTGAAAGAAGTGGACAAGGCGGTTCAGCAGGGCGGCGACAAACATTCGCTGATCTGCGGGGTGGGCCTCGGGGGTTTTTGGGCCGAACGTATCGGCTTTCTGTGCGGTATCCGCCAGGTGATCTTCAACCCCAATTTGTCTCCTGAACAACATATGCAAGGCAAAATCGACCGGCCGGAAGAGTATCGCGATATCGCCACCAAGTGCGTTGAGGACTTCCGTGAGAAAAATCGCGATCGCTGTCTGGCGGTGCTTTCCCGCCACGACGAGGTGCTGGACAGCCAACTCAGTGCTGAACTGTTGCACAAGTACTATGAAATTGTCTGGGATGAACAGCAGACCCACAAGTTTAAAAACCTGTCGCCACATCTGCAGCGCATCAAGGCATTCAAGACCCTGCCTTAACAGTTTCATAACGCCTGAAAGCGCCGCAATGATTGTCCTTAACAGGCAAAAATTGCGGCATTTTTTTACCTAAAAGCCCCGTTTTTCCCATTGGGGGACAAAATTTAAAACTGTGATCTCGCGCTAACTATTTGAATCACAATCCTCAAAATTTCCCTTCGTCCAGGCTTTAACCAAAAAAGTTTGATGTACATCAATTTTGGTATGACCAAATAACCCCACATGCTATTCTGGCTTCAGATAGCAGGTTTATTTTAAGCGAACCCTATGTATTCTAAGGATATTATTTATTTACCCTTAGGTAACAATTGGTTCACATTTAGGGGGTCATTTTGACAACGCCAAAGAAAAAAATCGTCATTGTCGGCGGTGGTGCCGGTGGTCTGGAACTGGCGACCAGCCTGGGCCATAAACTCGGTCGTAAGCACAAAGCAGAAATCACGCTGGTAGACCGCAATCACAGCCATCTGTGGAAGCCTTTGCTTCATGAAGTAGCAACCGGTTCCCTTGATGACGGCGTCGACGCGCTGAGCTACCTGGCACACGCACGCAATCACTCTTTCAACTTCCAGTTGGGCTCGCTGACCAACATTAATCGCGAAACGCAAACCCTGCAGTTGGCGCAAATTTGCGACGAGCACGGTGCTGAACTGGTTCCTGCACGCGAACTGCCTTACGACATCCTGGTAATGGCGCTGGGTAGCACCTCTAACGATTTCGGTACTGCCGGCGTGAAAGATCACTGTATCTTCCTGGACAACCCCCACCAGGCACGTCGTTTCCACAACGAAATGCTGAACCTGTTCCTCAAGTTCTCTGCACAGCCGGGGCAAAAAGAGCGGGTGAATATCGCCATCGTCGGCGGTGGTGCCACCGGTGTGGAACTGTCTGCAGAGCTGCATAACGCGGTGAAGCAACTGCACAGCTATGGTTTTGAGGGCCTGGACAACAGCGCACTGAATGTGACGCTGGTCGAAGCGGGCGAGCGTATTCTGCCTGCGTTGCCGCCGCGTATTTCGGCCGCTGCGCATCAGGAACTGAACAAGCTGGGTGTACGCGTATTGACCAACACCATGGTTACCAGCGCGGATGCCAAAGGTCTGAATACCAAGGGCGGCGAATTTATCGATGCCGATCTGATGGTGTGGGCGGCCGGTATCAAGGCACCGGATTTTATGAAGGACATCGGCGGTCTGGAAACCAACCGCATTAATCAGCTGGTGGTGGAACCTACGCTGCAGAGCACGCGAGATCCGAATATCTTCGCTATCGGTGACTGTGCCTCCTGTCCGAAAGAGGGCGGTGGTTTTGTGCCACCACGCGCCCAATCGGCGCACCAGATGGCATCACGCTGCTTCACCAACATTCTGGCGCTGATGAACGGCCAGACGCTGAAGCCTTACGTGTATAAAGACCATGGTTCGCTGGTGTCTCTGTCCCGTTTCAGCACCGTTGGCAGCCTGATGGGCAACCTGATGCGTGGTTCGATGATGGTAGAAGGCCGCATTGCGCGCTTCGTCTACATCTCGCTGTACCGCATGCACCAGGTGGCTTTACACGGGTATATTAAAACCGGCCTGATGATGTTGGTCGGCGGTATCAATCGGGTGATCCGCCCGCGGTTGAAAATGCACTAACAGTTGCCGATCTTGACCCACCCACGCCGGTTCGCCCGCGTGGGTTTTTTTATGCCGCTCCCCGTGCGATAGGGCAGTGACGGGCTGATTGTTCAGCACAATGTCCCGTGAGTATGGGTAAAAGTCTTAAGATTCCTCCTAAACACTGGGGCTAAGGGCGATTTTCAGCATCATTGGTCGCATTGTCTTATTGCGAGGTTCTGGAACATTGTGCAGACTTTATCTTGTTTACAGACGGCGCGTCGCGCACGCCGTAAACCGGAATACCACGTGCCGCCAATGCGCAAAATAATAAGCGCGGTGCAATGTCGGTAAAATCCCCGGTACAAATGCGTGGTAACACTTTCAGGAGGATTTCCTGTGAACAAGTCAATGTTAGCCGGTGTGGGTATTGGTATTGCAGCAGCACTGGGTATTGCTGCGGTGGCCAGTCTTGATGTTTTTTCTTCTGGTCCGCAATACGCGCAGGTAATTGCTGCAACGCCGATCAAAGAAACCATCAAAACACCGCGTCAGGAATGCCGCAATGTGACCGTCACTCATCGTGCGCCAGTGCAGGATGAGAACCGCATTGCCGGTTCGGTTCTGGGTGCAGTAGCCGGTGGCGTTATTGGCCATCAGTTCGGCGGCGGTCGTGGTCGTGATGTGGCGACGGTGGTGGGTGCCTTGGGCGGCGGTTACGCCGGTAACCAGGTGCAGGGTGCGATGCAGAATAACGACAGCACCACCAGCACGCAGCAGCGTTGCAGAACGGTCTACGACAAATCACAGAAAATGCTGGGTTACGACGTGACCTACAAGATTGGCACTCAGCAGGGCAAGATCCGCATGGATCACGATCCCGGCACCCAGATCCCGCTGGATAAAAGCGGCCAACTGGTGCTGAACAAAGCCTAATCAACAGACAAGAATTAAACCCGCGGACAGTGTTAGTTCCAATCGTTTAACGCAGTTAAGCGAGCGGCATTAATATTGACGCGGGTTTCTGCATTCTATACCCGTCGCCTTTCAAGTTGCAGCGTTGTTACCTGCACTCAGTTATGTGGCCCGTCCATGGGCCACACCCCTTTGGGGCCGCTGCTAGCAGCGTTCAAATCTGCTCCCGGCAGATTTGTCATCCCAGTTACTTACTTAAGTAAGCGCCTGGGGATGAGTGAGCTGGGCGCCTAGCTGCAACGTGAAATTCATTGGGTATAATGTCGGTAGGTTTTCCCCGTAGGCCAGTTCTGACGCGATTCCCGACCTAATGTATCCGTGCGATTTATCCGGGCATACCTTCAATAGTGCAACAGTGTTTGTTATATTATTGTGCAGTTGAGTGGGTGTGATGACGTCATCTCACACCGGCCCAGTCCAGGCATTTGGTCTCCCGGAGACAGAGATAAAAACATGTTAGATTTTCGCTTTCCGACTGCAATGCAAATGGTACTTAGCGTGGCCGTGGCTGAGAAGCTGGGCGTGCGTTCGACCAGTGCGGTGCTTGCCGCCGGTCTGGAAGCCAACCCGAGTTTTATCCGCAAGCTGATGGTGCCACTGACCAAAAATGGCATCATTGTTTCGACCTTGGGCCGTAACGGTTCGATTCACCTGGGCCGCCCGGCGGAGCAGATCACCTTGCGGGATATCTATCTGGCCGTTATTGATGATAAACGCATTTGGGCCGCCCGACCGGAAGGGCCGGCGCGTTGCCTGGTCAGTGCCAACGCCTGCTGGTATTTCAAGTCGGTGGTAAACGAGGTGGAAGAGGCATCGCTGAACGTACTGGCGGGCTACACGGTAGCGGATTCTCTGGCAGAGTTGGAGCGGGGCGATAAGCGAGCCTGCGCGGCCTATGCAATGCAAGACAAGAAAGACGAAGAGACAGCAGAAAAATAGTCTGCGGTAGATGCGGTATAAAGAATAAGACAAAGAAAAGCCCGGTATAAAAACCGGGCTTAGGTTGCTGACAAAGCAGGAAAAAGCGTGGTTTTTCCTGCTTTGTGGTGAGCAGCCGAAAATCAATAAATTGATTTTCCGGATTTTTATTTATCGGCCTCTACTCGCTCTGGGCAGGAATGAGGTTTGTCATCTGTCTGAGCCCGGTATAAAAACCGGGCTTTTTTTATGGCCGTGGCAGATGAATTATTCCGCCACGGGTTGCCGCGTTTTACGTGTCACCATACGGCGCAGAGTAACGTAGAACACCGGAGTCAGGAAAAGCCCGAACAGTGTGACCCCCAGCATGCCGGAAAATACCGTGATGCCGGTGACGCCGCGTACTTCGGCACCGGCGCCGTGTCCGAGGATCAATGGAATAGTCCCGGCGATAAAGGCGATGGAGGTCATTACAATCGGCCGCAGTCGCAGACGACAGGCTTCCAGTGCCGCTTCCATAATGCTTTTGCCCTGTAGCTCCAGTTCACGGGCGAACTCGACGATCAAAATGGCGTTTTTACAGGCCAGGCCCATCAATACCACCAGCCCCACCTGCACGAACACGTTGTTGTCACCGCCGGTCAGCCAGACCCCAAACAGAGCCGACAGCATGGTCATCGGCACGATCAGGATCACCGCCAATGGCAGCGTCCAGCTTTCGTACAAGGCTGCCAGCGCCAGGAAGGCCAGCAGCACTGCCACCGGGAAGACAATAATGGCCGCGTTACCCTGGGTGGACTGCTGATAGCTCAGATCGGTCCACTGAATGTTCATGCCGTTCGGCAACAGCTTGTTGGCCATGGCCGTCAGTTCACTCATGGCCTGCGACGATGACAGTACTCGCGGATCGGCATCACCAATCAGGTCTGCCGCTGGGAAACCGTTGTAGCGGATCACCGGATCTGGGCCGTAAGTGGTGCTGATGCTGACCATGCTGCCAATTGGCACCATTTCCCCTTTATCGTTGCGGGTGCGCAGGTTGGCGATATCTTCCACGCTGTCGCGGAACTGACCGTCGGCCTGCGCCATCACCTTCCAGGTGCGGCCATAACGGTTGAAGTCATTGATATAAGACGAACCGAGATAGGTCTGCAAGGTGCTGAACAGGGCATTGAGCGGCACCCCTTGCGCCTTGGCCTTGTCGCGGTCAATTTTCGCGTCCAGCTGAGGTACGTTGGCCTGATAGGACGAGATCGGGAATCCCATGCCCGGCGTTTGCATGATCGTGCCCGACATGGTGTTGATTGCTGTTTGCAGCGCGCCATAGCCCAGGCCGGCACGGTCCTGAATATACAGTGAGTAACCGGAACCCTGGCCGATACCGAGGATAGGCGGTGGCATAATCGAGAACGCAAACCCTTCCTGGATCTGTGAAATCTTGGCGTTAATCTCGGCATTGATCTGCGCCGCGCTGCGGGTACGGGTGCTTAACGACTCCAGCGCAAAGAACACGGTGCCGGTGTTGGGCGTATTGGTAAACTGTAATGCATTCAGCCCGGGGAAGGAGACCGCATCCGTCACCCCGTCGACGCTCAGGCCGATGGCGCTCATCTTGCGTATCACCGCGTCGGTACGCTCCAGTGACGCGCCCTCCGGCATTTTCACGCCGCCAATCAAATAAAGCTTGTCCTGAGTCGGGATGAATCCACCGGGCACGGTTTTAAACATCACCCCGGCGGCGCACAGCAGCAGCACATACACCACAAATACCGCGCCGCGTTTGCCCAGCGCCCGGGAAACCCCACGTTGATAACGTTGTGAACTGCTGGCAAAGAAGCGATTAAACGGACGGAACAGCCAGCCGAACAAGCGATCAATCAGGCGTGATGGCAGGTCCTTCGGCGCGTCATGCGGTTTCAACAGCAACGCCGCCAACGCCGGTGACAGGGTCAGCGAGTTGATCGCCGAGATTACGGTCGAAATGGCGATAGTCACGGCGAATTGTTTATAAAACTGACCGGTGACGCCGGACAGAAACGCCATCGGTACGAACACTGCGCACAGCACGACGGCGATGGCGATAATCGGGCCGGATACTTCACGCATTGCCTGGTGCGCTGCCGCCAGCGGTGACAGGCCCTCTTCGATATTACGCTCGACGTTTTCCACCACCACGATGGCATCATCGACCACGATACCTATGGCCAGCACCAGTCCGAACAGGCTCAGGGTGTTGAGCGAAAAACCCAACAAATAGAGTGCCGCAAAGGTACCGACGATTGAGATCGGCACGGCCAGCAGGGGAATGATCGACGCCCGCCAGGTTTGCAGAAAAAGAATGACCACCAGAACTACCAGCAGCACTGCTTCGAACAGAGTATCTACCACTGAGCGAATCGAATCGCGCACGAATACCGTTGGGTCGTACGGGGATTGCCAGCTCATGCCGTCCGGAAAGCGGGTCGACAACTCGGCCATTTTAGCCCGCACCGCGTTGGACAATTCTATGGCATTGGCCCCCGGAGCCTGGAAGATACCAATCCCTACTGCGTCCTTATTATTGAGCTGGGCACGTAGCGCGTAGCTGCCGGAGCCCATTTCAATGCGTGCGACGTCGCGCAGGCGAACGACTTCACCGTTGTCGCCGCTCTTGAGGATAATATTGCCGAACTCTTCCTCGGTCTGCAGGCGACCCTGCGCATTGATCGACAGCAGATAATCGCTGCGGGTCGGCATCGGTTCCGCACCCAGTTGCCCGGCAGAAACCTGTACGTTCTGCTCCTGCATGGCAGAGACCACATCAGAGGCGGTCAGCCCACGTGAGGCAACCTTGTTCGGATCGAGCCAAATACGCATGGCGTACTCACCGGCACCGAAAATCTGTACCTGGCCGATACCGGGCAAACGAGCCAGCTCATCCTTGACCTTCAGAGTGGCGTAGTTGCGCAGGTAGAGCGAATCGTATTTACCGGAAGGGGAAACCAGATGGACCACCAGCGTCAGGGCCGGGGATTGCTTCTGGGTCGTTACCCCTTGCCGCCGCACGTCCTCAGGCAGACGTGCTTCGGCCTGCGCCACGCGGTTTTGTACCTGCACCTGTGCCTGATCGGGATCTGTTCCTGGGCGGAAGGTGACGGTGGTGACCAGCACGCCGTCAGAACCAGCCACCGACTTCATGTACATCATGTTTTCGACGCCGTTGATCGCCTCTTCCAGCGGGGTTGCCACCGTTTCAGCGATCTCTTTCGGGTTAGCGCCGGGGTATTGGGCACGTACCTGCACGCTGGGCGGCACCACGTCCGGATATTCACTGATCGGCAGCAGCGGGATAGCAATAACACCGCCGACAAAAATCAGAATCGACAGTACCGCGGCAAATATCGGCCGGTCGATGAAAAAACGGGAAAAGTCCATGGATCAGGATCCTTTATTGGGGCTTAGTTGAGTGCGGAAGCGTCGGCGTTGATCGCCACGTTTTTGGCAGCGACGGGCATACCCGGCATAAACACTTTTTGCATACCGTCGACGATCACCCGGTCACCGGCAGCCAGCCCCTTCTGTACAATACGTAGCCCGTCAGCCACCCGGCCCACTTCGATATCGCGTCGTTGCGCCTTGCCGTCCTTATCGACGATATAAACAAACTTGCGATCCTGATCGGTCATTACCGATTTATCGTTAATCAACATGGCATTGAACTCGGCACTGCCGGGCATCTGCACCCGGGCGAATAGCCCTGGAGTGAAGCGGCGCTCAGCGTTTTCCAGCAGGGCGCGCATGCGAATAGTGCCGGTACTGGCGTTCAGCTGGTTGTCGGTAAAATCAACAATGCCCTGATGCGGATAGCCGTCTTCGCCGACCAACCCGACCTTCACCGGCAGTTTTGTCGTGCGCCGCCCATCGTTTTGGTAACGCAGAAAAGTGGCTTCATCGACGTCGAAATAGACGTAAACCTTATCGAGCGACACCAGCGTGGTGAGTACGCTGGCACTGTCGCCGGTGGTCACCAGGTTGCCGGCGGTGATCATTGCGCGGCTGGCTCGCCCGTCAATCGGTGCAATCACCCGGGTAAAGTCGAGGTTCAGTTGCGCCAGATCGAACTGGGCCTGAGCCGCCAATACGTTGCTCTGCGCCTGCGCGGCAGAGGAGCGGCGTTGTTCCCACACTTCGGTCGATATCGCCTGGCTGCCGATCAGTTTCTCGGTACGGCCGGATTCGCTACGGGCCAGTGCCGCCTGATTGCGTGCCCGAACCAGTTCGGCCTGTGCCTGCTCACGAGCGGCGCGGTAGGTACGATCGTCGATGGTGAACAGCACCTGACCTTTTTTCACTTCATCGCCTTCGGTGTAATTCACTTTATCGATATAGCCGGAAACCCGTGGCCGTAGCTGGACGCTTTGCACCGCCTCGATGCGACCGTTAAAAGCATCCCATTGGCTGATGGGTTTTATCACCACGTCGGCGGTACTGACGGCCGGTGGCGGGGGAGCCGCATTTTGAGCGGCGCTGTTGTCACACCCGGCCAGCAGAGCGACCAGCAACGCGACGGCAGAGAGGCGTGTGCTGATACCGATGCCGCTTTGGCGACGGTGTGAATGGAACAATGAGTTTGGCTGGCTTGGCATTATTTTTCTTTCCAGTAGTTAGCACGATCTGGCGATACACCCGGCCCTGTTATCCGGGTAACTTCCCTGGCCTGTGACCGGCGGCAGAGCGGTTGCACCGGTCATTGGCGCAACGGTTAGGTTTTGAAACACATTGTTGTCACATTAATGTATCAATATCGGTTACATTAATTGGCCGGATTATAGAAGTGCCTCTCTGTTAAATGCAATAATAAAAATTGCATTTAATGCGAAACTGCTGCAACGTAATGGCATCGGGCAGCGGATTTATCTGCCAAGTCATGGGAGCGTCAGCATGAACAGCACGGGTTTTATTACTGATTTGATTGAGTGGATTGATAACAATCTGGAAGAGAAGCTGGATATCAATACCGTAGCGGGCCGCGCGGGGTATTCCAAGTGGCACCTGCAACGAATGTTCAAACGCCAGACCGGTTACGCACTGGGAGAATATATTCGCATGCAGAAGCTGAGGGTCTCGGCAGAGCGCCTGGCCAACAGCGGCGAACCGATCGTCAGCGTGGCGATCTCACTCGGCTTTGACTCGCAGCAGTCCTTCAATCGCAGTTTTAAACGCCATTACGGGCAAACCCCGGGCGACTGGCGTCGCTCCGTGATGCAGCCACGTGTTGTCGCTAACCAGTGAATCCGGTACATATGGAGTCGCTCCGTTTTTTTACCACAATCAGTAAGGGGCATCGGCCAGTTTTTGCCTCGCGTTAAATAACGGGAGTCATATCGCCAAGCGAATGGTTCGTGTTTGTTTAAGCGGGATGCTTACACCCACAACTACCTAATTTTTGCTTGAAACTCAGAGAAATTGTTTAACGCATCAAATGCAGAAAAAACATTCCAACCATGTTTCCTCAATTTTTGGGCACTAATCATGTTTATCAACACCGCAACTTTTCGTCTGGGCCAGCAAAGATCCAGTGAAATCATCTTTCCAGCATCATTAACCGTAATACCAAGTTCAGGCTGCGGAAGGGCGGTGGATTGGCATTTCATCACCAATCCCTCTAATGCAGAGTCTGTACATTGGACTATATTTGCATAGTTGAACACATCAAACTTATGTTGTTTACGCCGATATTCGTTAATTTTCTGCGTATCTTCATTGCTTACATACAAATGCCCATGATGTGGTTGTTTCTTATGGCAGTCTGCACACAAGGATCGCAAGTTTTTCCTGCTATTATCGGCTTTATTACCATTGATGTGGTGGACATGCAGTAATTTAGCATTCCCGGTGAGATTCACTCCGCACTGTTCACATGTGTAATCTAACTCATTCCTTAGCTGTGATGAAATTGCTGGCCAATCAGGTGTATAGCCACCTGACTGAGTTCCTACTGTAGATTTTGGTAATGACTCAAAATAGGAGCTGTAAGTTTCAAAAAAATTAGCATATGAAAAATCATTAACAAATTTGGTCTTATCTCCCCAGCTTAGAGCTGAAAAATTTTTATGGTTAAGGAGGGCGAGACAATTTTGGCATACGGCTAGCTCTGCCTCACCTTTAATATCCTGTTGTGAATGGTAATCAGCACCAAAGACTGGGAACAATCCGTCTATTCGATTGATTACATCATACCTATCATTAAACCTTCCACGTTCGCGCATCCCTATGATTGTTTTGCATTCTGCAACGTGTACACGTTTAGCACCTTTTTGCTTTCCATCAGTCAGAACCTGATTAATAAAGCTACTTTGATCTGGAATATAGAGCATGACTTGGTGGCCATTGCAGTGAAGGATCCCTTGGCTACCATCAATATCATCCAGCTGGACATCTTTTCCTAAAATCATACCATTTATAAGGTGTTCACCAATATCAACCCATCCGCCAGATTGGCTCTTGATTGAAAAATCTGTCACTACCTTTCCAAGTGGGGCAACGGCCCGGTGCAAAGTGCTGAGATCAACGGTTAGCTTCACTTAGTGGCTCTCCAGGATGCGTTTGATTTGAATATCGGAGTTGGTGATTGCCCTAAACGAGACTCGACGGGATTGTGCCTCATCTTCCACACCATCTTTCATGACCAAACGTGATGACGAAAAACCCACTGCTGCAATATTAGCTTTGATCCAATCAGATTCACCAGGCATCAGTGCATAGGCATATTCCAGTACAGCACGGGTTCGTCCTTGAGATAAGCGCATATTGTAAAAATAAGCCTGTGCTTCGGTAGCGCCTCGAAGGCCAGCACTTGATGTATGCCCTTCAATCCGAATTTCATTGAGAGATTCACGATAAGGTCTCAGCACTTCGATATATCTAGGAAAAAAATCATTTAAGATGTTTTTGTATGTTTCACTTAGGGTTGTCTCGTTATTGGCGAAAAGTACATCAGGAGACTGAAAACTGAATGATAGTGTCTCCTTGTCTATGCTTGCCTCCCATTTGTTGAGGTCATCTTTAAATTCTGCCTGTAGCGCCTCGTAGATAGCGACTTGATTCTGTTGGTAAGCAACCGCGACATCCTTGATTTTGTCGTTTTCCTTCTGTGTATTCATCATGAAAACGATGGCAATGAACAAGAACACCATCATCAGACCGGCCATCAAATCAGAGACAGTTAGCCAATGTTCGCCACTTTCTTGTGAGGCATTACGAGTTCCAAACAGCTTGTCCATTATGCTACTCGCTTACTCACAATTTCATTCATCGCCTGGGTCAGTTTGATGTAGTCTTCAACAAACTTACCACTGACCTGCGCCAGTGCCTGTCCCATCTCATTCATTACTCGGTTGATTTCTTGCTGCATCGCAGAGTCAATCAGCTTCAACTGGGAATCAACTGCTTCAGCGGTAAAGCCCACCTGTTGTTTAACCTGCACTTCTATTGCATCGAAAGTGCGTTTGGCTTGATTGATCTGCTGAGTTGCGGCTTCATCAATCACTTCATTCACTTGCAACTGGAGTTTTTCCGCAGACTTAATGACGGTATCGCGTACTTGCACGGTATCGGTCACTAGGTTCTGGTTGGCCTCTTTCATGGTTGAGGTCATCTCTTTTGCATCGATAACGATCTTTTCAATCATGTCGCGCATCACGCTGTTAAGATCGCTTACTGCATCCTGTAGGTGCTGTTTGATTATATCAGTTTGAGCTTGCAAATAATCGGAACTGGTTTGCAATGCCTCATTGGTACGAGATGTGTTGTCCGTAAATTCGTTGGCTGCTATTTCAACATCTTTACTGATACGCTCGGAGCTTTCTTTCAGTCTCTCACTAACATGGGTGATTCCTTTCTCAGTCTCAGTAGTAAATTTCGCCAGCAAATCATTAGAAGTATTAACGTGATTTTTGATGTACTCATCCGACTCAGAGAGCAACTGTTTGTAGTGTTCGCTGGCCGTGATAACTGCCGCAGAAATATCATTAACAGTCGCCTGTACCTGTTGCTGGATTTGTGGCACAGCATCGACAGCTTTATCACGCATTTCCTTAAATACTTCAAGATGGCGTTCCAGTTCAGCGAGTTGATGCTGGTTCACTTCCATGACATTTTTCAAATCATTCATGGATTCAGGAATTACCCTGCTCTGCTCGCTGATATGAGCGACCGAGGCCTCAGTGGCAGTGATAGATTCGACACCATGCGCATATTGTTGCTGCATTTGTTCCAACTGCAACTTGTAGTTATCTTGCCACTCAACCAACAGGTGAACAGCTTCATTGAGATGCTTAAAGTTTTCACCAAATTGCTCTGTGAGATTGTTGTTAAAATCAAGAATGACTTGCTTGAGTGCTTCGATAACCTGCTCAGTAGCAGATTTTGACAAGGTGTCAGCAAAGTCTTGTAGTTGAAGCCATAACTTCTCAGAGAATACCTCAAAGTCATGTTGCCGCTTTTCGTTTTGCTCCCGAGAACTGTTCAGGGAAAGTTTGGCATTATCGTTAATATCTCCGCGCAGGATTTTAAGTTGGCCAAACAGAGTTGACACTTCATCCCCAACCATAGCCTCTTTGAGAGCTTTGATTTCTAATACCTGCGCCTGCAAGGCCCCCAGAATGGCCTCTGGGCTTGCGTGGCTCATACTCTCCCCAACCAACCTTGGTTTGAGAAAAGAAAACGTCGATAATGTTTTGAATATAAGTGAGAAAAGAATGCCTGCTAAACTGGTAATAAAGGCAGTTTTCAGCCCTTCAAGCAACGGTGGAATACTGGCTTCAATATCATTTTGATTAAAATCAAGCAAGCCCAACACGATGCCCAAAAAGGTACCAAAAATACCCATGGTAGTTAATAGAGTTGGCACATAGTTGACGAACTCTATCTGCTTTACCTTTTTGGTAAACCAGACTCCCAGTCCGAACACCCCCAACATAGTGACTAAAAAAACAATATTGATCACATCCGTGTTAAAACTGCGCAGTAAACTTTCTAACATGTCCATCTTGGTTCTCTATTATTAATGCTTATCGGTTAAATAAACGTCTCGGCAATGGTATCGGTCAGTCGATATTGGGTCTGTGTGCCATTCAATCGGTAGTAGTTCAGAGGTGATGGTAAGACTCATCAGGTAAGTGCTCTCGCTACCAAATCAACTAGCTATACCCTATAGCTTTTAAATTGCAGTTGGGCGATCAACTCGCTCATCCTCAGGCGCTTACTCAAGTAAGTAACTGGGGAGTGCAGATAACAACGCTGCAACTTGAAAGATGACGGGTATATAAGCCGATTAGACATTCTTGCAAGCAAGTCTCTAGCCCACCACTTTGTCACTTCGCAAATATATCCTTTTGCTAATTTTGGGAGGCTCATTCCAAGCCGCCACCTTGGTAGCTAAGTGGAAATATTGGAGGTTGATATCAGTTTCGGTGGAGAGGCTTTGTTGGTCTAACCATAATAATTTTCCGTATGTGGGTAGTATTGCTCAATATTCTCTCATAAACTCAGCCGAGTTAATTGATTTTAGACACAAAAAGGTTATTAATTTTAACAAGTTGAAACTGTATTTATCTTGAACATGGACAAAATAAGTAACTGGACGTGAAAGTGTGATGATATAACTATATGAGTTAAAAGGTAAAATATTAGGCATCATCGAGAGGTATGGGGAGGTGGATCACATCTTCTTGGTACAATAAATCAGATTAAACTGAAAGTGCTTATTCATCAGAAGTGCTGAATCTGTGCTTGTCACTCGGCGGTGAAGGGGGCTTGATTCGCTGCGCTCACCCTCCCGGTCGGTATGACATGCAAAAAAAAGTCTGGAGATTAATCCAGACTTTCTCGTAAAATATGGCGGTGAGGGAGGGGTTCGAACCCTCGATACACTTACGCGTATACACACTTTCCAGGCGTGCTCCTTCAGCCACTCAGACACCTCACCGTATTTTGTCGTTGCGTGCTCACTGCTGCAACGGGGCGCTACTATAGGGAGAGCGAGCGATCCGGTCAAGCAGAATTTCTGCGTTTCGGCGCGTCCGCTTAAGCCGTGTTCGCTTTGCTGAAAACTGCGGCGAACGGCAGGGGTGGGGGCCTGACACCCGAATTCCCTGTCTTGCAGACAACAAAAAAGCCTGAACTTGCGTTCAGGCTTTCTCGTGGAATATGGCGGTGAGAGAGGGGTTCGAACCCTCGATACACTTTCGCGTATACACACTTTCCAGGCGTGCTCCTTCAGCCACTCAGACACCTCACCGTTTTACTTCATCGCTAACGCATTGCGCTGTCGACGGGCGCTAATGTAGGAGAATCTGATCCCAGCGTCAACCCTCTTGTGACATAACCATGACTGTTTAGCTAAACTTGCAGCAATTTGCTGATTTACCGAGCGATCGCCCATCATGTCGCAGCAATTGATGGGGAGACATGGCGTAAATTATATAGCAGGCTAATATTTGAACGCTTTAGTATGTATTAGCTCAATATATCAGCAAGAGTGAGGTCTGCAGTGCTGTTGTATGCATTAATACTGGATTATTAGTCATATGTATCGCTAAATGGAAAGGTGCTGGCGCGGGGTTTTGGCAAGGATCTTCACACCGTCGCGCAGGTTGCCGGGCAACGACCCGGCGATAAGCAGACAGGGATTGATCTAACAAATAATAATGCAGCAGAGGTTCATTTTGACTTCGACAGATTCCACACCAACGGCGCCTCAGCGCCATGCCATTCCTCCGGGGGCCGGGGCACTGTTCTTTATCCAAATCTTCGCCACGCTGGGTTTTGCCGTCCTG
This sequence comes from Serratia sp. NA_13, assembly GCF_052691735.1. Lineage (NCBI taxonomy): Bacteria > Pseudomonadati > Pseudomonadota > Gammaproteobacteria > Enterobacterales > Yersiniaceae > Serratia > Serratia sp. NA_13. The sequence continues at coordinate 134,930 of NZ_JBQZFV010000012.1, forward strand.
TACTCCACGTTAGTTCTGTACGCCACCAAGCGACTTGGTTTCAGCGAAACTAACGCCAACGCCATGATGGGCGTATTCGGGGCGTTCAACTACGGCTTGCATATGTTCGGTGGCTATCTGGGTGGGCGCTTCCTCAGTAACCGCAACCTGTTCGTGCTGGGTATGATGCTGCAGGTGATCGGTTGCGGGTTGATCGCCGTTGCCGGGGTTTGGGGACTCTACTGGGGCCTGGCGATGTTTCTGACCGGCAGTGGGCTGAACGTCACCTGCATTAATATGATGTTGACCCAGCGTTTTAAGCCGGACGACGATCGGCGCGAATCAGCCTTCCTGTGGAACTACGCCGGGATGAACCTGGGTTTCTTTGTCGGTTTTACCGTCGCTGGCTATTTCCAACTGACCGAAAACTATCGCGCGCTGTTCCTGTTCGCCACTCTGGGCAATGCGGCGGCAATCATCGTCGCCGTCAGCCGTTGGCGCATTCTGGCCGACCTCAACACACCATTGCATGATGCCAGCCGTGGAGAATATCGCTGGCGCATGCTGGTCGGGTTAGCGGTATTGGTGGGGTTGGTGCCTATTATCCGCGTGATGTTGACCCACGCGGAGTTCAGCGGTTATTTCGTTATTGGCCTTGGCGTGCTGATTTTCCTGATGCTGTGCGTGGTCACGTTACGTCATCACCCGCGTGACGAACGCCGCCGGATGACGGCTTACCTTATCTTGTCGCTGGGCTCATTGGTGTTTTGGGCGCTGTATCAGTTGGCGCCGATGGGGCTGATGCTGTTCTCCGAGCACAATATCAACCTGAACGTCTACGGTATTCAGGTGGCACCGCAGTGGATCCAGAACATCAATACGCTGGTTATCGTGGTTGGTGGGCCGTTGATGGCCTGGTGGTTCAATAGTCTGCGCGCCCGTGGCTGCAAAATCGACATTCCGATGCAGTTCTCCGGTTCGTTGTTTTGTATCGGGCTGGGTATGCTGGTACTGCCATTGGGTATCAGCCTAGCCGGCGGTGACGGGCTGGTAGCGTTTAAATGGATTGCCATCAGTTATGTGCTGCAGAGCATCGGTGAATTGATGATTTCCCCGATCGGCTACGCGATGATCGGCAAATTAGCTCCCCCGCGCTATCAGGGGGTGATGATGGGTTGCTGGATGATGGTCACCGGCGTCGCTTCGGTATTGGCGGGCTACGTTTCGGGCCTGATGCCGGAAAACAGCGGCAGTACTCCGGTGTTGACCAACCCTGGTTACAGCGAAGTGTTCAGCGTGCTGGGCTGGGGAGCCGCAGGCGTCGGCGTGGTGATGCTGATTTTTATCCCGCTGCTGCGCCGTCTTATCAGGCACGACACGCCTGTCGCCGCCTGAGATCCCGCAGCATAAAAACAGCCCCACTGGTCGGGGCTGTTTTCGTTTTGGGCTTTAACGCTTGCATCTGTCGGCGAATCGCGGAAGTCTGGGTGGAAACAGATAAAAACAGACGGAGATGCGAAGATGAACATCATTTTTTACCACCCTTTCTTTAATGCCGAGGAATGGCTAACCGGCCTGTCACAGCGCCTGCCGCAAGCTAAGGTACGTGCCTGGCAACCGGGCGATGATCGTCCGGCGGATTACGCGCTGGTGTGGCGCCCCCCCCATGAGATGTTGGCTAGCCGTGGTCGGTTGAAAGGCGTGTTTGCCCTCGGTGCCGGCGTTGACGCTATTCTGGAGCAAGAACGTGCCTACCCGGGTACCCTGCCGGCAGGTGTGCCGTTGCTGCGCCTTGAAGATACCGGCATGGCGCAACAGATGCAGGAATATGCACTGAGCTATGTGTTGCGCTATTTCCGCCGTTTTGATGAATATCTGCTGTTGCAACAGCAGCAAGAGTGGCGGCCGCTCGATCCCCATCAGCAGGATAACTTCACTATTGGCATTCTCGGCGCCGGAGTGTTGGGGAAAAGCGTGGCGCAGAAGCTGACGGCGTTTGGTTTTAACGTACGTTGCTGGAGCCGCAGCCCCAAACAAATCGACGGCGTGCAGAGCTTTGCCGGAGTCGAACAGCGCGCCGCGTTTCTCGATGGTGTGCAATTGCTGATCAATCTGCTGCCCAATACGCCGGAAACCGCCGGGATCCTCAATCAGCAGCTGTTCGCGCATTTGGCTCCGGGGGCTTATCTGATCAACCTGGCACGCGGCGCGCATCTGGTTGAGGAGGATCTGTTACAGGCGCTGGAGCAAGGCCGGCTTGCCGCCGCTACATTGGACGTGTTCGTCACTGAGCCGCTGGCGCAGGCGCATCCGTTCTGGCGTCATCCGCGTGTCACCATTACCCCGCATATTGCTGCCATCACCTTACCGGAAGCGGCGATGGATCAGATAGCGGCGAACATTCTCGCGCTTGAGGCCGGCGAAACACCGGCCGGAGTGGTAGATATGCTGCTCGGTTACTGATCTTCCGGTGATGCACCGGCTAAACTCGATAAATAACAAACCGCGCCTGCCGCCGTATTCTGGCAGGCTGCTCAGAAGGAGAAGCAATGTACCCCGTTGATTTACATATGCACACCGTCGCCAGCACCCACGCCTATAGCACGTTGCATGATTACATCGTCGAAGCCCGGCAAAAGGGCATCAAACTTTTCGCCATCACCGACCACGGCCCGGATATGGCCGATGCACCGCATTATTGGCACTTTATGAATATGCACGTGTGGCCGCGTCTGGTGGACGGCGTAGGCATCCTGCGCGGCATCGAGGCCAACATCAAAAATCGGCAAGGTGATATCGACTGCACCGGTCCGATGCTGGATAAAATCGACGTGATTATCGCCGGTTTCCACGAGCCGGTGTTTGCGCCACAGGACAAGGCCGCCAATACCGAAGCAATGATCGCCGCGATGGCGCAGGGGGATGTGCACATTATCAGCCACCCCGGGAACCCAAGATACCCGATTGATATTGCTGCGGTTGCCGCTGCGGCGGCCAAGTATGAAGTGGCGCTGGAACTGAACAACTCGTCGTTTACCCATTCGCGCAAGGGCAGTGAAGACAACTGCCGGGCCATTGCCGCCGCAGTGCGCGATGCCGGTGGCTGGTTAGCGCTGGGCTCGGATTCACATATTGCCTTCTCGCTTGGCGGTTTTGAACACTGCGAGCGCATTATTGCCGAAGTGGAGTTCCCGCAGGAGCGCATCCTTAACGTTAGCCCACGGCGCCTGCTGGACTTTCTCGAACGGCGCGGCAAGCCAGCGATTGCGGAACTGGCCGATTTGTGACATCGTCCCGGCAAATTTTTCCGTATTGTATAAGGCATTATCATGAATGAGTTTTCTGTTGTTTGCCGCGTGTTGGGTACGCTGTTTTATCGTCAGCCGCAAGATCCATTGCTGGTGCCGCTGTTTACGTTGATCAAAGAAGGCAAACTGCGACAGCACTGGCCGCTGGAGCAGGATGAACTGTTGGTCCGTCTGCAGCAGGGTTGTGATGTCAACCAGCTGTCCAGTGATTTCAACGCGATGTTTGTCGGCAGTGAATGCAGCGTATCACCATTCCGTTCTGCCTATGTTGAAGGGGCGACAGAAGCGGAAGTACGTACTTTCCTGCAGCAGCGCGGTATGCCGCTTGGCGAAGCGCCAGCCGATCATTTCGGTTCATTGCTGTTGGCCGCCTCCTGGCTGGAAGATCAGGCGCAGGAAGACGAAGCACAGGCGCAGATCACCTTGTTTGACGACTATTTGCTGCCCTGGTGCGGCCGCTTCCTTGGCAAAGTGGAAGCTCATGCCTCTACCGGTTTTTACCGTACCCTGTCGCTGTTGGCTCGCGAGTCCATTCAGGCGATGCGTGACGAGCTGGCGGAGTACGAACAAGACGAAGAACACTCGGGCGAAGAGGGCGAACAGCCTTAATACTTTGCCAGCCGGTTTGTGCCAAGCGGCGAAACCGGCCACTTTCCTTGCTACACAGGTTTTCATCCCCCATACGTATATTGACAAATAATCCCCTAATCTGACGGTTCACCGGCGGTTAGGCCCATCTGTGCCTGCGCGCTACGTTTCCTTCGGCAAAGGGTAAAGTATGAAAAATAACTGGATGCAGCAGATCCAATCCATGATTGGGCAAAAGGCCGGTTCAATCGGCGGGACGGAAGGCATCGGCAAACTGCTGGCCCCGACCGCACTGGGTGGCCTGGTGGGCGTCTTGCTTGCGAACAAGTCATCACGCAAATTGGTGGGTAAATTCGGCAAGAACGCGTTGATTATCGGCGGCAGCGCGGCGGTGGGCGCAGTGTTGTGGAATAAGTATAAGCAACGAGTGAAAGAAACCCATCAGGATGAACCGCAGTTCGGTCTGCAAACCACGCCGGTAGATTTGCGCGCCAAACGGCTGGTGCAGGCGCTGGTGTTTGCCGCCAAGAGCGATGGCCATATCGATGCGGAAGAAAAACGCGCTATCGACCACAGCCTGGAACAGCTGCAGGTAGGAGAGGAAGCGCAAAAATGGGTGCAAGAGGCCATTGACCAGCCGCTGAACCCGGATCTGATCGCCCAGAGTGTGAAGAATGAAGACGAAGCGTTAGAAGTTTATTACCTGAGCTGCATGGTGATAGACGTCGATCACTTTATGGAGCGCGGTTATCTCGACGCGCTGGCGCAGTCGTTGAAGATCCCGGCGGACGTTAAGCAGGGCATCGAAAACGACGTGAACGAGAAAAAGCGCGAGCTGGCGTAGCGCCGCTTGGCAAGCCGGGGGGAATCGTGTCACTCTTGCCTTAATCAAGGTAAGCGGATGATTTAGCAATGATGACACCCCCTAAGGCAGAAAAACGTCCTTATCCCATCACTACCCACGGCGACACGCGGGTAGATGACTATTATTGGCTGCGCGACGATGAGCGCGCAGACCCGCAGGTGCTGGACTATCTGCAGGCGGAAAACGCCTTTACCGACGCAGTGTTGAAACCGCAGCAGGCGCTGCGCGAAACTCTGTATGAAGAGATGGTGGCGCGTATTCCCCAGCAGGAACATTCGGTGCCTTACGTCCGGCACGGCTACCGTTATCAAACCCGCTTCGAACCGGGCAATGAATACGCGATTTACGTCCGTCAGCCGCAGGCCGAGAGCGAGCATTGGGACACTCTGATCGACGGTAACCAACGTGCCGAGCAGCGTGAGTTTTATACCCTTGGCGGGCTGGAAGTTAGCCCCGACAACCATAAGCTGGCGGTCGCGGAGGATTTCCTTTCCCGTCGCCAGTACGACATTCGATTCAAAAACCTCAGCGACGATAGCTGGACTGATGAAGTGCTGGAAAATACCTCCGGCAGCTTTGAATGGGCCAATGACTCGGCCACCGTGTATTACGTACGCAAACACGCCAAAACGCTGCTGCCTTATCAGGTCTATCGCCACGTGGTGGGCACCGATCCGCAGCTCGATGAGCTGATCTACGAAGAAAAGGATGACACCTTCTACGTCGGCTTGGAAAAGACCACTTCCGATCGTTTTATTCTGATCCACCTGAGCAGCACCACCACTTCGGAAATCCTGCTGCTGGACGCCGATCGCGCCGACAGCAAGCCGCAGATGTTTGTGCCGCGTCGTAAGGATCATGAATATGGTATCGATCACTATCACCAGCATTTCTATATCCGTTCCAACAAGGACGGCAAGAACTTCGGACTCTACCAGAGTGAGCAGGCGGATGAGGCGCAGTGGCAGACGCTGATCGCTCCACGCATCGAGGTGATGCTGGAGGGCTTTAGCCTGTTCCGTGACTGGCTGGTGGTGGAAGAGCGCAGCGAAGGCCTGACCCAACTGCGACAGATCCACTGGCAGAGCGGCGAAGTGAAGCGCATTGCCTTCGACGATCCTACCTACACCACCTGGCTGGCGTATAACCCGGAACCGGAAACCGAGCTGCTGCGCTATGGCTATTCTTCGATGACCACGCCGACCACGTTGTATGAGCTTAATCTCGACAGCGATGAGCGCGTTATGCTCAAGCAGCAGGACGTGAAAAACTTCACCCCGGAAAATTACCGCAGCGAGCGGGTATGGGTGAAGGCACGCGATGGCGTCGAAGTTCCGGTTTCTCTGGTCTACCGCCACGATAGCTTCACGCGCGGCACTAACCCGCTGATGGTGTATGGCTACGGATCCTACGGCAGCAGTATGGATCCGGCCTTCAGCGCCAGCCGCTTAAGCCTGTTGGATCGTGGTTTTGTGTTTGTACTGGCACACATTCGCGGCGGCGGTGAACTGGGGCAACTGTGGTATGAAGACGGTAAATTGTTCAAAAAGCAAAACACCTTCAACGACTTCATCGACGTGACCGAGGCGTTGATCGCCCAAGGTTACGGTGACGCCAAACGGGTATTCGCCATGGGCGGCAGCGCCGGTGGCCTGCTGATGGGCGCGGTGATTAACCAGGCACCCAAGTTGTTCAACGGCATTGTGGCGCAGGTGCCTTTTGTTGATGTGGTCACCACCATGCTCGACGAGTCGATTCCGCTAACTACCGGTGAGTACGACGAATGGGGCAACCCGAACGAGCAGGCGTATTACGACTACATTTTGCAATACAGCCCGTACGATCAGGTTAAGGCGCAGGATTATCCGCATATGCTGGTCACCACCGGCCTGCATGACTCTCAGGTGCAGTATTGGGAGCCGGCCAAGTGGGTGGCCAAGCTACGTGAGCTGAAGACGGACGATCGCCAACTGTTGCTTTATACCGATATGGATTCCGGCCACGGCGGCAAGTCCGGGCGTTTCAAAGCTTATGAAGATATCGCGCTGGAGTACGCCTTTATTCTGGCGCTGGCGAAGTAACCTTCAGGCGGGCGGCCGGTGCTGCCCGCTTTTTCAACCAATTAGATAGTATTTCAGCGTGTGCTTCATGTCCGGACTGAGGTCTTCGATAGATTTCAGCATCCAGCGTAAATAGCCGGGATCTTCCTGCGCGACGCGATCAATTTCCTGTCCACGATACTTACCGAACTTAAACTTCTTCAGCAGCACTGGCTGGTCAGTGATTTGCGCCATCTGTTCCGGCGTCCAACCTGAATCCTTGATGATGCGTTGCAACAGCGCAACGGTCACGTAGCAGTCGTATAACGCCCGGTGTGGGTAAAGCGTGGTGTCCTGCGGCAGTTGAACATCGAGATTCAGCGCATAGCGCAGATATTGGTTGCCGTATTTGATGTCCGGGTACAGGTTGCGCGCCAGTTTCATGGTGCATATCCAGGCGCCGCGCATTTCGGGTAACACGCTGCGATCGAATGCTGCATTGTGCGCGACATAGTAGGGGCTGCCCTGATAGCGACCGATCGCTACCGCGATGCGTGGTTTCCCTTCGACCATCTGCTCGGTGATATGGTGAATGGCCATGGACTCAATGCTAATAGGACGGTCGGGGCTGATTAAATCGCTCATTGGGTTGGCGATCTGTCCATCGATCAGATCAACAGAGGCCACCTCTACCACGCCGCCTTCCAGCCCGCAGGTTTCAGTGTCTATTACGCGTAAATTCATGGTTTCCTCAGAGTAGCTGCACAGGTTTAGCTTAACCGGCAGGCCTGCTCCTGCCAACCACTGAAAGGTGGAGCATTATTTCAGGCAACAAAAAACCCGCCATGGCGGGTTTAATTACGGTTAGAAGTTCGCTTACTCGCCGGTCGACTGGCCTTTCTTCGCGCGTTTGCCTGCACGTTTTTCTGCAGGGGTTTTCAACGGCTTCTTCTTCGCATTTTTTTTGCTATCCATTCCCTTACTCATGATGGCCTCTCAGTTACCTATGGTTGGGTGGGTTGCTCAGCCATTAACCCCCTTACGTCTGTCGGATGCAAGCAGGAAAGCGAGTGGTTTTTTTAATCGATTGTTTATAGGTGCAATTTTGTTTTCTTATGCGTGGCCGCTTAATCATTAATATATGTTATAATATAACAATTAAGTGATAACCGGAGAGCGCAATGAACGTTGTGACCTTACTAAACCAACAGCAGCTCCTGGCCATGCCGGAGTCTGATTACATGAACCCGGCGCAGCGGGCTTTCTTCCGCCAGCGCTTGCTGGATGAGCAACAAAAGCTGTTGCAGCACATTGATGTGCTGAAGCGGGATATCGATGGCGGGGAGGTGTCCGGTGACGAAGCGGATAAAGCCGCTCGGGAAGAGGACCTGCGATTACTTTTCCGCCAGTTGGATCGTGAAAGCCGCCTGCTGCCGAAAATCAGCGCAGCGCTGACGCGATTACATAACGGCGAATACGGCTATTGCCGTGAAAGCGGTGAGCCTATCGGGTTGGCGCGCCTGTTGCTGCGGCCGACGGCGGAGCTAAGCATTGAAGCCAAAACCGCTCAGGAAATGCGCGAGCCACATCTGCGTAAACGGGGCTAAGTTCACGGCTGGCTACTCGTGGCCAGCCCTATTTTGTCGTCAGTTCGTATTCATTTTAAGCAAACGCACGCTAACTTGGTGGGGAGGGTAGGAGTTTTCAGGTTTTACCGTTGACCAAATGAGTGGCTTCGGTTTTTATGAGGGCATGACCCACTCAGAGACGGAAGCGCCATGGAACAATTAAGAGGTTTGTACCCGCCGTTAGCAGCATATGACAGCGGTTGGCTGGACACTGGAGATGGCCACCGGATCTACTGGGAGCTGAGCGGCAACCCAAAAGGTAAGCCGGCGGTGTTTATTCACGGTGGGCCGGGCGGCGGTATTTCCCCTTATCACCGCCAACTGTTCGATCCGCAGCGTTATAAGGTGTTGCTGTTCGATCAGCGTGGCTGTGGCCGTTCCAAGCCGCACGCCAGTCTGGACAACAACACGACCTGGCATCTGGTGCAGGACATTGAACGGCTGCGCGAAATGGCCGGTGTCGATCAGTGGCTGGTGTTTGGTGGTTCCTGGGGCTCGACGTTAGCGTTAGCCTACGCGCAAACCCACCCGCAACGCGTCAGCGAAATGGTGCTGCGCGGTATCTTCACACTGCGTAAGCAGGAGCTACATTGGTACTATCAGGACGGTGCCTCGCGATTCTTCCCGGAGAAATGGGAGCGCGTCTTGTCGATTCTTTCAGAGGAAGAGCGTAAGGACGTCATTGCGTCTTATCGCCAGCGCCTGACCTCAACGGATTTGCAGGTGCAGCTTGAGGCGGCGAAGCTGTGGAGTGTGTGGGAAGGGGAGACGGTTACCTTGCTGCCAAGCAGCGAGTCGGCTTCTTTTGGTGAGGATGACTTTGCGCTGGCGTTTGCCCGCATAGAAAACCACTATTTCACCCATATGGGCTTCCTGGAGACCGATGATCAACTGCTGCGCAATGTCCCGCTGATCCGCCATATCCCGGCGGTGATTATCCATGGTCGCTACGATATGGCTTGCCAGGTGCAAAACGCCTGGGATCTGGCGAAGGCCTGGCCGGAGGCGGAACTGCATATCGTCGAGGGGGCCGGACACTCGTTTGACGAACCGGGTATCCTGCATCAGCTGATGCAGGCCACCGACAGGTTTGCCGCAAAGTGACATGAAGCCCGCCATCTCGGCGGGCTTCAGACAGATGGCAAACCTCATTTCTACATAGAGCGAGTAGAGGTCGATAAATAAAAAATCAGGAAAATCAATTTATTGATTTTCGGCTAATCACCACAAAGCAGGAAAACCCACGCTTTTTCCTGCTTTGTCAGCAACCTCAAGCCCGCCATCTCGGCGGGCTTTTTACTATTTGGACTTCGGCTCGTACGGCAGGCGTGAAAACTTGTGTGATTCGACGCGGTAATGCGCCACGCGTTCGCGGAAATAATCACGCAGGTGCGCTGGCTGTTCGCGCTCAACCATTTCCGGGATCACCGGCATGTTGTAGCGTTCTTTGAACGCCACACCGGAAGCCGCGAGATCAACGTTCACTTTGTCCATCTCTTTTTTGGAAAGCTCTGCCAGATTGTAACCCACCGTATTCTCCTTACTGTTACCGCATTGGATCAGCGCAGAAGGTAATGCACCCGGCGGCGCTTGGCAAGCCTGAAGCGAAGAAGGGGAGTTAAATTCAAAGAATGACAGGTGCTATGAAGGGTTATTTATTACACTGATGGCAATGTAATCTATTTATTATTTTAAATAAGAATGATTCGCCTTTTGATTAAATATATAGATGTAAATGGTTATCATAATAATTCAAATTAATAACTTGTTTTTTATGCAAGTTGTTGATTTTAATTTAATTAAAAATTAATTGGGTAATGATGTGAATCAGGTGTGTTTATTTTGTTTTCACCAAGGCATAATGCGTGGAAATTAATTTGATACCTGCAAAATAAAGGAATGATTATGCTGATGCCAGAAATGACCAAGAAGCTGAATGAGCAACTGAACCTGGAGTTTTACTCTGCCAACCTGTACCTGCAAATGAGCGCATGGTGCAGCGATAAAGGCTTTGAAGGGGCCGCCTCATTCCTTAAAGAGCATTCTCAGGAGGAGATGCAGCACATGCAACGCCTGTTCGAATACCTGAGCGATACCGGTTCCCTGCCGCTGCTGGGCAGCATCGCTGCACCGCCGGTTGAGTTTGCCTCCCTGGCGGATGTGTTCCAGCAGACTTACGAACATGAGCAACTGATTACCCGTCAGATCAACGAACTGGCGCATGCTGCCATGACTGCCCACGATTACTCTACCTTCAACTTCCTGCAGTGGTACGTTGCCGAGCAGCACGAAGAAGAGAAGTTGTTCAAATCCGTGCTGGATAAACTGGCGCTGGTGGGTAACAGCGGTAATGCACTGTTCTTCATTGATAAAGATCTGAAGAAAATGGGAGCGGCTGGCGAGAACGGTAACGGCCAGGTTTAATTACCCTGGTTGAAAACCGCGTGCCGGCGTTGCCCGATGCGCGGTTTTTTTATGCCCTGAGTTTATCGCGGTTATGCAGCGATATGTGCTACCAGATCGCAAAATACCAGCGTTCTGCTCGACTTGCATAATAACACTCGTTATCATTTGACCCGATACGCTACAGGGATGGTAGAGAGTTAAAACAGTGGGTTACTGGTTAATCCCTTCTTCTGTTTACCCGTGGCGCAATCATCTGCGGTGGGTTGGGCTACTGATTCATCGCCCTGGCGGTTAGCCTTAACCCTTATCACCCTCGATTATTGCTGTAAGGGATATCACTGTGATTGGTAAAATTCGTTCTTCTTATCGCCTGCTTTCCACTATTTTCGTGCTGTTTGTTGGGCTTTCTTCACAGCAGGCTCTGGCGCATGCTCATTTGAAAGTTGAAACACCGGCGGCAGATGCCAGCGTTAGCACGGCACCAAAAGTGCTGACGCTTAACTTCTCCGAAGGTATAGAGCCTAATTTTAGCGGCATTAAAATCACCGGGCCAGACAACGCTGAAGTGAAAACCGGCAAGTTGCAGCTTGATGCGAACAACAATACCCAGGTCAATCTGCCTATCGAAGCCGACCTGGCAGCAGGAAAATATAACGTCAGCTGGCATGTGGTTTCGGTCGACGGTCATAAAACCAAAGGCCAGTACAGCTTCACCGTAAACTAACTTATGAGTCTGGCGACCCTGTTTGTCCTGTGTCGCTTTGTGCACTTTGCGGCGGTGATGCTGATGTTTGGCTCCAGCCTGTTCACCGCCTTATTGTCGCCACAGCGCCTTTCCCCGTATCTCACCCGTGATGTGCGTCCTTTGCTGGTCTCCTGTACCTGGCTTGCCGGGCTTTCTGCCGTGGTGCTGCTGGCTATTCAGGCCGGACAGATGGGCGACGGCTGGGCTGACACCTGGCGACTGGACGTGTGGTGGGCGGTACTGGGCACCACCTTCGGTGAAGTCTGGCGCTGGCACCTGGGCATTTCATTATTGGCGTTGCTGAGCCTGTGGTTGGCAGAACCGCGCCGCACGCAGATTTTGGCACTGCTTTCCACATTGTTGCTGGTCAGCATGGCATTTATTGGCCATGCAGCGATGCATGATGGAGCACTCGGCGTAGCGCATCGTTTTAACCACGCACTGCATTTGTTGGCAGCCGGTTACTGGTTTGGCAGCCTGCTGCCGTTGCTGGTTTGCCTGCGTTATCTGGCGCAACCACAAATCCGCAGCGATGCGGTCACTACGCTGATACGCTTCTCGCATTGGGGCCACCTTGCGGTAGCGCTGGTGTTGTTGACCGGCGTGATCAACAGTTTGATTATTCTCGGTAGCTGGCCGCTGGACGTTGATTCATCTTACCAGCGCCTGCTGCTGTTCAAAACCGGACTGGTGGCGCTGATGGTGATGGTGGCGTTGGCCAACCGTTATGCCATCGTCCCGGCGATGAGCAGTATGCCGCAGTTGGCACAGCGCGGGCTGGTGCTGGCTTGCTGGATTGAAGTGGGGTTGGGCGCGGGCGTGCTGCTGCTGGTCAGTTTATTTGCAACTTATGCGCCGGTGTAACATTGCAGCTTGCCGGATGCCCCCAAACTGCGGGAAAATTGAATCAAATAGCAACCTTAAGGCCACAACATGAAATCGGCATTACTTGGAATAACGCTGCTGGCAAGCGCGACCGGTGCGCTGGCGGCAGATCAACTGGTGAACATCACCAAGCTGGAATACGGCAAACAATGGGCGTTCACCAAAGAAGAGGTGACGTTGCAGTGTCGTAGCGGCGGTGCACTGTTCGTACTCAACAACAGCACGCTGATGCAGTACCCGCTCAACGAAACCGCAGAGGAGCAGGTGAAAACAGGGCGGCAGCGCGCCCAGCCGCTGGACGTGATCCTGCTGGATGACGCTGCTAATCCCGGTCATAAAATGAGTGTTGAGCCGTACCGCGAACGCGCCGAAAAGCTGTGCGCTAACTAATCGCTTATCCCACAATGGCTTAGCTTGGAGTGACTGGTGATGGAAAATTACGCGGAATTAATTTCTTCATGAAACTATCACTTGCCGTGTTACTGGCTGGCAAAAATAGCGCGGTAAGCTACTCTTAAAGTGCACGGCTGAACAAGCTTTGCACAAAATGCCAACTTTTAGCGCACGGCTCTCTCCCAAGAGCCATTTCCCTAGACCGAATATAGGAATCGTATTCGGTCTTTTTTTGTTTACCTTTAAAACCAATTGCTTATCTCGTTCATTCTGAGGGCGCCAGCGCAGTGTCTGTGGCCGATAAAACGTTACCATCAGGCACCGCTCTGAACAATGTCACTGAGCCGGGAGAGTACTTCCAGAACGTGACGCGCAATGCCACGTTGGCGATGAATTATCCTGAGGAAGTGGCTGGTGCATTGAAGGTATTCCGCACCGGGGTAGATGAGGGAGCCTGTCGTCAGGTGTTTATGCCCTATAATTCAACGGTTGAGTAACGGCGTTATGCATTCGGCAATCCGCTCGTGTTCTCTGCCTGAAAGGCGTATCGATTAGTAATGGCCGGCGATTGCCGGCCTAATACAGCCAGCGGCCAGCCTTGGCTGATTCAGCAAACATTCTGACGGTTAGCGGTTTTTTTGACTGCTTTACGGGACTTGCTATGAACCATTTACGGAAAAACCATGGTATTTCCCATGGATAATAATCTTCGATATTTAATTCTGAAACATCAATATCGAATTGAGTGGAATATTTATCTATTACTAATGCTAAATCCTCGACCTCTGAAAATTCTTGCAGGATATCGTCTGGTTGAAGTAGAACAGGTTTAAGCCACAAAGTAGTGACTTTGGGTAGCTGTCCCCGAAAGAACATTAAAACATTTTCGTCGGTTACCATATTTTATCGCTTCCTCTGGCTATCCGATTGTAAGTAGTTGTAGCTTTAAATACGATAGAAGACACATCGTATGCAAGAATTACCCACCCGAGTACTGGAACTGTGCGGCCAACAAATGCTCCCAGATTATTCACAAATTTTGGTTTCAAGGTTTTAATACTGGCGTTGGTGAACGTAGGGAGTCGAAAAGGGAGCTCGATGTTTAAATAGCGTCGAGCTGTTTCCGAAGCTATGGATGTGCCTTTAGTCGCTCCAGCGAATTTACCTCTTGTGGGGCGGGTTGGCTGCCCCAGAATGATGCTAGCTGCAGCTACAATATCGGAAACCCCAAACTGCTCATTTACGGCGTCAAGGAAAACCCAAAAGAAAAGTTCTCCCGCTGAAAGATTTGAAACGCCCTTATAAAAATACGTCCCGCCTAATTCCTTAACCGTATCCATAACTTTTCCTTGTCATTTTAGTCGTTGCCTAACATACCAACTGAAGCGAAACATTTCTATGCTGGATGCTGATTTGGGAAAATTGCCCGGTTTTTGTTCTGAGGTGTGTTGCGGGATGCTGCCGCTTTGGTTCGAGAGAAAAGATAGTTATGCCCGGCGGTGTAGAGGTTGGCTTCAGAAGGGATTTTGTCAAAAATCCCTTTCGAGTTTTTTCCGAGCATCCCCAAAAAAATGATATGTGTTTAATTATTTTGACGTTTTTTCGCATGCTTTCTTGGGCATGCTTTAATTGATTTTCATTTTAACCGCATGATATTTAATGAATTAAATAATATGGTGCGGGTATACAGTTGGGACCTGGACAATATTTTCTGTTAGCTTCAGCGACGCAGGTATTTTCTGTCTTCGTGCTAATGGTGATAAGTATAGGGCCCCAATGGCCGGTGCTCGTAATTACGCACATCGCCCAATAATTCTGGGCGGAGGGGACATTGCTCCGCACAATATCGGCATCAATGGGCATGTTGGTCTTTTCGGCGTTTATGAAGGTGTATTCAGCGAGTCGGAAATGATGACGTTAATCCAAAAGGGTAAAGATGTGATGAGGATAGGGGAAGGGATTGTCATCGCTTAGGTGCGTTTTTACTCCATAAATCAATATGCCAGGGATGACCCTGGCTAATACAGCCATCGGCCAGCCTCAGCTGATTCAATAAGCATGCTGATTGTCAGTGCTGCCGGTTCATGATGATCTGTCTGAAGATATTTTGGAAGAATAGCATTAGGAATGAAGCGGATACCCGCGTTAGGGAAGTATTTACGAATGTCAAAATCGGTCATGTCAACTTTCAGTTTGTCTGAATATTCTTCAAGAAAGTCATAGGCATCCTCAGATAGAACACTCTTTTTACCTGTACTCAGCGATGTTTCGTCCGACATGGCCCAAAAGTGTTTTCTGATAAGGTTGCGTACTTCATCAGCCTTATTCATTACTGCTTGCTCCCTTTCCCAACGATCAATTCATAACGGTGAATGACATTGCGGGTTACCATAGCTAAATCATAGGCTGTTAGAACCGCGCCAACCCATGGAAGCCAGCGGCCAACATATGCACCAATACCGGTAGTGTAGGCCCACTCACCACGTAGCATTTTTGCCCAAGTGATGGTTCTGCGCCCTTGTTTAAACCTTTGGTGGATTAGGGTGCGGGATGCAAGAGACAGGGGGCTTGTACCTTTGGTTGCCGCGCCAGCACCCAACTTCCCGCTTACGGGGATAACAGGCAGACTGACCAACATTGAGGCAATAGCAAGCAGGTCAACTACATCGCTAAACTGCTTTTTAAATTCATCAAGGATAAGCCAGAGCAGTAGTTCATCTTTATCAACGCTCATGCCGTTGAAAAAATACTTACCGTTCAACTGTTCAACCGTATCCATAAGCTTTCCTTGTCAAAGGATTGACAATAAAGTAACCCAATACACTTCCAAAGTGCAAACGTACCAGTTCTGATTTGGTTGCTTTGTGACAGGGTGCGCGCTAAATTCCCCAAAGATGCCGACCTGTGCTTAACAGCAAGGTCGGTTTTTTTATTCCCTCAATTTGTGACCCCATATGCCTGATATCGACATCACAACGATGGGCGGCGAGATGCCGCGCATGGTCGCGCACCTGTTGCCGCAGTCCTCTGCGACGATCGCTAAGAACTGCCATTTTCGCCACGACGTGATCACCCCGAATAACGTTGATGCCAAGCAAGGCAAAGTGTTCAGCATTACGCCTGGCACCATCTTCAACTATCACGAAGATGCTTGGTTTGCCTGGAACGGTATCGTTGATGTGATCCGCAGTCCGGTAGCCAATGGCGATTATCCGCCGGGAGAACAAATGGAAAACCAAAACTGTGAAATTGCTGGCTATTGCTGGGGGCGGGGGCTGATTGTTGTTGATTTTTCTGCCTCCAGTAAAAGTTGGTCAATGAAGTGGTGAAATGCCATGAAGCCTTTATCAATGTAAAATGCAGCAAGCTTCTGCTCATCTTCAGAAAAGACGAGTGTATTAATAAGCCCCACATCGCTACCCATTGTATGACCAGATTCATGATTGGCGTGTAACGAGCCACAAAACTTCAGCATAAAATTGGATTTGGCAGTTATTTCACTCAACGCGGTGAACATAACGTTACCTGTTGCCTCCATGATTTCAATAATCACTAATCTAAACTTGGCATGTTTGCCAGTTATCAGTTCTATGAGGTCGTAAGTGAGTCTTCTACTTGCGGATAATTCATCTGACCAAAGGTGGACTGACCCCACCCCGGTAGACGATCCTGCCCTATAGGTTGGACTGACCCCACCCCGGTAGACGATCCTGCCCTATAGTTTGAGCATAGGAG